>NZ_JAPDUI010000012.1 GCF_025980345.1 Arenimonas sp. GDDSR-1 | reverse complement strand
AACAAGCCGCCGCCGAACAAGCCGCCGCCGAACAAGCCGCCGCCGAACAAGCCGCCGCCGAACAAGCCGCCGCCGAACAAGCCGCCGCCGAACAAGCCGCTGCCGGGAAGGCAGAAGCCAATGATTATGATGGCATGAGCCTGGAAGAGCTTGAGCGCTTGACCGATCCGAACTACCAGCCGGATGAAGCATCCGATATCGAGGCTGCCGCTCCTGCGGTCATGAAAGTCGCTGCAGACCTTGCCAAGCCGGAATCTGAAGCATTGCCGCCGGCACCATTGATGAACGAAGCATCCGTCCAAACGTCGGTTGATGAAGGGCAGGGTACCGCAATGGATCGACTGGATACCCGTGATCTGGATGAAGAACTTCTGGACATCTTCACCGAAGAGGCCAAGGATCTGCTCGATCAGAGCGATAATCTGCTGGTCCAGTTGAAGCAGTCCTCGGAAAGCGTCGAGCCGTTGCTCGGCTTGCAACGCAATCTGCATACCCTCAAGGGCGGCGCCCGCATGGCCGGTCTGTTCAGCATCGGCGAACTCAGCCACAGTCTGGAAAGCTTCATCCAGGCCGGCGCCGAGCAAGGCGTGGTTCCCGATGCCGCGCAACTCGGGGTCATTGAGAAAGCCCTGGATGCCCTGCACCGGATGGCCGATCAGGTTGAAGAACGCGCTGCGCCAGAGTCGCCGAACGCCTTGATTCAACTGCTGGACGCCGGCGGTGTCAGCGCCGCTCCGGAATCCGCACCGTCTGCACAAACCACGGCGGCAAAAGTAGCCAAGCCGCTGTCCGGCCCGATCGATCTGCAGGATCTCGATACCGATGAGGGTCTGCGCACGCCGCAGGATGTGGTCCGCATCCGTGCCGACCTGCTCGATCAGCTGGTCAATTTCGCCGGTGAAGTCGCTATTTACCGCGCCCGCCTCGAACAACAGCTGGGCCAGTTCAAGACCAATCTGGTCGAACTCGACCAGACCACATCGCGTCTGCGCGAACAGCTCCGCCGACTGGATATCGAAACCGAAGCCCAGATCGCCGCCCGCAACATCCGGGAAGCCGATGAAGGCAACAAGGATTTCGATCCGCTCGAACTCGACCGGTTCACCACGCAGCAGCAGCTGTCGCGTTCGCTCGCGGAATCCTCGAATGACTTGATCAACCTGCAGGCCACGCTCGATGACCTGACCCGTCACCATGAAACCCTGCTGCTTCAGCAGTCGCGCGTCAGTTCGGAGCTGCAGGAAGGTCTCATGCGTACGCGCATGGTGCCTTTCGAAACGCTGCTGCCCCGCCTGCGCCGCGTCATGCGCCAGGCCGCCGAAGACAGCGGCAAGCAGGTCGATCTGCGGATCGACGGCGCGCAGGGTGAAATGGACCGTTCTGTTCTCGATCGCATGACCGCACCGCTGGAACACCTGCTGCGCAATGCCGTCGCCCATGGCATCGAGGCGCCGGAGCAGCGCCGTAGCGCCGGCAAGCCGCAAACCGGCAACGTGGTCATCAATGTCGCCCAGGAAGGTACGGAAGTCGTGCTTTCCGTCCGCGATGACGGTCATGGTCTTGATGTCGCCCAGATCCGGAATAAAGCGCTGCAACGCGGTCTCATCGGTGCCGATGAGGAACTCAGCGAAGCCCAGGTTCTCGCCCTGATTACCCAGACCGGCTTCTCGACCGTCGACACGGTGACCCGACTGGCCGGCCGGGGTATCGGCATGGATGTGGTCAGCAGCGAAATCCGCAATCTGAACGGCAGTCTGGGCATTCAAAGCACGCTTGGCCGCGGTACCGAATTCATCATCCGACTGCCGCTGAACCTGGCGGTGACCAAAGCCGTATTCGTCAAAATCGGCGAAAGCCAGTTCGCCATTCCGATTGCATCGGTCGACGGCGTCGGCCGGATCGGCCGTGAAGAACTGGATGAAAAGCTGCGGCTGGAATCCCCGGAGTTCAACTACGCCGGCAACCGTCACAAAATCTACGATCTCGGAACATTGCTCGATCTTCCGACCGCAAAAGCGGCTGGAAGCATGCAGATGCCGATGCTGCTGTCCAAGTCCGGGCAGGACCGCATCGCGATCTGCGTCGATCAGGTGCTCGGCAGCCAGGAAATCGTGGTCAAACCGGTCGGCCCTCAGGTCACCTCGGTACCCGGTGTTTACGGCGCCAGCATCATGCCCGACGGCGGCGTGGTGGTCATTCTGGATCTTGCCCCGCTGGTTCGTCACAATGCCGAGCGCCAGATTCCGCATGCGCCGGAAGCGGTTGAGGATACGTCACGCTCGATGCCGCTGGTCATGGTGGTCGACGACTCGATCACCATGCGCAAGGTCACCTCGCGCATCCTGGAGCGCAACAATTTCGAAGTCGTGGTCGCACGGGATGGTCTCGAGGCCATCGAGAAAATGGCCGAACAGGTCCCCGATCTGGTGCTGCTCGACATCGAAATGCCCCGCATGGACGGCTATGAAGTCGCGCAGAACATGAAATCCGATGCCCGTCTCCAGCATGTGCCGATCATGATGATCACCTCCCGGACCGGCGAGAAGCACCGCCAGCGGGCATTCGACCTCGGCGTCGAGCGCTATCTCGGTAAGCCCTATCAGGAATTCGAACTGATGCGGCAGGTCAACGAGATCTTCAAGAAATAAACCATGATGGCCAATGGCGCACAACGAGTCGTGGTGCTCGGCCGGGAGGGTCAGGCCCGCGAACAACTGGTCGGCGCCCTGACCGATCTTGGCGTGCATCCGGTCTGGGTCGGCAAGCCGTCACAGACGTCGCCGGATGCGCTGACGCAGCTGGCTCCGAACAAAATCGTGATCAGTCTCGAACCGGCCACCGAGCTGGAGCTTGAACCTTACAGCGAATTCCTCAGCCAACCCTCGATGACGGTTCTTTTCGATGATGCCGAAACCACCAGCGGGCTGAGCGGATGGGACCTCAACCGCTGGGCCCGCCATATGGCGGCAAAACTGCTTGACCGTGATGTTCTGCCGCCGCTGCCGATGGACGCCGATGCCAAGGAGGCGATGCAGGCGCCGGATGACGGATTGCCGGATTACCGGCCGATCGGTGGCAGCCATGAGGATATCCCGGTCGCGGCCGGTTTTGCCGCGCCGGCAGAAACCGACGAATCCGCGCATTGGCAGGATACCGGACATTACGACGATCTCGCCATCGATCCGGATGCGCTGGCCTTGGCGCTGTCGAAAGTCGACTCCGAGTTGGCCCATGGCCATGACGGCCCGGAAGTGCGTGTTGATTCCGAACAGCTGCTGCCTTTGACCGAAGAAGAGCGTGCACTGCTTGAATCAGGACAGAATCCGCAGACCGATGCGCTGCCGACCGTCGAGAAGCTCGACATCGGCCGTTCCGGTTCGACCGAATGGCATGACGGCGACGGTTTCAGTTTCGATCTGGACTCGACGGAATTGGCAGGCGCCCTGCAACAGATGGAAGACAGCCTGTCGCATCCGCCGGTGTCTTCGGAAGGTGCCGCAGATGAGGCCCTGTTGCCGTTGAGCGATGAAGAAAAATCAATGTTCAACTACGACATCGATCCCACCTTGATGCCCGATTTCGCGGTTCCCGAGATTCCGGCCGCAAGCGTTCAGGCCGTGCCGGAGCCGGTCGCCGCGCCCGATTTTTCCGCACTGTCTCTGAGCGCCGATGCCGCGATGGCGGTGCCTGCCGTCACGGCTGCAGCACCGCCCCGCGAGTTCGACCTGTCGATGTTCTCTCTGGTGGATGATGTCTCCGCCCCTTCAACGGGCACGCCGGCAGCGACGCTGGGCGAACCGGCGCCGGCGCCAGCCATGCCGGCTTTTGCGGCAGCGCCCGTTCATGTTCCATTGCCGGTTGAAGACGCCGCGCACGACCGTCTGTTTCTGGTGGTATCCGGTGTCGGCGGACCGGGCGCGGTACGTACGCTGTTGCAGAAAGTCCCACGCACCTTCGCCGGTGTTATGGTCCTGTCACTCCAAATCGGCGCCGCGCAATTGGAGCGTCTGCGCGCACAGCTGCAGAAAGTCACCGATGCCGATCTTCGGGTTGCCGAAAGCGATGAACATCTGCTGTCGGGAACCGTTTATCTGCTCCCGCCCGACTGCGGCATCGCCGTGACTGCACTGGGATACCAATGCCAGGCCCGTGCTGGTCTGAGGCCGTTCATCACCCTCCAGTCGAAATCGGCAAAAATTCTGGTGTTGAGCGGTGCCGATCCGGCATTGGCTTCGGCATTGATGGCGTTCAGTGGTGCCTGCAAAACCCTGTTTGTGCAGGATCCGGAAGAATGTTACGACGCCGGCGTAGCGCGTGAACTGGCCAATGCCGGTGCGCCGCTGCTGACGGAAGAGCTTATGGCGAAGTGGTTCACTTAAACGGAATAATCTATGGAAACCCAAGTCGAACAGATGCGTGCGGTATTGATGGCGCTGCCCGGCGGCAAATTGATGCTGCCGAACACCACCGTGTCCGAAATCATCACCTATGCCGCACCGGAAGCCGTTGAAGGCAAGCCGGACTGGTTTCTCGGTGTCATCCGCTGGAAGGGCTACCGATTGCCTCTGGTTTCGTTTTCGGCGATGGCGGGATGGACCCCCCGGGAGTCCGTGGCGGGTGCGAAAATCGCCGTTCTCAAAGGCCTTTCCGGCGAGACCAAACTGCCGTACTTCGCCATTCTGACCTCGGGCTTTCCGCGTCTTGTCAACATCGCTTCCGACCATCTCATCGATGATCCCGAACACGCCAGTGAGTACTATTACTCCGCCTATCTGGATGGCGATGGGGTATCGATTCCGAACCTGGAAACGGTCGAAGCAACCATCCGCGACGCGCTTTGATTACCAGTCGCCGTAGTGCGACTGCAACGCGGCGGTAACCGCAATACCTGCAGTCTCCGTGCGCAGTATCCGGGGACCGACACGCAGCCCGCTGAAACCCGCCGTCTGCAAGAGCCGGATGTCGCGCTCGGTAAACCCGCCCTCCGGCCCGATGGCCAGGACGATCCGGCCATCCGCGGGAATCGCCAGCCCGGCAATGCCGCTTTCGGCATCCGGTTGTAGGTAGAATGCACCCGCCATGCCTGCCGCATCGATCCGGTGTATGGCAATCGGCGGATTCACCACCGGAACCGACGCGCGGCCGGACTGTTCGCAGGCCGAGCGAACGACGCCCTGCCAATGGGCGAGCTTCTTATCGCTGCGCTCGCCATCCAGTTTCACTTCGGTGCGGTCCGACACCATCGGCGTGAACTCGGCGACACCGAGTTCGGTGGCTTTCTGCAGGATCCAGTCCATTTTCTCGCCGCGTGCGATGCTCTGGAACAGATGGATGCGCAGTGGCGATTCATTGCTTACGGCCGTTTTTTCCAGTATGCGGACACGTGCGCCGCGCTTCTCGAGACTCAGGATGCGGCACGGGTAGTCGTGACCGTCGCCGTTGAATAGATGGAAAATGTCACCGGTTTCAAGACGAAGCACGCGCACGATGTGGTTGCTGACCAGTTCCGGCAGGACCAGCTCCTGTTCGGGTTTCAGCGTCGCATCGATGTAACTCCGGATGGTTCTCATCGGCAGGCCTCCTCGATTGCTTGTTGCGTGGCAGCGGCGAGCAATTCCAGCTCCTCGGGACGGATGCAGTAAGGTGGCATCCAGTACAGGATATCGCCCAACGGTCGAAGCAACACACCGCGCTCCAGACCGGCGCGGTAGGCGCGCAGTCCACGGCGTTCGGCGGCATCGAAGGCAGTGCGGCGGTCGCGGCCAAGCTCAAAAGCCACGATCATCCCGGTCTGGCGCACCTGCTGCAGATTCGGGTGGTCCTGCAGGGTTGCGGCAAGAACGCCCATCTGCCTTGCCGTCGCGCGGTTGCGCACGAGGATGTCGTCCTGCGCGAAAATGTCGAGACTGGCCAGCGCCGCCGCGCAGCCGAGCGGGTTGCCGGTATAGCTGTGCGAGTGCAGAAAGCCGCGGCTGCGTTCATCGGACAGGAAATCGGCGAATACCGCTTCCGTGGTCAACACCGCCGACATCGGCAGGAAGCCGCCGGTCAGGCCTTTCGACAGACACAGGAAATCCGGCCGGATGCCGGCCTGTTCGCAGGCGAAGAAGGTGCCGGTACGACCGAATCCGACTGCGATTTCATCGGCGATCAGGTGGATGCCGAAACGCTCGCAGATCCGTCGGGCTTCGGACAGATACACCGGGTGGTACATGCGCATGCCGCCGGCGCACTGCACCAGCGGCTCGAGGATCAGGGCGCACAGTTCATGCTGGTGTTTTTCCACCAACACTTCGAGTCCGGCTGCGGCGCGCATGGCGCAATCGGCATCGGTCTCGCCCTCGGACTTGCCGAAAGCATCCGGCGAGGGCGCGAACAGCGGCTCCAGCAGCAGCGGCGCGTAAACCCTGCGGTACAGGGGGATGTCGGCCATGGAAAGCGCGCCGAGTGTTTCGCCGTGGTAGCTGTTTTGCAGCGCCATGAAGCGGTTCCGGCCGGCCATGCCGCGGTTGGCGAAGCTGTGAAAACTCATTTTCAGCGCGATCTCGACCGCAGCTGAACCGTTGTCGGCATAGAACACCCGGGTCAGGCCGTCCGGGGCCAAGGCGCACAGGCGCTCGGCCAGCTGCAGTCCCGGCTCATGCGAGAACCCGGCGAAAATCACATGCTCCAGAGTGCCGGCCTGACGGGCAATGGCCGCTGCGATACGAGGTTCGGAATGGCCGAAAAGATTGGTCCACCAGCTGCTGATGGCATCCAGATAGCGGTTTCCATCAATAGCTTCGAGCCAGACACCGTGCCCGGAGCGGATGGGTATCAGCGGCAAGGTCTCCGGGTGTTCGGCCATCTGCGTGCAGGGATGCCAGAGTACGCCGAGATCTCGCCGGTGCCATTCGGCCAGATCCCGTGGCGGGGTGAATGTGGACATAATTCGCCTTCCTCTCTAGCCAGCTTTGCCGAAACGCGCGACAATGAAACCATGAATTCCCTGCCTATTATCCATTCCCGCGAGCTGATTGAAAACAGCCACGGCAGGCGCGAGCGCATCGATCTGGAGTTTTCCAACGGCGAACGCCGCCGCTATGAACGGGCCCTGCATCAGGGCCATGGTGCGGTAATGATCGCCGCCATGCCCGACAAGGATACCGTGTTGCTGATCAAGGAGTATGCCGCCGGCACCCACCGCTACGAACTCTGTCTGCCGAAAGGGCGGATTGATCCCGGCGAAACGGTGCTGGAGGCCGCCAACCGCGAGCTCAAGGAAGAGGCCGGTTTCGGCGCACGCAGCCTGCGCATCCTGCGCTCCATTACCCTGGCGCCGACATACATGACCCATGCCATCGATCTGGTACTGGCCGAGGATCTTTACCCGGAGCGCCTGGTCGGCGATGAACCGGAAGTACTGGAAGTGGTGCCGTGGCGTCTTGATCGCCTGCACGAGCTCGTGCTGCGCGAAGACTGCTCGGAAGGACGCAGTCTGGCCGCATTGCTGGTCATCAAGGAACTGGTGCATTCCGGCACATGAGGCTCTGGGCTGACCGAATTGCGGATATTGCCCGCCGGGCCGGCGATGAAATCATGGCCGTGTATGCCCAGGATTTCGCGGTCACCGAAAAAGCCGATGCTTCGCCGCTGACGCAGGCCGATCTGGCGGCACACCGCTGCATCGTTTCGCTGCTGCCGGAGCTTGATGGCGGCCTGCCGATTCTTTCCGAAGAGTCGGCTCACATCGATTGGCCGGCGCGCCGGGCTTGGTCGCGTTACTGGTTGGTCGACCCGCTCGACGGTACCCGCGAGTTCATCAAAAAGAACGGCGAGTTCACCGTTAATATCGCCTTGATCGACAACGGTGTTCCGGTGCTGGGTGCGGTCTATGCGCCGGCCATGGATTGGTTGCTGGTCGGCGGCCAGGGGCTGGGCACCCGTTGGCAGCAGGGTACGCAAACAGGCATCGCCCGTGTCGCCGGTGCGCCGAATCCGTTGCGGGTTGCCGCCAGCCGTTCGCATCGCGATGACATCACCCAGGCCTATCTGGACCGGATCGGTTCAGTGGACACCGTCGGTCTCGGTTCTTCCCTGAAATTCTGCAAAATCGCCACCGGTGACGTCGATTTGTATCCCCGGTTCGGACCGACTTCGGAGTGGGATACGGCGGCGGCGCAGGCGGTGCTGGAAGCCGCCGGCGGCGGCGTATTCACGCTCGATGGCGCACCCTTGCGCTACAACAGCAAAGAGTCCCTGCTCAATCCCCATTTCATTGCGGTCGGCGATCTGTCCATTGGCTGGCAGGACTGGCTGTGAGCACACCGATCGAGCAGCTGCTGTCCATCATGCGCGCACTGCGCCATCCCGAAAACGGATGCCCCTGGGATCTGCAGCAGGACTTCAAATCCCTGGCGCCGTATGCCATTGAAGAAGCTTACGAGGTCGCGGATGCCATAGAGCGCGGCGGACCTGAAGATCTCCGGGATGAACTCGGCGACCTGCTGTTTCAGGTGGTGTTCCATGCCCAATTGGCTCAGGAGCAGGGCCTGTTTACCTTCAATGATGTGGTTGCGGCCATCAACCGGAAGATGACCGATCGGCATCCGCATGTGTTCGGCGACGCCAGTGTGGCCGATGCCGCCGCCCAGACCGAGGCCTGGGAACGCATGAAGCAGGAAGAGCGCCGTGCACGCAACGGCTCGGACGACAGTGCCCTGGCCGGAATAGCCGCCGGATTACCGGAGTGGCAGCGTGCCCTCAAACTGCAGAATCGGGCGGCAACAGTCGGTTTCGACTGGCCCGATGTCTCTTTGGTGTTCGACAAGCTGACCGAAGAAATGGCCGAAGCGCAGGCCGAATTGGCCAAAGGGCGCGGTCATGAGGCGCTGGAAGATGAAATCGGCGATATCCTGTTCGTGTGCGTGAATCTGGCTCGCCATGCCGGGGTCGATTTCGGCGCCGCCCTGCGTCGTGCCAATGCGAAATTTGAACGCCGGTTCCGGGCCATCGAGTCCTTGGCACTGCAATCCGGCCGCAGACTGTCCGATCTGGATCTGACCGCGCAGGAAACCCTATGGCAACAGGCAAAAACCCAGGAGGCCGCCAATGACCCGATTTAATTCCCTTGCCGAGTTCTACCCCTATTATCTGGGGGAACACCAAAATCTGACCTGCCGGCGCCTGCATTTCGTCGGCAGCTCGCTGGTCCTCGGCTGCATCGCGGCCTTGGTGCTGACCGGCCAGTGGTACTGGCTGCCGGCCGCCTTTTTCTGCGGCTACGGGTTCGCCTGGGTCGGGCATTTCGCCTTCGAGAAGAACAAGCCGGCCACCTTCCGCCATCCGCTGTATTCGTTCGTCTCGGATTGGCTGATGTACCGGGACATCCTGACCGGAAAAATCCCGTTCTAAGGCCGGTTCACACGGCAATCACCCCGTAGGGGGCATTCTTCACAAAGCTGAAGCCCTGAAAGGAGAAGCCCATGAAACGAGATACCCAAGCCGGTTTGATCCTGCTGGTTGAAGACAACCGCAGCCTGTCCGAGGTGGTCGGCGAATATTTTGAGAGCAAAGGCTTCGGCGTGGATTATGCCGGAGACGGGGTCGATGGCTATCGTCTGGCCACCAAGAACAGTTACGACGTGATCGTGCTTGACCTCAATCTGCCGCGCATGGACGGCCTGCAGGTCTGCCGCAAACTGCGCGAGGAAGGCAAGATCGCCACGCCGGTGCTGATGCTGACCGCACGTGATGCCGTGTCCGACAAGGTGCTTGGGCTCGAAGCCGGTGCCGATGACTATCTGATCAAACCTTTCGCCATCCAGGAATTGGAGGCGCGTATCCGCGCCTTGATCCGCCGTGAACGCCGTCAAGTCAGCACCGAAGTCTACAAAGTCGCCGATCTGGTGCTGGATACCGGCAGCCTGCGTGCGACGCGGGGCGGCCGTGATCTGACCCTGTCGCCGATCGCACTGCGCCTGCTCGGCATCCTGATGCGGGAGTCGCCCCGCGTGGTGACCCGGCGCGACATCGAGCGTGAAATCTGGGGTGATGAACTGCCCGAATCCGATACCCTGCGCAGCCACCTGTACAACCTGCGCAAGGCGGTCGATCGCGGCTTCGAGAAACAGCTGCTGCACACCGTGCAGACCGCCGGTTACCGCATCGTCGATCTCGACGAACAGCCCAAGGCATGAGCGACCGGCACGGCCTCCGGAAGAAATTCTGGACCGCATTCGTCCTGCAGACCGCCGCCATCTGTTTCGCGGCGGTGATCGGCGTTTACGGAGCATCGGTGGTCATCAAGGACATCCTGATCAAGCAGGCGCTGCAGGATGAGGCGAGGCACTTCTGGAGCCTTTACCAGAACAATCCGAACGTGCAGGTCCCCGACACCTTCAACATGAAGGGCTTCCTGCTGCCCTTGGCGCAGGTCGATGCCATGCCGGCCACCTACCGTGCGCTCGGCAACGGGTATCACAGCCTCGACAAAGACCGTGGCGGCGAACTGATCTGGGTGGAAACGCGCGAGAACCGGCGCCTGTTCCTGATTTTCAAGCAGGAGCAGGTCGATGCCCTGGCGTTCTGGTTCGGCGTGGTGCCTTTGGCGCTGCTGCTGGTGGTGGTCTATGCCATGGTTTTTTTCAGTTACCGGACCTCGAAAAAGCTGGTATCGCCGGTCATCTGGCTGTCGAACCAGGTCCGTGGCTGGGATCCGAAAAAACCGGATGTCTCGGTGCTGGCTGCCGAGAAGCTGCCCGGCGACATGGACAACGAGGCCAAGGTGCTGGCCGAAGCGCTGCATGATTTCGGCCAACGCATCGGCCAGTTCGTCGAGCGCGAGCAGAATTTCACCGCCAACGCCTCGCACGAACTGCGCACGCCGCTCACGGTCATCCGTGTCGCCAGTGACATGGTCGCCGGTGAAACCTGTCTGTCGCCGATGGCGCAGCGTTCCATCACCCGCATCCAGAAAGCCAGCCAGGAAATGGAATCCCTGATCGAAGGCTTCCTGCTGCTCGCGCGCGAAGATGATTACGGGCACAGCGAGCAGCCGTATTGGATTTCAGAAGCCGCCGCCGAAGAGGTCGAGAAAGCGAAGTTGCTGATCAATGGCAAGCCGGTCGAACTGGTGCTCGAGATCGCCGCCGATTTCCGCATCGACGTGCCGTACTACGTGGTGTCGACGGTCATCGGCAATCTGGTACGCAATGCCTGCCATTACACCGATCGCGGCCATATCGATATCCGCGTCAGCAGCGGAAAACTGGAAGTCCGCGATACGGGAGTCGGCATGAGTGCGCAGCAGCTGGAACGCGTTTTCGATTTGTTCTACCGCGGTGAAACCACCAATGCCGGCGGCAAGGGCATCGGCATGTCGTTGGTCAAGCGCTTCTGCGACCGTTTCGGCTGGCGCATCGAGCTGGTCAGCGCACCCGGCCAGGGAACCCTTGCGACGCTTTTGATTCCCGAAGCATCCTATTCCGAATTGACATGAAACAGGCCGTAATCCCATGAACTTAAAATCCTCCGGACTTCCCCTCGGCAAAATCGCCCTCGCTGCCGTTGCCGTCCTGGCGGTTTGGTTCGGTTACCGCAGCCTTTCCGGCGGAAGCGATGACGCCGAAAGCCAGTACCGCACCGAAGCGGCACAGGTCGGCGATCTGTCCTCGAGCATTTCCGCAACCGGCACCCTTGGCGCCACCGCCACGGTCGAGGTCGGTACCCAGGTTTCCGGAACCCTGCAGTCGGTCGATGTCGATTTCAACGATCAGGTCGAGCCCGGCCAGATCATCGCCCGCATCGATCCGTCCACCTTCCAGGCCCGCGTTGCGCAGGCCAGTGCCGCGCTGGCCAGCGCCCAGGCCGGATTGGCCGAGGCCCGCGCCGCCGCCATCAACGCCTCGCGCGATTTCGAGCGCAAATCCCAGCTGGCGGCCAAGCAGCTGATTTCGAAAACCGACCGCGACATTGCCCAGGCCCAGAATGCGCAGGCGCAGGCGCGGGTTCAGTCGGCCCAGGCCCAAGTCAGCCAGCAGCAGGCCAATCTCAACAGCGCCCAGCTGGATCTGGCAAAAACCATCATCCGGTCGCCGGTGAAAGGCACGGTTCTGGCCCGCAATGTCGAGCCCGGGCAAACCGTTGCCGCCAGCCTGCAGACCCCGGTGCTGTTCAAGATCGCCGGCGATCTGAGCGAAATGGAAATTGTCCTCGCCATCGACGAAGCCGACATCGGCCAGCTGCAGGTCGGACAGGAGGCCACGTTCACCGTGGATGCCTTCCCGGACCGCAATTTCCGCGGCAAGGTCAAGCAGATCCGCCTGGCAGCCAATAATGTCTCCAATGTCGTCACCTTTCCGGTCGTCATCGAAGTCAACAACGCCGAGCAGGTGCTGCTGCCCGGCCTGACCGCCACCGCACAGATCATCACCAGCCGAAAGAACCAGGTGCTGACCGTGCCGAACGCGGCGTTGCGCTTCCGTCCGGCCAGTGCCGCAGCGGCCAATGCCGGTCCCTCGTTCGGCGCGCCGACGCAGGCCACGGCGCCATCCATGGAAGAGCGCAGTAAGCGCATGCAGGCGCAGCTGGATGCGATGCGCCAATTCCTGGTCCAGAGCAAGGCCGACCCCGCAGTGCTCTCGAATTTCGATGCATCGGCCGAGGCCTACAAGCAGCAGGCCGCCCGCATGATGCAGCGTTTTGCCCAAGGTGCCAATGCCGGGGCCGGAGCCGGACAATCCGCCGGTTCGGCACCGCAAGGCATGAGCGGTGGCGGCAATGGCGCGCGCCGGTTCGCCGATCGCTTCGCCAAGGCCTTCGAAGGCGTGCGTGCACAGCTGGATCCCGAAAAGCAACGCCTGTGGGACCAGCAGATCCAGGCCTTGTTCAATGCCAAGCGCGCTACCGTGTATGTGCTCGAAAAAGGCGAGCCGGTAGCGGTTGAAATCCGGCTCGGCGTTTCGGATGGCAGCCGCAGTGAAGTCATCGGCGGCCTGAAGAACGGGCAGCAGGTCATCGTCGGAAGCGCGCGCAGCACGCCATGAACACGCCGGTCATCGACATCCGCGGTCTGAGCAAGGTCTATGCGCAGGGCACCGAAGCGCAGGTCGACGCGCTCAAGCAGGTCAGTCTCCGGATCATGCCGGGCGAGTTCGTGGCCATCATGGGCGCTTCCGGTTCCGGAAAGTCCACATTGATGAATGTTCTGGGCTGTCTGGATGCCGATTACACCGGCAGCTACCACTGCGATGGCATCGATGTGCGCAGTCTCGACAAGGAGGCCTTGGCCAAACTGCGGCTGGGGAAAATCGGATTCGTGTTCCAGAGCTTCAACCTGCTCAGCCGCATGGATGCCCTGCATAACGTGATGATGCCGCTGTCTTACGCCGGCATCACCCTGGCCGAGCGCCGGCCGATGGCCGAAACCGCGCTGCAGGCCGTGGGTCTGGGCGGCCGCATGCATCACAGGCCCGGCGAGCTTTCCGGCGGCCAGCAGCAACGCATCGCCATCGCGCGGGCATTGGTCAACCGCCCGCCGATGATTCTCGCCGACGAACCCACCGGTGCGCTCGATTCGAAAACCGGCGCTGAAATCCTGGCGCTGTTCGAGTCGCTCAAACAGCAGGGCCACACCATCATCCTGATTACCCACGACGAGCATGTCGCCGCGCATGCCGACCGCATCTGCCACATGCTCGACGGCGTGTTGAGCGAGGAGATCGCCGATGTGGCTTGATACCTTCCGCACCGCCGTGTCTTCCCTGCGCGGCAACTGGCTGCGCAGTGCGCTGACTTCGCTCGGCGTCATCATCGGGATCGCCGCCGTGATCGTGATGGTGTCGGTCGGGCAGGGCACCCAGAATGAAATCGAGAAAATGGTGTCCGGTCTGGGCGCCAACCGGCTGGACATCAACTCCGGCTCTTCCCGTTCCGGGGGCGTCCGGTTCGGTTCGGGTTCGCGAATGACGTTGACCCAATCCGATGCCGAGGCCATCCGCCAGCAGATTCCGGAAGTGGCTTACGTGACCTCCAGCCTGCGTGGCGGCACTCAGGTGGTGTATGCCGAGAACAACTGGTCGACCAGCTGGCAGGGCATCGAGCCGGATTATTTCGCCATCAACGAGTGGCAGATCGCCAGCGGCAGCCCGCTGCAGGATTCCGATTACAAGTCCGGGAGCAAGGTCGTGCTCATCGGCGAGACCATCCGCCGTGAGCTGTTCGGCGAATCCGAAGCCATCGGCGAGAGCATCCGCATCGGGAAAACGCCGTTCCAGGTGGTCGGTGTGCTCGAATCCAAGGGCCAGGGCGGTTTCGGCCAGGATCAGGACGACGTGTTGCTGGTGCCGCTGGAAACCGCGCGCCGGCGTCTGGCCAGCAACAACACGCTTCCCGGCGGCGTGCAGCAGATTACCCTGGGCGTGGCGCGTGCGGAAGACCTTCCTTACGTGCAGGAGCAGGTGGAAGTGCTGATGCGCCAGCTGCACAAGATCCAACCGGGTGCCGAAGACGACTTTACGGTGCGCAACATCGCGGAAATCATCGCTACCCGCACCGAGACCACGCGCATCATGTCACTCCTGCTCGGCGCGGTGGCCAGCATCTCGCTGATTGTCGGCGGCATCGGCATCATGAACATCATGCTGGTCTCGGTCACCGAACGCATCCGCGAAATCGGCCTGCGCATGGCGGTCGGCGCCGGACCGAGGGAGATCCAACGCCAGTTCCTGACCGAGGCCATGCTGATTTCGGTCGGCGGCGGCTTGATCGGCATCTTCATCGGGGTCGGGTTCTCGTTGCTGGTCGAGAAGATGGGGGCCCTGCCGGTCGCGCTGAACTGGAAGGTGATTTCGCTGGCGGCGGTCTGCTCGATGGCGACCGGGCTGTTTTTCGGCATTTACCCCGCCCGCAAGGCGTCCCAGCTCGATCCGATCGAAGCGCTCAGGCATCAGGGCTGATTCCGGCCGGATTGGGTATGATGGAAGCCTGCCAGTCGGGGTAAAATCCATGAAGTCCACCGTATTTGCCGGAATCCTGCTCATGTCGTCCATCGCCGCCGCCGCACCGCCGAAAACCGCCCTTGTCATCCATGGCGGCGCCGGGGTCATCACCCGGGCGCAACTGTCGGCCGAAGACCAGGCCGGTTATGAAAAAGCCCTGAATGCGGCGCTGGATGCCGGCAATGCCGTGCTTCAACGCGGCGGCAGCGCCCGCGAGGCGGTCATCGCCAGCGTCACCGTGCTGGAGGACTCGCCGCTGTTCAATGCCGGCAAGGGTGCGGTCTATAACGCCGAAGGCGGCCACGAACTGGACGCTTCGCTCATGGAAGGCCATACCGGCAAGGCCGGGGCCGTGGCCGGCGTACGCACCATCAAAAATCCCATTCTGCTCGCCGAGGCGGTCATGCAGCATTCGCCGCACGTGCTGCTGGCGGGCGAGGGCGCCGAGCATTTCGCCGACACCCGTAAAGAGATCGAACGCGTGCCGCCGGAGTACTTCGACACCGAGCACCGCTACAAGCAGCTGCTGAAAGCCCAGGCCGAAGAAAAACAGACCGCTTCGAATGACCTGAAAGGCAAATACTTCGGCACGGTCGGCGCGGTGGCGCTCGACCGCAACGGCCACATCGCCGCCGCGACCTCCACCGGCGGCATGACCAACAAACGCTGGAGCCGCATCGGCGATTCGCCGATCATCGGTGCCGGCACCTATGCCAATGATCAATGCGGCGTCTCCGGGACCGGCTGGGGCGAGTTCTTCATCCGTGCCGCGGTAGCGCACGACATCTGCGCGCGCATGAAATACCGCGGCGATTCCCTGACCCAGGCCGCGGAAGAGGTGCTGCTGAAGGTCGTGCCGGAAATGGGCGGCGACGGCGGCGCCATCGCGCTTGATCGGGACGGCAACATCGCGCTGCCGTTCAATACCGAAGGCATGTACCGCGGCTGGATCAAGCCGGACGGTAGCCGTGGCGTGGCGATTTTCAAGGATTGATGCGCACCCTCCTTCTCATCGTTCTGTTCGCCGGCATCGCCTATGTCATCGGTCGCCGGCACGGCATGCAGGAACAGGCCTTGCTTGATGCCCAAATGCGCCCAAACGCGGTGGCGCAGCAGCAAAACTCAGACGTTCGTGCGAAGCTGAACGATGCGGCATCGCAGAATCCTGTCGCGCAAATCACTCAGGTCAAGCCTGAAAAAATCCTGTTCTACGGCCAACAGTCGCTCAAGCGCTCGGAGGACGGACACTATTATCTCGATGGATCGGTCAACGGCGTGGCAGTACGATTTATGGTGGATACCGGGGCATCACTGTCGGTCATTTCTACCGATCTGGCTAAGCGAGCGGGCTTGGGTGATTGCCAGTCGGTCGAGTTCAGGACCGCCATGGGTGTCGACCGCGATGCCTGTGTGGCCAAGGCAAACCGATTGGATTTCGGCCAGTTTACCCTGCATGAGGTCTATATCGGCGTCAGCAAGAATTTCGAAGGCAATGCACTGCTCGGCATGAATGTCCTGAAAACCCTCAATATCGAACAATCCGGCGACACCCTAATTCTGGAGAACAATCCATGAGCGACATCCTGATCGGCAAGGGCGAACAGCAAGTATCCTTGCTCGCAAAGTACGGCAACCGCCATGGACTGGTCGCCGGCGCCACCGGCACCGGCAAATCGGTGTCGCTGATGGTTCTGGCCGAGGGCTTCTCGCGCATGGGCGTGCCGGTGTTCATGGCCGATGTCAAAGGCGATATCGCCGGACTGGCCATCGCCGGAACCATGAATGAAAAAATCCAGTCACGCGTCACCGACATCGGCATTCCCGATTACGTCAATGAAGCCAGCCCGGTGGCATTCTGGGATCTGTATGGCAAGAAGGGCCATCCGGTGCGCACCACGGTGTCCGAATTCGGTCCCGATCTGTTCGCCCGCGTGCTGGAGTTGAACGAAACACAGGCCGGCGTGCTCGATATCGCCTTCAAACTGGCGGACGATGATGGACTGCTCCTGCTGGATCTGGAAGACCTGCGTGCGGTACTCAATCATGTTGCGGAAAGCAAAACCGAGGTTTCCGCCAAATACGGTCTGGTTTCGCCGGCTTCGGTGGCGGCCATCCAACGCGCCCTGCTGCGTCTGGAACAGCAGGGCGGCGAGCATTTCTTCGGCGAGCCGGCACTGCAACTGTCCGACATCATGCAGCGCCATGCCTCCGGCCGCGGCATGATCAACCTGCTGACCGCCGACCAGCTGATCCTGCAGCCGCGTCTGTATTCCAGCTTCCTGCTCTGGCTGCTCAGCGAACTGTTCGAAACCCTGCCCGAAGTCGGCGATCTGGAACAGCCGAAGCTGGTGTTCTTCTTTGACGAAGCGCATCTGCTGTTCGGCGACATCCAGCCGGCCCTGCTGCAGCGGGTCGAGCAGGTCGTGCGTCTGGTCCGTTCCAAAGGCGTCGGGGTGTATTTCTGTTCGCAGAACCCCGACGACATTCCGGACAACGTGCTCGGCCAGCTCGGCAACCGCATCCAGCATGCCCTGCGCGCCTACACGCCGCGCGACCAGAAAGCCGTGCGTACCGCCGCCGAAACCTTCGTGCCGAATCCGAAAATCGATGTCGCCAAAGTGATCTCCGAACTGGCGGTCGGCGAGGCGCTGGTCTCTACCCTGCAGGACAAAGGCATCCCGATGCCGGTCGAGCGCGCCATCATCTGCCCGCCGCGCTGCCGCATGGGCGCGCTTACCGATGCCGAACGCCAGGCGGTTCTGGCACAGAGTCTTTTGGGCGCCAAATACGATCAGGAAATCAACCGGGAATCGGCCCGGGAAAAGCTGAACGCACGGGTGCAGAACGCTTCTCCAGCAGATCAAGGTCCGGCCAAACCCGAGAAAACCGAGAAAGCCGCCAAGGAAGAACCCGGGTTCCTGCAGGAAATCCTGTTCGGCAACGGACGTCGACAGGGCGTCATCGAGCAGGAAGCCAAGTATCAGGCCCGCAAGTTCATGCGTGGCATTCTGGGCGGGCTGCTCGGCAAAAAGCGGTGAATCCGGCCGGATGCCCTGTCTTTATGGCAAAATAGGGGTGTTTCCGCTGTTCCGAGTGCCGTTCATGTCGATTTTCCTGCCATTGCCCGCGTTTCCGGTACGGTTGCCCCCGTTACCCGCAAACTTCTGAATCCGCATGGCCGACAGTCACGATACACACGCCCCGCGCTCGCCTTTCCGCATCTGGCAGGCGTTCCAATGGTCGATGAAGGGCCTGCGCGCTGCATGGCAGGTGGAATCCTCGTTCCGCCTGGAGGTTTACCTTTGCATCGTGCTGGTGCCGCTCGGATTGTATCTGGGCCAAACCGGGGTCGAACGCTTCCTGCTGGTTTCGGTCTTGCTGCTGGTGCTGATTGTCGAAGTCCTTAATTCGGCCATTGAGGCCGTGGTCGATCGTTGGGGGCCGGAGCACCACGATCTGGCCGGCCGCGCCAAGGACATGGGTTCGGCGGCGGTATTCCTGTCCGATGTGAATGTGGTGGTCTGCTGGCTGCTGGTGCTGTGGCCGCAATGGAGTAAGGATTCCTGATGGAATGGATTTTCAACGGCGAGATCTGGATCGCGCTGCTCACGCTGGCGACGCTCGAAATCGTGCTGGGCATCGACAACCTGGTGTTCATCTCCATTGCAGTCAGCAAGCTGCCGCCGGAACGCCGCCCGGCCGCGCGCAAGTTCGGCCTGATGCTGGCCTGCGTGACCCGGATCATGCTGCTGCTGTCGCTGGCCTATCTGGCGCGCATGCAGTCCGATCTGTTTTCGCTGTTCGGGCAGAATTTCTCGGTCCGTGATCTGGTACTGATCGGCGGCGGCCTGTTCCTGCTGGTCAAAGGGACTCTGGAGATCCACGATTCGGTCGAGGGCCGTGGCGAGGAAGAGGACATCGACACCAAGCCTTCGGCGGTGTTCGGCTATGTCATCGCCCAGATCGCCATCATCGACATCGTATTCTCGCTCGACTCGGTCATCACCGCGGTCGGCATGGTCGATAACCGCGCCGTAATGGTCGCCGCCATCGTCATCGCGGTGGCGGTGATGATCTTCGCCTCCAATCCGATCGGCGATTTCATCGACCGCCATCCGACGGTCAAGATGCTGGCGCTGGCGTTCATCATCCTGGTCGGCGTGGCTCTGATTGCCGACGGTTTCGGCATTCATATCGAGCGTAGTCTGCTGTATTTCGCCATGGCGTTCTCCGCGGCTGTCGAATCGCTGAACATCCTGTCCCGGCGGCGTCAGAAACGCTGATTTTGCGGTAGGATAAGGCCATCCCGTCCCACGAGGTGCGCCATGCAACGATTCCGTCTTTTTTCCCTCATCGTCCTTGCCGCGATGCTGTCCGGTTGCGGCTACAACACCATCCAGCAGCAGGATGAAGCCGTCAAGGCGCAGTGGTCGGAGGTGCTGAACCAGTACCAGCGCCGCGCCGATCTGGTGCCGAATCTGGTCGCCACGGTCAAAGGCTTCGCGGCCCAGGAAGAGCGTGTGTTGACTGAAGTGACCAATGCCCGCTCGCGCGTCGGCCAGATGAACATCAGTGCCGATCAGGCTTCCGATCCGGAAACCCTGAAGAAATTCCAGGCCGCCCAGGGCGAGCTGTCCGGTGCGCTGTCGCGCCTGTTGGTGGTTTCCGAAAACTATCCGGAGCTGAAATCGAACGAGAATTTCCGTGATCTGCAGGTGCAGCTGGAAGGCACCGAAAACCGCGTGACCGTTGCCCGCAACCGCTACATCCAGTCGGTGCAGGCCTACAACACGCACATCCGCCAGTTTCCGGTGAATATCACCGCCAAACTGTTCGGCTATCAGCCGAAAGCGAATTTCTCGGTGGAAAACGAAGCGGCCATTTCCAAAGCGCCGACGGTCGAGTTCGCACCGGCCGCGCCGGCTCCCGCACCCGGCGGCTGAGTCATGCCGCGCGCCCTGGCGCTCTGCGGTCTGCTGCTGTTATTGGGTTCCGGTGAATGCCGGAGCCAGGCGGCACCTGCTCCTTCGCCCGCACCGAGGCTGGAGCAGCACGTCACCGACCGGACCGGCACCCTGAGTGCCGATCAGATAGCCGGGCTCGAGCAGCGTCTGGCGGAATTCGAGCAGCGCAAAGGCAGCCAGGTCGCGGTGTACATGGTTTCGAGTCTGGACGGGCAGTCCCTGGAGGATGCCACGTTGGCAGTGGCCGAGAAAAACAAGCTGGGCCGCGCCAAAATCGATGACGGCGTGCTGCTGTTCATCGCCAAGGATGACCGGAAAGTACGGATTGAAGTCGGATACGGTCTGGAAGGTGCGATTCCCGATGCCAAAGCCGGGCGCATCATCCGGGAATATCTGGCCCCGAACTTCAGAAAGGGCGACTATTACCAAGGCATCAACGAGGCGACCGGCGCCATCGTCCAGCTGATCGACGGCGAGGAATTACCGCCGCCCTTGCAGGAAGAGCCGGGAAACCAACCGCCACCCAGCGGCGTATTCGCGCTGTTCATCGGCGTGTTCATCGGGCTCATGGCGGCCGGAACCCGGCTGAAACCTGTTTTCCTGCGGCGCTTCGGAGCGGGTCTTGTTGCGGGCGGCATCGGCTTTCTGGTGCTCAGCACCTTGGGCTACGGCATTTTGGCCGCGCTGATTGCCTTTTTCATCGCCAGTTCCGGTCCCGGCCGCTTCAGTTCCGGCGGCGGCAGCTGGGGGTCCTTCCCCGGCGGCGGTTCCGGCTGGGGCGGTGGTTCGGGCGGCTGGAGCGGCGGAGGCGGCGGCTTTGGCGGCGGCGGCGCATCGGGAGGGTGGTGATGAATCGCATAGCAAAGAATCTTTTTTCCGGCTGGTTCCAGCTGAGTCGCTGGTTTCCGCCCGAGCGCATGAAAGCCATCCGGGACCTTATTGCCGAAGGCGAACGCGGTCATGCCGGCGAACTGTGCTTTGCCGTCGAGGCGCGCTATTCCCCGATGGCACTGTTGGCCGGAATCCACACCCGCGGCCGTGCCGAGCAACTGTTCTCAGCCTTGCGCATCTGGGACACGGCCGAGAACAGCGGCGTCCTGGTCTATCTGCAATTGGCCGAGCGCCGGGTTGAAATCATTGCCGACCGCGGTATCGCCGCCAAAGTGCCGCAGGCGGGCTGGGATGCCTTGTGCGCCGATTTCGCAGAGGCCATGCGCCATGGCCAACCGGACCGGGCGGTTCTGGACTGTCTGGGCCGGATCAATGCTCTGCTGGCGCTGCATTTTCCGGCAGCGGCCGATAACCCGAGAGAACTGCCGGACGAGCCGGTGATCCTCTGAACCGCTGAAATCCGGCTCGCGTCCCCGCCCTTTTTTCGGGCACAATAGTGTCTGTAC
Source organism: Arenimonas sp. GDDSR-1 (assembly GCF_025980345.1). GTDB lineage: Bacteria > Pseudomonadota > Gammaproteobacteria > Xanthomonadales > Xanthomonadaceae > Arenimonas. The sequence goes on along the minus strand of NZ_JAPDUI010000012.1, from coordinate 11,524 downwards.
CTGCGGACACTTCCATGACCCTCCTGCACGATATCGACCCCGTCGCCCTGCCGCTGCCGTTCTGGCCGCATGGCATTCATTGGTACGGCATCATGTATCTGCTCGGTTTCGCCGCCGCCTACGGGCTCGGCAGATACCGGATCCGTGCAGGACGATTCCCCGGCATCGACGAGAACCGATTCAGCGATCTGCTGTTCAACAGCATGCTCGGCGTGGTCATCGGCGGCCGTGTCGGCTACGTGCTGTTTTACGGCTGGTCCGATTTCATCGCCGACCCGATGTTTCTGCTGCGCATCAACGAAGGCGGCATGAGTTTCCACGGCGGGCTGCTCGGCGTCATGGCGGCGGTTGCCTTCTGGTCGATGCAGACCAAAAAGCACGTGTTCGACACCCTTGATTTCCTGGCGCCGCTGGTGCCGCCGGGCCTGATGTTCGGACGTCTCGGCAATTACATCGGCGGCGAGTTGTGGGGCCGTTATACCGGCAGGGACTGGGGCGTGATTTTCCCGCGTGCCGAACCCGATCTTTACGGCCAAAGTGTCGCCCAGCTGCATGTTCTACACGAGTCGGGGCTGCTTGACCGTTACGCACGCTATCCCTCGCAACTGGTGCAGGCGGCGCTGGAAGGGCTGTTGCTGTTCGTCATTCTGTTCTGGTACTCGCGCAAACCCCGGCCGCGCTACGCCGTATCCGGACTGTTCGCGCTCGGCTACGGCGTGTTCCGCTTCCTGGTCGAATTCATCCGCCAGCCGGATGCCGACATCGGCTACCTGGCCTGGAACTGGCTGACCATGGGCCAGCTGCTTTCCCTGCCCTTGATTGCCTTGGGTGTGGCATTGCTGTGGCTGTCGCGCCGGCAGGAGCACAAGGCATGAAAACCTATCTCGATTTCCTGCGGCATGTGATGGCCAACGGTCTGGACAAAAACGACCGCACCGGTACGGGAACGCGTTCGGTATTCGGCTACCAGATGCGCTTCGATCTGTCCGAGGGCTTTCCGCTGCTGACCACCAAGAAGCTTCATCTGCGCTCGATCATCCACGAACTGCTGTGGTTCCTCAAAGGCGAAACTAACATCGCCTACCTGAAAGACAACAAAGTCAGCATCTGGGACGAATGGGCCGATGCCAACGGCGATCTCGGGCCGGTGTACGGCAAGCAATGGCGCAGCTGGGAAGGCAAAGACGGCACGGTGGTTGATCAAATCAGCTGGCTGGTCGGTGAAATTCGCCGCAATCCCGATTCGCGCCGTTTGATTGTGAGTGCCTGGAATGTCGGCGAGCTGCCGCAGATGGCGTTGATGCCCTGCCACTGCCTGTTCCAGTTCTATGTCGCGCCGCCCAAGCAGGCCGGCGGCCGACCGCGCCTGAGTTGCCAGCTCTACCAGCGCTCCGCCGACATCTTTCTCGGCGTGCCGTTCAACATCGCCAGCTATGCGTTACTCACGCATATGATCGCGCAGGTCTGCGATCTGGATGTCGGCGATTTCGTGCACAGTTTCGGCGATGCCCATATCTACAGCAATCACTTCGAGCAGGTGAAGGAGCAGCTTTCCCGGACGCCGGGTCCGCTGCCCCAGCTGCGTCTGAATCCGGCGGTGACCGATCTGTTCGCATTCACATTCGAGGACATTGAAATCACCGGATACGAACCGCAGGCGGCCATCAAGGCGCCGGTCGCGGTATGAGCCGCATCACCCTGATTGCCGCGCTCGACCGGGGTCGGGCCATCGGCTTCGCCAATTCCCTGCCGTGGCGGCTGCCGGACGACCTGAAGCGTTTCAAAGCACTGACCCTGGGTAAAACCGTGGTGATGGGCCGCAAGACCGCCGAGTCGCTGGGCCGAGCGCTGCCGGAACGGCGCAATCTGGTGCTGACCCGCAGCGGTGCGGTGCCGTTCGAAGGCATGCAGGCGGTCGGTACGCTGGAGCAGGCGGTGGATCTGTGCGCGGGCGACGAATTGATGGTGATCGGCGGTGGCGAGATCTACGCGTTGGCATTACCGCTTGCCCGGCAGATGCATCTGACCCATGTCGATACGGTGTTGCCGCAGGCGGATGCCTGGTTTCCGGAAATCGAGGATAACGACTGGCTGGAAACGGCCAGTGAAAGTCATGCCGCCGATGAGCGGCATGCATTCGCGTTCCGCTTTGCCGATTATTTCCGGCTGAATCTGCCTTGAGCGTCAGTCGCGGTTTTTGCTGAACCCGTCGCTGCGCCCGGGAACCTGATGGATGCGGAGCGCCGGACCAAGCTCCAGTGCCGTCAGCGTGCCGCCCCAGACCGCGCCGGTATCGATGGCGTAAATGCCCAGACCCATGAACAGACCCAGCGTCGACCAGTGGCCGCAGACAATCGGCAGTTCGCGCTGGGCATGGCCCGGTGTCGAGAACCAGGGATAGAAGCCCGGCTGCTGGGTGCCCGGTTTGCCTTTTTCCTCGAAGCCGATGCGTCCGTTCGGCGTGCAGTAACGCATGCGGGTGAAGATGTTGACGATGGCGCGGAACCGGTCGGTGCCGTTCAATTTCGGCGACCAGTTCGGCTGGTTGCCGTACATCGCCTTCAAGTGGCGTGCGGCCTGGTCGCTCTGCAGGATCTTCTCGACCTCGCGCGCACGTGCCGAGGCCATATCCAAGGTCCATTTCGGCGACAGGCCGGCGTGCACCATGGCAAAACCGAGCGTGCGGTCGACATGGAACAGCTTCTGCCGGCTCAGCCAGCCGACCAGTTCATCGCGCTCGGCTGAAAACAGAACCCGGTGCAGATCCGGGTTGACCTTGTTCTGGTCGGCTTCGCTGCGCTGGGCGATGGCCAGCAGCGACATGTCGTGGTTGCCGAGTACCACCGTGCTGCGTTCGCGCAGGGAGTGCACCAGCTTGAGCGTTTCCAGTGATTGGCCGCCGCGGTTGACCAGATCGCCGCAGAACCAGAGATGGTCCTGGGCCGGGTCGAATTTGATATGGTCCAGCAGCCGGGCCAGTACGTCGTAGCAGCCCTGCAAATCACCAATGGCATAGGTTGTCATTGAGTGGGTAATCCGAATTTTTCAGTCCCGGCCATTATAGCGCCGGTGCGGCATGGCCGCCTGAATAGGCCGCCTCGTCAGGCCGCGGATTCCGAAAGGACGTTGGCCAGATGCACGAAGCTCGCGACCGGAAGCTGTTCGGCGCGGGTTTCCGGCTTGATGCCGGCGGCCTGCAGCTGCTCGCCGGTACATATGCGCGACAGGGCGTTGCGCAGGGTTTTCCGGCGCTGGCCGAAGGCATCGCGGACGATGGCTGCAAACAGTTCCGGATTGTGGATGCCGATCTCGGACGGATCACGCGGAATCAGGCGGACCACGGCCGAATCGACTTTCGGCGGCGGATTGAAACTCTGCGGAGGCACATCGAACAGCGGAATTACTTCGCATACCGCCTGCAACATGACGCTCAGTCGGCCGTAAACCTTGCTTCCCGGTTCAGAGGCCATGCGTTCGACCACTTCCTTCTGGAGCATGAAATGCATGTCGCGCACCTGGGTGCAGTGCTCGAGCACATGGAACAGAATCGGGGTCGAAATGTTGTAAGGTAGGTTGCCGACCAGACGTATCCGGTTGTCACCGGCGAGCTTGCCGAAATCGACTTGCAAAACATCCTTATGCACGATGGTCAGCTCGCCGATGCCGTGTGCGGCTTCACTCAGCGGGGTGATCAGGTCGCGGTCGAACTCGATCACGGTCAGGCTGCCATGCTTCTTCAGCAACGGGAAGGTGATGGCGCCCTGGCCCGGTCCGATTTCAACCAGTACATCGCCCGGTTTCGGGTCGACCGAGTGCACGATGTGTTCGATGATGCTGCGGTCGGTCAAAAAGTGCTGCCCGAGATTCTTCTTCGGCGGTGCTTTGAAATGGCTCATGCGGGTTCTCCCTTTGCAGCCAGTTTTCTGCACAGCCTTATGGCCTGCCACAGGCTTTCCCCGCTGGCCTGGCCGGTGCCGGCCAACTCCAGTGCGGTGCCGTGATCGACCGCGACGCGCGGGTAGGGCAGGCCGAGCGTGATATTGACGGCATGATCGAATCCGGAGAACTTGAGTACGGGAAGTCCCTGGTCGTGGTACATGGCGATGATGACGTCGCACTGGGCCAATCGCGCCGGCAGAAAAGCGGTGTCGGCCGGCAGCGGACCCTGAAGGAGGAATCCTTCGGCGCGCAGTTTTTCCAGAACCGGAAGCATCACCTCGATTTCTTCGCCCCCGAGCAGGCCATCCTCCCCGGCATGCGGATTCAGGCCGAGCACGCCCATGCGGGGTTCGGGAACGCCGAAGTGACGGCGCAGATCCTGCCGGACAATGCGAAGGACCTGTTCGAGAAGTTCCGGAGTCAGCGCATCAGGCACCTCCCGCAGGGGCAGGTGCGTGGTGGCCAGCGCCACGCGCAGCGATTCGGTGGCAAGCATCATCACCACCGGAACACCGGCCTGTTCGGCCAATAATTCGGTAGTGCCGGTGTAGGCGATGCCGGCGGCGTTGACTGCAGCCTTGTGCACCGGACCGGTCACCAGACCGTCGAATTCGCCTTGCAGGCAGGCTTCGCCGGCGCGGTTCAGGGCGGCGATGACCGTTGCGGAGTTGTCCGGATTCAGCCGGCCGAAGTGCACCGGTTGGGGCAACGGGAAGGGCATTACGGCCAGTTCGCCGACAGCGCAGGGCTCGCCGGGGGATTTGCAGCGCAGCGGCAGACCGATGGCATCGGCTGCGGCCGATAAAACAACCGGATCGGCCAGAACGGTGAGATGGCAGCCGTGCTCACGCTGGGCAATGCGGACACACAGTTCCGGTCCGATGCCGCTGGGCTCACCGGGAACCAATGCCAGGTGCGGCCGGACGGCCATCAGATCGGGGCGAGGCGCGACTCGACGAAGGCTTCCGCCCGCAACTGGCGCAGGAAACGTTCGTATTCTTCTTCGGCCTTGCGTTGGCCGATGGCTTCGCGGGCCTCACGGCGTTTGTTTTCGGCATTGGCGTCCGATGAGCGTTTGCCCAGACGCTTCATGACCAGGAATCCGGCGTCGGTCTGGATGACCGGCGATACCTCGCCGTCTTTGAGCAGCACGATCTGGCTGCCGATCTGGGCGCCCCATTGGTTCTGGGTGAACCAGTCAAGGATGCCGCCGGCCTCGGCGTTCAAATCGGGGCTGGAAAATTCCTTGGCCAGCTTGCCCATGTCTTCGCCTTTGCCGATGCGCGACAGCATTTCTTCCGCTTTCTGGCGGGCCACTTCATCGCCGCCGACCCGCACCGGATCGATCAGGATGGCCTGCGCCCGGAATTCATCGACTTGTTTGACCTGGGCGGCATCGCGGGTTTCGGCGAGTTGGATCAGCTGATAGCCGCTCGGGCCCCGCACCGGTTGCGAGACATCCCCGGCTTTCATTTCCGAAATCATGGCGGTGAATTGCGGCGGGATGGAATCAAAACTGCGCCAGCCGATGATGCCGCCATCCAGGGCGTTCTGTGCATCGGAGTAGCGGATGGCGGCGGCTTTGAAATCCATCTTGCCGGTCGCGATCAGTTCGCGGATGCCGTCGATCTTGCGTTTGGCGGTAGCCACCTGGTCGGGGCTGGGGTTTTCGGGCAGCGCGACCAGCAGATTGGCCAGCAGGACTTCCGGACCGGCCGCTTTCTGGCTGGACACATACTGATCCACTTCCGATTCGCTGACCTGGACGCGGCTTTGCACATAGCTCTGGCGCAGGCGCTGCTGGAGCAGTTCATCGCTGAGGTTGTTGCGGTAGTCCTCGAAGCCGATGCCTTCCTGCTGCAGGCGCTGCATGAACTGCTCCTGCGACATCTTGTTGGAACCGGCGATGTTCTGGATGACCTGGTTGAGTTCGGCATCGGAAACGCGGATGCCGATGTCCTTGGCACGGTTGACCTGCAGGCGCTGCAGAATCAGACGTTCGAGCACCTGGCGTTCAAGCACGTTGTCCGGCGGCAGCTGGCCGGCCTGCTTGGCATACTGGGTCTTGATGTTGCCGATGGCACGTTCCAGCTCGCTGCGCAGGATCACATCCTCATCGATGACGGCGACGATGCTGTCGACTGCGGTGCTGGCCTGCGTGCTCTGGGCGGCGGCCGGGCCGGAGGCGCCAAGACCGAACAGAAGGACAAGCGCCAGGGATTTGGGGATGACAGACATGCAACACTCCGGAAACGGTCTAAATCGGGGAAATCGGGTCGGTAAATCAGTACGCTAGGATACCATTATCCTTGAACAATTCTGGCCGGCTGCCCATGCTGCCCAGGCCGTTCAGCTCCAGCTCCAGGAACACGCCGGTGTTCTCGCGGCTGTCGAAACTGCGGATGTAGCGCCGTCCGAACACGCGAAACGCCATGCAGCAGCTGCGCCATTCGAAACCGAGCAGGGTTTCCAGGTTCTGGTTGTCGCGCAGGGAGTAATTCCAGCGTCCCAGCGCCCGCCAATTGTCGTTGATGGGTAGGACAACCGCGAAGTCGGTTTGTTCCGCAAACCCCTGGCGGAAACGGTAACTGGCGTTGAGCTGCAGGCCGTTCGGCCGCGACCAGTAGCCGCGGATCGAGGACAGCTCGGTGTTGCGGTCGGCCGGGTTCCAGTGCTGGGTGATGCCGATCTGCCATTCATCGCTGAGCCGGATATTGGCTTCGGCCACCCAGGCCGAGCCATCGGCCGACTGCGGAACTTCACCCGGCAAGGTGACCCGCGGCGCACTGAAATAGGTGATCCGGCCCAGACTGAAGTTCATCCGCTCTTTGCCCGATTCCGAGTTCAGGAAGCGTGTGGTCAGCGCCGTGGTCAGCTGGTTGGCGTCACTTTGGCGGTCGGCGCCGCCGTACCGGTTTTCCCGGAACAGCGAAGGCCACATGAAAGTCAAAGGCTGGGTGTCGAATGCCGGAATGTCGTTCTGGTCGCGGTACGGCACATTCAGGTAAAACAGACGCGGTTCCAAGGTCTGGATGAAGTCCAGACCGGCAAATGTCGTGGGTCTTTCGAAATATGCGCCGGCATCGAGGCTGAAAATGCCCAGGCCCCGGCTTAGCCGCGTTGGTGCGGTGACATCGAACGGATCGGGATCGATCCAGTATTCGGTTTGCCGCCAGCTCAGGCTCGGGGTCGCGAACCAGTTGCGGCCGGTCAACGGAAACTTGATGAACGGCGTGACATCGATGCGTCGTCCGTCGTTGAGAACATCATGCGCAAACACAACGGCTTCGGCGTTCAAGCCGGCCTCAAACCAGGGACCAAACGGTTTGCTGCCGCTCAGGGCCAGACGCGGCATGCGCCGGTAGGGCTCCGATCCCGGAGCCTGGGTCGGGTTGGCGATTTCCCAGTTGGCAGCGGTCAGTTCCAGATTCCAGTATTTGCCGCGGCCATGGAAACCCAGTTCGCTTTTCAGCAGCGCCGTCGAAGTTTCGGTGATTGAATTTCCGAAATCGGAAAAATAATACACATCGCTGGCTTTATTCAGACTGCTTTGGAAATACCAGGCCCGGTTCATCGCGGTGAAATGTTCCCATCCGATCCGGTAACGGTCGCCGCCCCGGATGTCGTCGCCGGGCAGATAGCTGCCCTCGAAAATGCCGCTGTTGGCTTCAGTCAGATAACGGAACTCGGTGCCCAGCATCAAGCCGCGTTCACTGAGGTACCGGGGGGTCAGGGTGGCATCATAATTCGGCGCAAGATTGAGATACACCGGCACCGAAATGTCGAATCCGTTCAGGCTGTCCTGACCGATCTTCGGCGTAAGCATGCCGGAAGAGCGCGCGCTGTCGGTCGGAAAGCGCATGGCCGGCAACCACAGGATGGGTACGCCGCCGACTTCCAGTTTGACATTCTTGGCCACGCCCTGATGGGTTTCGTCATTGACGTTGATCTCATCGGCGACGAACTGCCATTGCTTCTGGTTGCTCGGACAGGTGGAGAAACCGGCGCGACGGAGTCGGCTGCCGTCTTTCCGCACCACGACCGATTCGGCTGTGCCGTTGCCGTTGCTTTCATTGAACTGGTATTGCAGGCCGCTGAGCGCGATGTCGCCGGTTTTCTGGTTGCCCTCGGCGCTTTTCGCCGTCATCCGCAGGGCATTGTTCTGGAACCGGACCAGGCCTTCGGTGCGGTAGGTCTGTTGGGCATGATCGAAGCGCAGGGCGTCGGTGGCCAGCCATTCGCTGCCCCTGCGGACCTCGACATTGCCTTCGAACAGCGATTGATCGCGCGTACCGATGTCCAGGCTGTCCGAGACGATATCCGCGGGCAGCGTTGCCGGATCGCTTTTGTCACCGATCAGCGGCTGGAAAAGCGGCAGGTACTCGGGATCCGCGCAGAGCTGCCAACCGGTGCCGCTCTCCTGATTCTGGGCATGACCGTCTGCGGCAGCGAGCAGGCTCAGGCAGGCAAGGAATAAACGGGTATGACGCACGCATGACCCCAATCGGAAGTTATGGTGTATTTTACCCCTTAAACTCAGGATTAGGCGGACCCGAGATGGCCGATACCGACAAAACCGATGCCGATTGGCGCAAGCAGCTCAGCCCCGAACAATATGCGGTCTGCCGCTGTTCGGCGACCGAACCGCCGTTCAGCGGAAAATACTGGGATCATCATGCCGAGGGCATGTACCATTGCGTGGCCTGCGGCCAGGCGCTGTTTGCCTCCGACAGCAAATTCGACTCCGGCAGCGGCTGGCCGAGTTATTTCCAGCCGGCGGATGCCAAGGCCCTGCGGCTGGAGTTCGATGATTCGCATGGCATGCGCCGCACCGAGGTGCAGTGCGCCGGATGCCGCTCCCATTTGGGCCATGTGTTTACCGACGGTCCGCAACCCACCGGTCTGCGCTACTGCATCAATTCCGCGGCTTTGGATTTCAAGCCGGCGGTTTAGGACTTGCGGCGTTCGTGATTCCAGAGCACTTCGCCATGACCGCTGGCGCGGGCCAGAACGCGGGCCAGGACGAACAGCAGGTCCGAGAGCCGGTTCAGATAACGGATGGCCTCCGGCCGGACCGCATCGTGGCGCGATAAGGTCACCACCTCGCGCTCGGCGCGACGGCAGATGGTTCGGGCCAGATGGCAGTGACTGGCCGCCATGCCGCCGCCCGGCAGGATGAAATCCTTGAGCGCCGGAAGATCGGCGTTGAAGCCATCCAATTGCCGTTCAAGATGATCGATGTCGGCATCGAAGATGGCGGCATGGCCCGGGATGCAGAGCTCACCGCCGAGGTCGAACAGATGATGCTGGACGGAAACCAGCAGGTCGCGGACATCCTGCGGTATGTCGCAGGCCAGAATCAGACCGATGGCGGAATTGGCTTCATCCACGGTACCGTAAGCGGTAACCCGTGCGGAATCCTTGGACACCCGGCTGCCATCGCCCAGACCGGTGGATCCATCATCGCCGGTTTTGGTGTAGATCTTGGTGAGCCGGTTGCCCATCAGGCGGTTTGACGCATTTCCGGAATGCGCTGTTTCAGCAGTTCATAGCCGCCGAAAAGCACGGTGGCATAGAACAGGGTGCCGAGCAGACCGTTCTGGAAGAAGGGCAGCCCGGCCGTATAAGCGGCGGCCAGACCGGCGGCGTTCTGCGGAAAGAAGGCGGAACCGAACCAGACCCCGAAATTGGTGACCAGGAAGAAAATCACCGCGCCGGCCAGACTGAAGCCGCCGACGCGCAGCGCAGAGACGCGGTTGCGCAGACCGAAGCCGAGCACGGACAGCGCGGCAATGGTGAGGTACACCAGCCAGAAGCCGGCCGAAACGAAATAACTGAAGTATTCGCCGCCCATCAGCAGGCCCAGGGCCAGATCCGAAACGAACAGCGCAATCAGCGGCACCAGGATGGCCAGCGATTTGCGGGAGAAATAGGCGCCGCCGAACAGGGCCATGGCTTCGACGGGCGAGAAATTCGGCGGGTGCGGAATCAACCGAGACAGTGCCACCGCCAGAATCATGCCAGTCAGCACGGTGAGATTGAGGGCAAACGGACGATTCGGCATACGGGTCTCGAAGCAGGAAAAAGTAATCGGTAATAGAATACCTTATTCGACTGGATTTGAGAGAACCCGTGGCGTCCGAAGCTTCTGAAAATGTGGATATCGCCATCGTCGGCGGCGGACTGGTCGGATCCAGTCTGGCCTGTGCTCTTGAGCGTTCCGGACTGTCGGTCGCTTTGATTGAAGCCGCCGAAACACCGCAGGCCCCGCCCGGCTTCGATCAGCGCAAATTGGCCTTGGCCCAGCGCAGCATCAGCGTGCTTGAGCGTCTGGGTGTGCTGCCCCTGCTGCAGGCGCCGCCGACCCCGATCCGAAGCATCCATGTCAGCCGGGCCGGGGATTTCGGGCGCACCCTGCTGAAGGCTTCCGATTTCGGTCATTCGGCCTTCGGTGCCGTGGTGCTGGCCCAGGATCTGGGGCTGGCTCTGGCCAAGCGTGTCAGTGGCCTGCAGCAGACCCGTCGTATTTGCCCGGCCCGGGTTTCAGCCTGCCGCTTTGCCGCTGAAGGTGCCCGATTGACGCTGGCGGGCGGCGACGGTGAAAAACACCTCACGGCCCGGCTGGTGGTGGCCGCGGATGGCACCGATTCATTCATTCGGTCGGCCGCCGGCATTGCCACCCGCACCCATGACTACCGGCAGACCCTGTTCGTCTGTTCGCTGCGGGCTGAACAGGCCAGCAATGGCAACGCGTATGAGCGGTTCAGCGACCAGGGCCCCGTGGCCTTGCTGCCGATGGCTGACGGGGTTTTCGGCGCCATCTGCGGCGTTGCCGGTGAGCGCGCGCCGGAAATCGCGGCGATGGACGATGCCGCCTATGCCGCTTACTTCCAATCCCGCTTCGGTTGGCGTGTCGGTAAAATTCAGGCGACCGGCAAACGCACGCACTATGCGCTCAAGCAGGTTCTGGCCGAACGCCTGCACGCCGCTTCGGTCGTGCTGATGGGCAATGCCGCGCAGACCATCCATCCGATCGGCGCGCAGGGCTTCAATCTGGGCCTGCGCGATGCCTTGTCCTTGGCGCGCCTGCTCATTGCTGATGGCCTGCAGGCAGGCACTGCCGAGGCCTACGCCGCTTCACGCCTTGATGACCGTTCGCGCACGCTGGCCTTCAGCGATGGCCTGGCACGGATGACCGCCAACACCGGTCTACCGGCGCACCTGCTGCGATCATTGGCGCTCGCCACGCTCGGTTCGGCACCGAAGGCTGCTGCCGGCCTGGTTTCCGGCGCCATGGGCTACCGGGGTTCCAGCCGTTTCGAGGAGGTCCTGTGAAACCCTTGGATGTCGTGGTCATTGGCGGTGGCATGGTTGGCCTGAGCGCCGCCCTGATGGCGGCACGGCAGGGTCTGCAGGTGGCCTTGGTGGAAGCGCATCTGCCGAAACCCTGGCGGCAGGAAAGTCCCGATCTGCGGGTGGTGGCCTTGGCGCTGGATAACCAGACGCTGATCGAGTCCTTCGGGCTTTGGCCGGAAGTGCTTGCCCGCCGGGCCTATCCCTATGGCGCAATGACGGTATTCGATGC
>NZ_JAPDUI010000048.1 GCF_025980345.1 Arenimonas sp. GDDSR-1 | reverse complement strand
GTGTTCAACCGGCACTGGCAGTACGTGTGCCACAGCTCGCAGATCGCCGATGAAGGCGATTATGTGGTCTCGGTACTCGGCCAGCTTCCGGTCATCGTGATCCGCACCGCCGAAGGCCTTCGCGGCTACCACAACGTCTGCCGGCACCGTGCCGGGCCGTTGGCGCAGTGCCCGGGCAAAGGCGCCAAGCAATTGCGCTGCCGTTACCACGGTTGGACCTACAACCTGGACGGCAGCCTGCGTACCGCCACCGAAATGAAGGATGTGGCGGATTTCGACGTCAGCTCGGTGCGTTTGCCGGCACTGCAGGTGCGTGAGTTCGAAGGCCTGGTGTTCGCCGCATCGGAAAACCCGCCGCCGTTCGAGGATTACGTGGCCGGCATCGCCGAGCGTCTGGCCGTCAGCGGCCATGCCCTTGCCGATCTGCGCTTCCACCAGCATCTGAGTTACGACATCGACTGCAACTGGAAGACCTACGTCGACAATTACCTGGAAGGCTACCATGTGCCGCACGTGCATCCGGAGCTGAACAAGCTGCTGGATTACCGCAGCTACGTGACCGAAACCAAACGCTGGTATTCCATGCAGTTCAGCCCGCTGGAAAGCGGCGATGATTTGTACGGCTCGGGCGAAGCGCTGTATTACTTCATGTACCCGAACACCATGCTCAACATCCTTCCCGGCCGCCTGCAGACCAACCGTGTGCTGCCGCTGCCGAACAACCGCTGCCGGGTGGAGTTTGATTTCTTCTATACGGTAAGCGCCGATCCGGCCAAGGATGAAGCCCGCCGAAAACGCGATCTGGAATTCTCCGACGTGGTGCAGGATGAAGACATCCAGATCTGCGTTGACGTGCAGCGGGGCCTGGACAGCGGTTCGTATGTGGCCGGGCGTTTAAACCCGTTGCGCGAGAATGCCTTGCATCATTTCCAGGAATTGCTGCGGGCGGATTACCGTAGTCACAACTCATCCGTCGGCTCAAACGCCGCCGGCTGATCCGGGCAATGGATGGCTGCATGCGGTGATTGCAGATAAAGGCGCCAGACCCCGAATGAAGCCGCCACGAACAGACAACAGACCCCGGCCATCAACGCCGGGGTTTTGCTGACCAGCGGCACCAGCAACCCGGAAATCAGGGCATTTGACATCAGGCTGATGAAGGCCTGCATCGAGGACGCCGTGCCGCGGATGTGCGGGTACAGATCGAGTAGCGCGATGGTCAGGATCGGAAACACCAACGCAATGCCGAAAGCCAGTCCACTCATCGGCAGCACCGCCCAGGGCAGCTCAAGCCGGATTGCGGTGCTGGCATAGATCAGATTCAACACGGCCGAGGCCGCGCAGATGCCGAAGCCCCATTGCACCATGCGCATGCCGCTGGCCTTGCCGGCCAGCCGGCCGCTGACGAACGCGCCGATGCTCATGCCGGCGATGGTCGGCACGAAGAACCAGCCGAACTGGGTTTCGTCCAGACGCAGGTGGGTCATCACGTAATCGGGTGCCGCCGCGATGTACAGGAACAGGCTGCCGAACAGGAAGGTGCCGGCCAGCGCCAGTCGCCGGAATCCGGTATGCAGGATCATTTCGCGGTAGGCCGCGCTCAGCGGCACCGGATGGAACGCGACCCGCTTGGCGGGCGGGTGCGATTCCGGCAGGAAAAAGGCCACCACCACCAGCATGAACAGGCTCAAGCCGGCCAGAAACCAGAAAATGCCCTGCCAGTGGCTCCAGCTCAGAATGTAGCCGCCGATGATCGGCGCGATGGCCGGCGCGATGGAGAAGATCATCGACACCATGCTCATCATGCGTTGCGCATGGTCGCCGTCGAACACATCGCGGATCACCGCGCGGCCGACGATCAGCCCCACGCCGGCACAAAGCCCTTGGATGAAACGGAAAATGAGCAGCTGCTGCAGGTTGCCGGCCAGGGCGCAGCCGACGGAAGCAAGCAGGAACAGCCCCAAACCGCCGAGAATGACCGGACGGCGCCCAAAGGCGTCCGACAGGGCGCCGTGCAGAAGCGACATCGCAGCATAGCCCAGCAGATAGATGCTGATGGTCTGCTGGATGGCGGCATCGGCCACATGCAGATCGTTGGCCAGCGCCCGGAAGGCCGGAAAAATGCTGTCAATGGCGAACGGCCCGACCATCGCCAGCAGGCCGAGAATCAGCGCCAAACGGCGCCGGGAAATGGCCAGGGCTTCAAGCGGCATGGGCGAGCGGCTCCGGCATCAGAACGGCAGTGCCGGCCAACCGAACATCGGGGCCAGATACCAGTAGGCAGCCCCAAGGACGACCAGAACCACGGCTAGGCGAAGCAAAAAGCCCATCACCTTGAAAAGCAGGACCAGACAGACCAGGACGACCAGGCCGATGATGATGCTTGTACTCATGCAATCTCCTTGGTTTCAGTTTACCCGAATGCCGGAGGCGATGCCCATCCACCGGCAAACCCGTTAGAATGAAAACATCCGCACCACGAGCATGCCATGACCGATTTGACCCGCCCCAGCTTCCACGGTTTCGAACAGATTCCCCTGCGTGAATACGCCGAACGCGCCTACCTCGATTATTCAATGTATGTGGTGCTCGACCGCGCCCTGCCTTTCCTCGGCGACGGCCTGAAACCGGTCCAGCGCCGGATCATCTTCGCCATGAGCGAGCTGTCGCTCAACGCCGCCGCCAAGCCGAAGAAATCGGCGCGCACGGTCGGTGATGTCATCGGTAAATACCATCCGCACGGCGACTCCGCCTGTTACGAAGCCATGGTGCTGATGGCGCAGCCGTTTTCCTACCGTTACCCGCTGATCGAGGGCCAGGGCAACTTCGGCTCCACCGACGATCCGAAGTCCTTCGCCGCCATGCGTTATACCGAATCGAAGTTGACGCCGATCGCGGAAGTGCTGCTGGGCGAACTCGGCCAGGGCACCGTGGACTGGAACCCGAACTTCGACGGCTCGCTGCAGGAGCCGACCTGGCTGCCGGCACGCCTGCCGCACATCCTGCTGAACGGCACCACCGGCATCGCGGTCGGCATGGCCACCGACATTCCGCCGCACAACCTCAATGAAGTGGTCAGCGCCTGCATCCGACTGCTGGACGACCCGCAGGCCAGCGTGCGCGACCTGTGCGAACACGTACTCGGCCCGGACTACCCGAGCCAGGCCGAAATCATCACTCCGCGCAGCGAAATCATCGCCATGTACGAAAGCGGCGGCGGTTCGATCCGTGCCCGCGCCACCTACGTCAAGGAAAACAGCGATATCGTGCTGACCGCCCTGCCGTACCAGGTTTCGCCCTCTAAGGTCATGGAGCAGATCGCGCAGCAGATGCGGGCCAAGAAACTGCCGTGGCTGGAAGACCTGCGCGATGAGTCCGATCACGAAACCCCGACCCGGCTGGTGCTGGTGCCGCGTTCGAACCGGGTCGATGTCGATTCGCTGATGGGCCACCTGTTCGCTACCACCGATCTGGAAAAAAGCTACCGGGTCAATTTCAACATCATCGGCCTCGATGGCCGTCCGCAGGTCAAGAACCTGAAGGCGCTGCTCAATGAATGGCTGGCGTTCCGCATGGATACGCTGCGCAAGCGCCTGACCTACCGCAAGGAAAAACTGGAGCGCCGCCTGCACCTGCTGGAAGGGCTGCTGATCGCCTTCCTCAATCTCGACGAAGTCATCCACATCATCCGCACCGAAGACGAACCGAAAGCCGCATTGATCGCCCGCTTCAAACTCAGCGAGGACCAGGCCGACTACATCCTCGAGACCAAACTGAAACAGCTGGCCCGCCTCGAGGAAATGAAAATCCGCGGCGAACAGGCCGAGCTGGCCGCCGAACTGGAAAAAATCATCGCCACGCTCGGCTCCAACGCCAAACTGAAAAAACTGCTGAAAGACGAGCTGCAGGCCGATGCCAAGAAATTCGGCGATGCCCGTCTGTCGCCGCTGGTGGCGCGCGAAGCGGCCCAGGCCATCGATGAAACCGCGCTGGTCGCCAGCGAACCGATGACCGTGGTGCTGTCGCAGAAAGGCTGGATCCGTGCCGGCAAGGGCCACGAGCTGGACCCCGGGGCACTTGGCTACCGCGACGGCGATGCCCTGCTCGACTTCGTGCGCGGGCGCAGCACCTGGAACGCCGCCGTGCTCGATTCCACCGGCCGCAGTTATTCCTGTTTGACCCACACCCTGCCCTCGGCACGCGGCAACGGCGAGCCGCTCAGCGGCCGCTTCAGTCCGCCGTCCGGTGCCGAATTCGTCGGTCTGGCCTCGGGTGAACCGGGCCAGAAGTTCGTGGTCGCCTCCAGTTTCGGCTACGGCTTCATCACCGCCTTCGAGAACTTCCTGGCCGGCAAGAAAGCCGGCAAGCAGCTGATCAACGCGGACAAAGCCGCCAGCATCCTGCCACCCGCCGCCGTGCATGACATCGCCAGCGATTTCGTGGTGGCCATCAGCAGCAGCGGCAATCTGCTGGC
The DNA here is from genome assembly GCF_025980345.1 of Arenimonas sp. GDDSR-1. Taxonomy (GTDB): domain Bacteria; phylum Pseudomonadota; class Gammaproteobacteria; order Xanthomonadales; family Xanthomonadaceae; genus Arenimonas. The sequence continues at coordinate 9,643 of NZ_JAPDUI010000048.1, read as the reverse complement.
GTTTCCGGCTTCCGAACTGCCGGAGCTCGACAAAGGCAAGGGCAACAAGATCCTGCAGATTCCGCCGGCCAAACTCAAGGACGGCGAGGAAAACATCGTGGCCGTGACCTGCGTGCGCAGCGGCGGCGAACTGGTGCTGCACTGCGGTCAACGAAAGCTGGTGCTGAGCTGGCGCGATCTGCAGGCCTATCAGGGGGCGCGTGCCCAGCGCGGGCATGCCCTGCCGCGCGGTTTCCAGCGCGTCGACAGCATCGAAAGTCTTTAATTTCCCGAGGAGTCCGATTTCATGGCACTGATGACCTGGACCAAACGCGCACTGGTGGCGCTGCTGTTGATCGTGATTCTGCTCGCGGCAGGCGTCTACCTCCTGCTGCGGGGCAGCCTGCCGGTTCTCGATGGCGCGCAGCCGCTGCAGGGCCTGTCACAGGCGGTGCAGGTCGCCCGCGACTCCAACGGCACGGTCACCATCACGGCCGCCAATGATGCCGATGCGGCCCGTGCGCTCGGCTACGTGCATGCCCAGGAACGCTATTTCGAAATGGATCTGCTGCGCCGCTCGGCCGCCGGTGAACTGTCGGCGCTGTTCGGTGAAATGGCGGTGGAGAAGGACAAATCCATCCGCATCCATCGCCTGCGTGCACGCATCCGCGCGCATTTCGCGCAGATGGCCGGCACCGATGCCGCGGTGCTGCAGGCCTACGCTGACGGCGTCAACGACGGCCTGGCCGATCTGTCGGTCCGTCCCTGGCCTTATCTGCTGCTCAATACCAAACCCGAAGCCTGGCAGCCGGAAGATTCGTTTCTGGTCGGCTACGCGATGTTCTTCGACCTGCAGGACGAAAGCAACGAGCGCGAGTTCAAGCTCTGGCAGCTGAAGGGGGCGCTGCCGGATCCGATTTACACACTGCTGACCGAAACCCAATCGCAGTGGGATGCGCCGCTGTTCGGCGAACCGAAAAACGCGATGCGCATTCCCGATGCCGATCAGGTCAACCTCAACAGCATGAATGCACCGCAATTGGCGTTCCAACCGAACCGTCAGGCCGAAGCGGTCGGCAGCAACAATTTCGCCGTGGCCGGTTCGCTGACCCGTGACGGCCGCGCCATCGTCGCCGATGACATGCACCTGGGACTGCGCGCGCCCAATATCTGGTTCCGCGCCCGTCTGCTCACCGGTTCGGATTCGGATGTGTCCGGCTTTACCCTGCCCGGCATTCCTTCGGTCATCGTCGGCAGCAACCGGCATGTGGCCTGGGGCTTCACCAACAGCTACGGCGATTTCACCGATTTCTTCATCGTGCGCTGGGCCGATGCCACGCGCAGCAGCTACATCAATGCCGAGGGCAAGGCCGTTCCGGTCCGTCGGTTCCAGGAGCGTATCGCGGTCAAAGGCGGTCAACCCGTTTTAATGGACGTCAGCGAAACCGAATGGGGCCCGGTCACCCGCGACGTCGATAAGCGGGTTTCCCTTGCCCTGCGTTGGGTGGCTCAGGAACCGGGCGCGCTCAACCTCGGCCTGAACGGCGTCACCCGCAGTCGTTCGCTGGATGAAGCCCTGCTGGCCGCCGAAAGCACCGGCATTCCGGGCCAGAATCTGGTCATTGGTGATAAAAACGGGCGCATCGCCTGGCGCCTGACTGCCCAGATGCCCAAGCGCATCGGCAACTGCGACAAGCGCATGCCGATGGACCCGACCGCCGGCTGTACCTGGGACGGCTGGTTGCCGGGCAGTGAAAATCCCAAGCTGGTCGATCCGCCGATCGCACGGCTGTGGACGGCGAATGGCCGCGTGGTCGACGGCCCGTGGCTGGACCTGGTCGGCAATGCCGGGTATGCCTTCGGTGCCCGTGGTACGGCGATCCGTGAGAATCTGTTGGCCAAAAAACAATTCACGGAAATAGACCTGCTCGCAATCCAGACCGACGGCCGCGCACCCTTTCTGGAACGTTGGTGGCAGAAGCTGGACGATGCCGCCGATGATGCCGCCGCGGGGTCCGCCCTGCGCGCCCTGCGCGATGCCGACCCGAGTTGGGATGGCGGTGCCAAAGTCGATTCGGTGAGTTACCGCATCACCCGGGCCTGGCGTCTGGAAGTCAGCAATCGCATTGAGGAAATGCTGTTGGCGCCGGCCATTGAACGATTGGGCCGCGAGGCCACCAAACCCGGCCCGAACGGATTCGATTACGAAGCGCCGGGCTTCACCGGCTTCGAGGACGTGGCCTGGGCACTGTTGGATGAGCAGCCGAAACATCTGCTGACCCGCGACTACAAAGACTGGAAAGACCTGCTGGAACAATCTGCACAAACCGTGCAGGCCAAGCTCGGCGAACAAGGCCCGCTGAAGGACCGTACCTGGGGCGAGCGCAACACCGCCGCCATCTGCCATCCTTTGGCTGCGGCCCTGCCGGCTTTTGCAAAACCGGTGCTGTGCATGCCGCCGGATCAGCTCGCCGGCGATGCCGACATGGCTCTGGTGGTGTCACCGAATTTCGGAGCCTCCGAGCGCATGGTGGTCTCGCCGGGTCATGAACAGGATGGCATCATCCATATGCCGGGCGGCCAAAGCGGGCACCTGCTCTCGCCGTTCTGGGGTGCCGGCCACAGTGATTGGGTGCAGCACAAACCGACGCCGTTCCTGCCCGGAAAAACCGAATACACGCTCGCCTTGAAACCGGCCGGCGGCTGAACCGCAGGCTTCAGCCCAAGGCCAACAAGGCGATGCTGAGACCCAGCCCGGTCATCCAGATCAGCGAACGCAGGGTAGCGCGGTTGGCCAAATACGCCCAGGTATAAAGCACGCGTGCGGCAATGAATGCCATGGCCAGAAGATCGATGCGGGCCTGATCGGCACCGCCGATCTGGGCAAACAGCACACCGGCAATGAACAAGGGCAGCGCTTCATAGCCATTCAGCTGCGCGGCATGTGCGCGGCCGCGCCAGCCCTCGAGCGCGGCTTCCCAAGTGCGTGGATTGAAATTATCGTAGCCGCCCTGCTTGCGGGGAATACGCGCCAGCGAGGCCTTGGCCATGCCGACGGTCAGAATCGGCATCAGACACGCCGCCAGAACACACCATTGTGCAATCGTCATGAAACGCTCCTGATCCGTGTGGGTGGAATGAAATGAGGTTAAGGGTCTAGGTCAGCAACTTGCGCAGAATCGTCTGGAACAACCCGGGCAAACGCTCCAGATCGGCCACGGAAACATGTTCGTCGATCTTGTGGATGCTGGCGTTGACCGGGCCGAGCTCGATCACTTCCGCGCCCAGCGGCGCGATGAAACGCGCATCCGAGGTGCCGCCGCCGGTGTTCTCGACCGGAACCAAGCCGCAGCATTCGGCAATGGCATCACGTACGGCGCTGCGCAAGGGACCCTCGCGGGTCAGGAACGGCTCGCCGCCGCGGTGCCAGTCCAGTTGGTACTCCAGTCCGGCGGCGTTCAGCACGGACTCGACTTCGCGCTCCAGCTGTTCGGCACGCCAGCCCGGGTTGTAGCGGAAATTGAACAGTGCGCGCAATGCGCCGGGAATGACGTTGTTGGCGCCGGTGCCGGCATTGATGTTGGAAATCTGGAAGGAGGACGGCGGAAATTCGGGATAGCCCTCGTCCCAGCGCCGCGCCGCCAGTTCGGCCAATGGCGCCATCGCCTGATGGATCGGGTTGCGTGCTTTTTCCGGATAGGCCACATGGCCCTGGATGCCCTTGACCGTCAGCGTGCCGCTGAGCGTGCCGCGCCGTCCGACACGGACCAGATCGCCGAGTACGGCCATCGATGAGGGCTCGCCGGTGATGCAGTAGTCGATGTGCTGGCCGCTGCTGCGGAAGTGTTCGGCAACCCGGCGCACGCCTTCAATGGCATCGCCCTCTTCGTCCGAGGTCAGCAGCAGTGCCAGCGTGCCGCGGTGGTTTGGGTGCGTGATAATGAACTGCTCCATGGCGATCACGAAGGCGGCAACCGAGCCTTTCATGTCAGCGGCGCCGCGGCCGTACAGCAGGCCGTTCCGGATGTCCGGGGCGAACGGATCGGACGCCCACAACTGGGCATCGCCCGGCGGCACCACATCGGTATGACCCAGCAGCACGGTCACCGGTGCACCCTGCCCGTGGGTAATCCACAAATTCTTGACCGCGCCGAAGTCCAGACGCTGGCACCGGCAGTCGGAGCGCTCCAGACGCGCGGCAATGATCTCCATGCAGCCGGCATCGTCGGGCGTGACCGAACGCCGTGCCATCAATTCCTGCGTCAATGCCAGCACATCGCTCATGGTCGTTCCTCAGGCGGAAAACAGTTTCTTGTACTGGGCGTCTTTGAAGCCGAGCACCACCCGGCCGTCGGGTAATACCAGCACCGGCCGTTTCACCAGGGCCGGATACTCCTTCAGCAGCATCAGGTATTCGGGCGTCGAGCCCGGCGATTTCTTGTTCGGCAGCAGATTGCGCCAGGTGGTACTGGTTTTATTCAACAAAGCATCAAAACCGCCCAGCTGTCCGGCCCAGGCATTCAGCATTTCAGGAGTGATCGGATTGGCGCGGTAATCGATGAACACGAATGGCTGCTCGATGCGCTTCAGCCAATTCTGCGCTTTCCGGCAGGTGTCGCAGTTCGGCAGACCGTAAAGGGTCACGCTCACTCGACGGCTCCGCGCAGCAGATCATTGACCGAGGTCTTGCTCCGGGTTTTTTCATCGACCTGTTTGACGATGACCGCGCAGTACAGGGAATATTTTCCATCGGCCGATGGCAGGGAGCCGGATACCACCACCGAACCGGCCGGTACCCGGCCATAGCTGATTTCGCCGGTGGCGCGGTTGTAGATGCGGGTACTCTGGCCGATGAACACGCCCATGCCGATCACCGAACCGCGCTCGACGATGACGCCTTCGACCACTTCCGAGCGGGCACCGATGAAGCAGTCGTCTTCGATGATGGTCGGCGCGGCCTGCAGCGGCTCCAGCACGCCGCCGATGCCGGCCCCGCCGGAGATGTGGCAACGTGCGCCGACCTGCGCGCAGGAGCCGACCGTGGCCCAGGTATCGACCATGGTGCCGGCGCCGACGTGCGCACCGATGTTGATGAAGCTCGGCATCAGCACCGCATCTTTGCCGATGTAGGATCCGGCGCGGGCCACGGTGCCGGGCACCACGCGGGCGCCGAGGCGACGGAAATCCTCGGCATCGTAATTCTCGAAACGCAGCGGCACTTTGTCCCAGAACGGATTACCCGGCTCGCCCATCACGTCCATGTCGTGGCAGCGGAAATACAGCAGCACGGCTTTCTTCAGCCATTCATTGACTTTCCAGCCGCCGTCCTGCGGCTCGGCGACCCGTGCATCGCCGGATTCGAGCAGGGCGATGACGTGATAAAGATCGGGTTTGAGCGCTTCGATGGCGGCCGCATCCAGGGCGGCGCGGTGCTCGAAGGCGTGTTCGATGCGGGTTTGCAGTTCAGTGGTCATGGTTTCCTTCCTTCCAGATAGTCTAACAGCGCCGCCTGCAGGCCATGCAACACCGAAGGGTCGGATAGAGCGCGGTTGTCGCGGTCGCTGATCACGAAAATATCCTCGGCGCGCTCGCCGAAGGTGGCGATGCGGGCATCATGCACGCGCACTTTGCGTTGCAGCAGCACATAGCCGATATCGGCCAACAGCCCCGGCCGGTCGGCGCAGACCAGGCTCATCAGCGTCCGGTCGCCGGCGGCGGCCGGGCTGAATTCGATGCGGGTCGGGGTCTTGAAGTGACGAAGCCGGCTCGGCAACAGGTGCTTGGCCGGCTTGATGCTGGCCGGATCCTTCAGCGCCGCGGTCAGGGTCTGCGCGATGCGCTTGACGTCCGGCGTGTGGCTGCCCTTGAGGGTGATGAAGTTATCCAGGGCGTATCCGTCATTCGAGGACAGGATGCGGGCATGCACCACGCTCAGGTTCAGCCGGTCGAGCGTGGCCAGCAGACCGGAGATGATGCCGTCACGGTCGGGCGTACGCACGAAGATCTCCAGGGAATCCTTGCCGATCAGTTCGCGCACCAGAATCTGGGACGGCAACGCGATCTGCGGCAGCACTCCCTGCGTCTGCCAGACCAGCTGTTCCGGTCTATAACGCAGGAAGGCGTCTTCCGGAAAGGTCTGCCACAGCGACTGCACGGCATCTTCGCCGAAACCGGCGTCCATCAGTTTCGCCAGTGCCATGTTGCGGGTTTCGGCACGGATGTCTTCGGCATTCAGCGGATGCTCGAGGCCGACCCGCAGCACGTAGCGGGTGGCGGTATACAGATCGGCCAGCAGTTGATCCTTGAAGGCGTTCCACAGCTTCGGGCTGGTGCCGGCGATATCGGCGCAGGTCAGCACATACAGGTAGTCCAGGTGCTCCCGGTCGGCGACCTTGCCGGCGAATCCATTGATGATGTCCGGATCGGAGATGTCGAATTTCTGCGCGGTGAACGACATCAGCAGGTGCTGGGCGATCAGCCATTCCACCAGCTGCGCATCGGCCGCCGGCAGGGCATGGGCCCGGGCGAAACGCGCGAAATCGCCCGCGCCCAGTTCGGCATGGTCGCCGCCGCGACCTTTGGCGATGTCATGGAACAGGCCGGCCAGCCAGATCAGATGCGGTTTGCGCAGGCGCGGAAACACTTCATGCGGCAGGGTGAAGCCCTCCACCCGGCCCTGCTCGAAACGACGGATGAATTCCAGCACATTCAGGGTGTGCTGATCGACGGTATACACATGGAACAGGTCGTATTGCATGCGCCCGGTAACCTGGCCGAATTCCGGCAGATAGCGGGCCAGAATGCCCAGCCGGGCCAGACGCTGCAGACTGAGCACGCCCTGCGGCTGGCTGATCAGCGCCATGAATGCCGCCCGCACCGCTTCCGGCTGTTCAGCGTATGGCCGAATCTCCGGCAACGATTCGGCCAGTCCGCGGGCGGTGTCCGAATGCAGGCCTTTGCAGGCCGGCTGGCTGCCCCAGACCGCGAACAGCTCGAAAAGCCGTGGCAGCGCATCGGCATCGAAACGGTTGTCGAGGGCAAGCAGGTAGCCGTTCTTCAGCACGAAATGGTCATCGATCGGCGTCAGCACCTGATCTTCGGCCAGATGCTCTTCAAAACGCTGCAGCAGTCGGTCGTTGATGCGCAGCAGAATCGCGGCCGAACGGAAAAACTCCTGCATCAGCTGCTCGACCGCGAGATTGTCCGTCGTATCCTGCAGCCCGAACAGTTCAGCCAGATTCTTCTGGTGGTCGAACAGCAGCCGTTCTTCGGGCCGCTTCACCAGCAGGTGCAGGGCGAAACGCAGACGCGCCACGATGCGCCAATTACGCAGCAGGGCCTGCCATTCGGCCTCGCCCAGCAACCCCAGCGGCACCAAGCCGGCCAGTGACGGCACTCCGTAAAGTTTTCGCGACAGCCAGTTCAGGGTATGGAAATCGCGCAGACCGCCCGGTCCTTCCTTCAGGTTCGGCTCGAGGTTGTCGGCAGTATTGTGGAATTTGGCATGGCGCTGGCGCTGTTCGTCGCGCTTGGCTTCGAAATACCCGCGGGCGTCATAGACTTCGGGCGAATTCACGGCCGCTTCCAGCGCCAGAAACCCATTTTCATCGCCCGCCAGCCGGCGGATTTCCAGCAGCGAGGTATAGGTCGCCACATCCAAGCGGCTCTGTTCCAGACACTGGCTGACCGATCGCACGGCCTGACCGACTTTCAGCCCGGAATCCCACAGCAGCGAAAAAAAATCACCGATGGCCCCCGCGTGGCGCTCATGTGCTTCTTCTTCACCGCAGATCAGCAGGTCGATGTCGGAATGCGGATACAGCTCGCCACGGCCGTAACCGCCGGTCGCCACCAAGACCAATCCGGTGTCGGGATTCATGCCGAGGGCCCACGCTTTGCAGACAATGGCATCCAGACATTCCCGATAACGGCCGATCAGGGTTTCGATGGCCACGCCTTTGGCCAAACTGTCGGTCAGGGCACTGCGTTGTGCGGCAAGCGCCTGTTTGGCGACGGCGGTGAATTCAGCAGCGGTTCCGGCCTGCGCGAGGGCCGAGGCGGCAGGGTCAGCGCTGACGCTGCCCGCGGTCACAAATCGTTGTCGTCGCCGGGCAGACGGGTCAGGATTTCGACACCGTCATCGGTCACCGCGACGGTGTGTTCCCATTGCGCCGAAAGCGAGCGGTCCTTGGTCACCACCGTCCAGCCATCGGGCATCAGACGGGTGTGGCGCGCGCCTTCATTGACCATCGGCTCGATGGTGAAGGTCATGCCCTTTTCCAGACGCAGGCCGGTTCCGGGCTGGCCGTAATGCAGCACCTGCGGATCCTCGTGGTAGATCCTTCCGATGCCATGGCCGCAGTATTCGCGCACCACCGAGAAGCGTTCGGCCTCCACCAGTTTCTGGATGGCATGGCCGATATCGCCCAAGGTGGCGCCCGGGCGGACGGCGCGGATGCCGGCGAACATGGCGGCGCGGGTCACATCGATCAGACGCTTGGCCTTGACCGAGGGCTCGCCGACCGTGTACATCCGGCTGGTGTCGCCATGCCAGCCGTCCTTGATGACGGTGACGTCGATATTGAGGATATCGCCCTCTTTCAGGACTTTGCCCGGCGAGGGGATGCCGTGACAGATGACGTTATTGACCGAAGTGCAGATACTGGCCGGGAAGCCCTTGTAGCCGACATTGGCCGGAATCGAGTGCTGAACCTGAACGATGTGTTCATGGCAGATCCGGTCCAGCTCGGCGGTGGTGACGCCGGGCTTGACGTGCGGCGCGATCATCTGCAGCACTTCCGCCGCCAGACGGCCGGCGATGCGCATGTTTTCGATGTCCTGGGCGGACTTGATGGAGACTTTCATGGCCCCATTATCCAACACTTGCGGCAAAATCGCACTTTCTTGTATAATTACCGGGCTTCAAGCGCCCACGCCGAGCGTCAATCGGCGAATTCACACACCGGATATTCCCCTGCATCGGGGTGCCCCTCGGGGTTCGACGCAGCGATCCGGTGGAGGCCCAACCCCGGAACCATCCGCCTTTACCCAGGCCGGTTCCCTATCGCTCAAAGGATTCAACCATGTCCCAAGTCACCATGCGTCAAATGCTGGAAGCCGGCGTTCACTTCGGCCACCAAACCCGTTACTGGAACCCGAAAATGGGTCCGTACATCTTCGGTGCCCGCGGCAAGATCCACATCATCAATCTTGAAAAAACCATGCCGCTGTTCACCGACGCGATGAACTTCATCTCGGCGATCGCGCAGAAGCGCGGCAGCATCCTGTTCGTCGGCACCAAGCGTTCCGCCCGCGACGCCATCAAGGAAGAAGCCACCCGCTGCAACATGCCCTACATGAGCATGCGCTGGCTGGGCGGCACCCTGACCAACTTCCGCACCGTGAAGCAGTCCGTTTCGCGCCTGAAGGAACTGGAAGCGGCCGAAACCGACGGCACCTTCGAGAAGCTGGTCAAGCACGAAGTGCTGACCCTGCGCCGCGAGCGCGACAAGCTGGACGCCTCGCTGGGCGGCATCAAGGACATGAACCGTCTGCCGGACGCCCTGTTCGTCATCGACATCGGCCATGAAAACATCGCCATCCAGGAAGCCAAGAAGCTCGGCATCCCGGTCATCGCCGTGGTCGACACCAACTACGACCCCAA
>NZ_JAPDUI010000011.1 GCF_025980345.1 Arenimonas sp. GDDSR-1 | reverse complement strand
AGGCCGCTGCGGAAATCCAAAAATGACTGATAAAGCACTGACCGATATAGCCTTTTCCAATTTCGACATCACCCCTGCATTGCTCGATGGCCTGGAACAGGCCGGCTTCTCCCGCTGCACGCCGATTCAGGCCATGACCCTGCCCTTTGCCCTCAGCGGCCGTGACGTGGCCGGTCAGGCGCAGACCGGTACCGGCAAAACCCTGGCCTTCCTGATCGCCTGCATGAACCGCCTGCTGACCAAACCGGCGCTGGCCAACCGCCGGGCCGCCGATCCGCGTGCCATGATCCTGGCCCCGACTCGCGAGCTGGCCATCCAGATCGCCAAGGATGCCGAGCAGTTCGGCGCCCGACTCGGCCTGAAATTCGCACTGGTGTACGGCGGCGTTGATTACGACAAACAGAAAGCCATGCTCGAGCAGGGCTCCGACATCATCATCGCCACCCCCGGCCGCCTGATCGATTACGTCAAACAGGGCGTGGTCTCGCTGCACGCCTGCGAAGTCTGCATTCTGGATGAAGCCGACCGCATGTTCGATCTGGGTTTCATCAAGGATCTGCGCTACCTGCTGCGCAAACTGCCGATCCGCGAAGAGCGCCAGACCCTGCTGTTCTCGGCCACGCTCAGCCACCGCGTGCTCGAGCTCGCCTACGAACACATGAACGATCCGGAAAAGCTGTCGGTGGAAACCGAAACGGTCACCGCCGCGCGCGTACGCCAGCTGCTTTACTTCCCGGCCATGGAAGAAAAGCTGCCCTTGCTGATCAGCCTGCTGTCGCGCGTTGAAGGCGGCCGCAGCATGGTGTTCGTCAATACCAAGGTCTGGGTCGAGCGCGTTGCGCGCGCCCTGGAAAAGGCCCATTACCGCGTCGGTGTGCTGTCCGGCGACGTGCCGCAGAAGAAGCGCCAGTCGCTGCTGGCCAAGTTCCAGCGCGGCGAGCTGGAAATCCTGGTCGCCACCGACGTCGCGGCCCGCGGCCTGCACATCGACGGCGTCAGCCATGTCTATAACTTCGACCTGCCGTTCGATGCCGCCGACTACGTGCACCGCATCGGCCGTACCGCGCGCCTCGGCGCCGAGGGCGACGCCATCAGCTTCGCCTGCGAACTGTATGCCCAGGGTCTGCCGGAAATCGAGAGCTACATCGAACAGAAAATCCCGACGGCGCCGGTCACCTCGGAACTGCTGGTCGCCATTCCGCGCCAGCCGCTGCCGAAAGCCGAAGGCGGCGAAAGCATCGCCGACATCTTCAATGAAGTGCGTGCCAACGCCCCGGCCGACAAACGCGGCGGTCCGAAATCCGGGCGCTCCTCCGGCGGCCCGCGCGGCGACAAGCCACGCAGCGACCGTCCGCGATCCGACAAACCGCGATCCGACAAACCGCGCGGCGAGCGTCCGCAGGGCGAACGGCCTGCGGTCGCCAAACCGATGGATGCCGCCGCGCCGAACGAGGCGGCCCGCAAACCGCGCCGCCGCCGGAAACCCGCGGATGCCGGATCGCGTCCGCAGACGCATGCCTCCTCCGCTGCGCCGCCGGCCGCCAAGCCTTCGGTGCTGTCGCGCATAAAATCTTGGTTTACCCCCTCCTCGCCGAAGCCGTAATACGGCACACTAAGCGGGGTATCCTCAAAGAAGGCGTGTGATGACACTTCTGCGCTTCGACGGCGTCAGCAAAAAATATCCGGGCGGACATCTCGCCCTGGATGACCTGAGCTTTTCCGTCCAGGCCGGCGAAATGCTGTTCATTACCGGGCATTCCGGTGCCGGCAAAAGCACCTTGCTGAAACTGGCGCATCTGTCCGAGCGTCCGAGCGCGGGCGCGGTCTGGTTCGACGGCCGCAATCTCGCCGATCTGCGCGGCGGCAAGGCCGCCTTGCACCGCCGCCGGCTCGGCGTGGTGCATCAGGATCACTGCTTATTGCTGGACCGCACCGTGTTCGATAACGTGGCTCTGCCCTTGCAGATCGCCGGTTTGTCGCCGGCAGTCATCCGTCAACGCGTGCACCAGACCCTGCAGAGCCTGGGTCTGGCCGAACGGGCCGGCCATCGTTCCACCGACATCTCGACCGGCGAGCAGCAGCGCGTCGGCATCGCGCGCGCCATGGTCACCCAGCCGGCATTGCTGCTGGCCGACGAACCGACCGGCAATCTCGATCCGGGGCTGGCCGCCGACATCATGCAGCAGCTGGTCGACCTGTGCGCACAGGGCACGGCGGTGGTCATCGCCAGCCATGATCTGGCCTTGGTCAAGCGCATGAAAAAGCGCGTGCTGGTCATCGACAAGGGCCGTCTGATGGATGACATCTCGCCGGAGGATCTGGCCGATGAATAAGTCTTACAGCGCCTTCGCCGCCTGGCGGGCCCAGCATGCCGCCGCGTTCCGCGGCAGTTTCGCGCGCCTGCTGCGCCGGCCGTTTTCCAGCCTGCTGTCGCTCGGGGTCATGGCCATCGCCTTGGCGTTGCCCCTGGCCTTGGCTTGGTCGATGCTGCAGATGAATCAACTGGCTTCGCAGGTGCAGACCTCGCGCGCCATCCAGGTGTTTTTCCAGCCGACGGTCAGCGTCGCGCAGGCCAATGCCATCGCCGGGAGCTTCCAAGGCAATGCCGATGTCGCTGCCGTGACCGTGAAAACACCGGAACAGGGTCTGGCCGAATTCAAGGACAGCAGCGCCTTGGCCAAAGCCGTGGCCGTGCTCGGCGAAAATCCGTTGCCGGCAGTGATGATCGTGACCCCGCGTGCCGATGAAACGGCACTGTTGACCCGTCTGCAGGCACTTCCCGAGGCCGAATACGTGCAGTACGACGGCCTCTGGCAGAAACGCCTGGATGCCTGGCTGGCTTTCGGCCAGCGCCTGCTGCTGCTTTTGGCGCTGCTGTTCGTCAGCGGCGCCGTGCTGGCGGTCGCCAACAACATCCGACTGGATATCGCCACGCGCGAACAGGAAATCGCTGTGATGCAGCAGCTCGGTGCCGGCGATGCCTACATCCGCCGGCCGTTCCTGTATGCCGGCGCTCTGCTCGGGTTTCTGGCCGGCGCGCTGGCGCTCGGCATTCTGGCGGCGGCGGCATTCGCCATCACGCCGGAAATTCTAGCCCTCATCGGCAGCTACGGCAGCGGTTTCGCTTTCGTCCCCGTGCCGCTCTGGTTGCCGCCGGCCGTTCTGGCCGCATCGATGGTGCTTGGCGTTTTCGGTGCGCGCCTGGCATCCGGCCATTACCTGCGCCTGACCCGGCCGGTGGACCGGTGACCGCACTGGCTTTCCTGCCGATGGATCTGCAGCATCCGCATCTGGTGATTGTGGACGGATCGAAGATGGTACGCCGCGTGCTGCTCGGCATGATGGCCAAGACCCTGCCGGATGCGGTCATTACCGAGTGCGAAAACGGCGAACAGGCCAAGGCCGTGCTGCTCAGCCAGCCGGTGCATCTGCTGGTGACCGCGCTGGTGCTGTCGGACATGGACGGCGATGCGCTCGCGCGCTTCGCCCGCGAGCACAGCACCCAGACCTACTTTCCGATCATCGTGGTTTCCGGCGATGTGCAGCAACGTCTGGAAAACCGCAGCCTGAGCGCGGATGTCACCGACTATTTCGACAAGACCTGGGGCATGGAGTCGCTGGCTTCCTTCATCAAAGGCTATCTGGCGCCCGACGAAGAAGTCAGCGGCGATGTGCTTTACATCGAGGACAGCAAAGTGGTGGCCGCGGCCACCATCCGGATGATGAAAAAACACGGGCTCGGCGTTCAGCACGCCGTTTCGGTCGAAGAGGCGATGAGCCTGATCGATGCCGATCCGGAAATGCTGCCCGACATCGTGCTCAGCGATGTCTATCTGAAAGGCGATCTGACCGGCATGGATCTGCTACGCCTGATCCGCCAGGACCGGCGCATCGGCAAACAGCGCCTGCCGGTGGTGGTGATGACCGGCGATGCCGATCCGCGCAATCAAAGCCAGCTGATCCAGCTCGGCGCCAACGATCTGGTGCAGAAGCCGGTGGAAGAACGGCTGCTGGTCACCAAGCTGCTGTTCCAGCTGCGCATGGGCCGCCGGAACCGCCAGCACGCGCGATGAGCAGCGACGGCCGTCTGTCCGAATCGTGGCAGCCGCATCTGGGCGGGATGCTGGCTTCGGCGCCGATGCGTGATCTGTCTGCCTTCCTGCGCGCCGAAAAAGCCAAGGGGCGCGTCATCCATCCGCCCGGGCCGCAGATCTTCAATGCATTCAATCGAACGCCGTTCGAGTCGGTGCGTGTGGTCATTCTCGGCCAGGACCCCTATCACGGCCCCGGGCAGGCACATGGCCTGAGCTTTTCCGTGCCCGATGGCGTGCCGCCGCCGCCCTCGCTGCAGAACATCTTCAAGGAAATCGAGAACGATCTCGGTTTGCCGCGTCCGTCGACCGGCAACCTGACGCCCTGGGCGGACCGGGGCGTGCTGCTGCTGAATGCCGTGTTGACCGTGGAAACCGGCAAAGCCGGATCGCATCAGGGCAAGGGCTGGGAAGAGTTCACCGATACCGCCATCAGCGCGCTGTCCGAGCACCGCGATGGTCTGGTATTCATGCTCTGGGGTGCCTATGCCCAAGCCAAAGGCGTCCGCATCGACCGCGTCCGTCACTGCATTCTGCGGGCGCCGCATCCTTCGCCGCTGTCGGCGCACCGGGGATTCCTCGGTTGCGGACATTTTTCCGCAGCCAACCGCTATCTGCAGGGCCGCGGGCAGCCCCCTATGGATTGGCGGCTGTAAATTAACTCATTGATATTGCTCAATATGATGGTGTGCTGGCAGTGCGAGGCATGCTTGGTTCACGGGAACTTTACGGGGCCGTTAGCACTCTAACGGCTAGAGTGCTAAACTTTCCGTCAGGAGTAAAGACACCATGACCAGCAAAGCCCTAATCAGCCACAGCCTTCCGATTCCCAGTGCCCTGGGTTCATTGGATGCCTATATCAACGCGGTCAACCGCGTGCCGGTGCTGTCCGTCGAGGACGAGCAGGCCTTGGCGCGTGCCTACCGCGATAACGATGACCTCGAGGCGGCGCGCCATCTGGTGATGGCGCACCTGCGTTTCGTGGTGCATGTGGCCCGTGGCTACCAAGGCTACGGCCTCGGCATGGGCGATCTGATCCAGGAAGGCAACATCGGTCTGATGAAAGCGGTCAAACGATTTGATCCCGACCAGGGCGTGCGTCTGGTCAGTTTTGCCGTGCATTGGGTGCGTGCCGAAATGCACGAATTCATCCTGCGCAACTGGCGCATCGTGAAAGTCGCCACCACCAAGGCGCAGCGCAAGCTGTTCTTCAACCTGCGCAAATCGAAGAAACGACTGGGCTGGCTGAACGCCGCCGAAGTCTCGGCCGTGGCCAAGGACCTGAACGTGTCCGAACGCGAAGTGCTGGAAATGGAATCGCGCCTTTCCGGCCGGGATATCGCATTCGACGCGCCCGAGGATGACGACAACGATCATGCGCCGCCGTCGCCGTCCGCGTACCTCGTGGCCGCCAACGCCGATCCGGCCGCCGCCTACGAGCGTGACAGCCACGGCGACAGCCAGCTTGAGCTGCTGCGCGAAGGCCTGAGCGGCCTGGATGCGCGCTCGCGGGAAATCCTGCAGAAACGCTTTCTGGCCGAGAACAAAGCCACGCTGCACGAACTGGCCGATGAATACGGCGTGTCCGCCGAACGCATCCGCCAGCTGGAAGCCAATGCCCTGAAGAAAATGAAGGCACTGTTCGCGGCCTGATTGATGCAGCATCAGTGCAGAAAAAAGCCGGCAGAAGCCGGCTTTTTTCATGGTCTGCTCAGCCGGCCTGCGGCGGCGGCTCCGGCGGACGCCTGCGGCGGTCCGGCGGCATGTTGTTGCGGCGCACGTCCGGATGCAGCTTGGCCAGCAACCCGCAGGTCACCAGTGACCAGACGATCATCGGGCCGCTGGGCAGATCGAACACCGCAGACAGGACCAAGCCGATGACATAGCCGGCGATGCCGATGCCGTAAGCCCAGATCAATTGGGCACGACCTTCCATGCCGATGGTGGCCAGGGCGGGAACAATCAGGCTGGCGAATACCAGATATACGCCGACCAGTTGGACCGAAGCCGTAATTGCCACGGCAAACAGGGCATAGAACCAGATTCCGGTGAGGTTATCCAGGCGCCAGATGATGGCGGCCAGCAATACGATCGAGAGCAGAAGCGTCGGCAGCAGTTGTCCGTAACTGACCCACAGAATCTGGCCGACCAGCAGTTCCTTGAGGTGTTCGCTGCCTTCCGGGTTGTTGGCCAGCAGCATCATGCCGCCGGTCGCGGCCATGACGAACAGCACGCCGATGATCGGCTCCTGGATACGCGGCCAGCGTTTGTCGGTGAAGGACAGCAGCATCGCACCGGCCAGTGCTGCCGCGGCCGCCGAAATCTGGACGCCCACGCCTTGTTCACCGACATTCAGGAATTGCCCCAGAATGACACCCAGCGCGGCGATCTGGGCAATGGCCAGGTCGATGAAGATGATGTTGCGTGCCAGCACACGGCGTCCGAGCAGCACATGCGTACTGAGCACGATGAGCCCGGCCGCGCAGGCCGGTCCGAGAATGCTGGCATCCAAGCCGTCAAGATTCAGGCTGAAACTCATTTGGCCGCGCCGAGAAGCTTGCTGATGGTGGAATCATACATGCTGAATAGATCCTTGGATTGGGCGTCGCCGCCGACGGTAAAGGGGAGCACCACAATCGGCGTGCCGCTGCGTTCGGAAAGCCAGTTGGCGGCTTTCGGATCCTGATAGGCGGCCAGTACGATGGCCACCGGCTTTTCGGTTTTGACGGTATCGAGCAGGCCCGCAAGATAGGAGCTGGTCGGCGGCACGCCGGGTTTGGGTTCCAGTGTAGCGACCTGCACCAGTCCGAGCCATTTGTTCAGATACGCCCAGCTTTTGTGATGGACGATGATTTTACGGCCTTTCAAGGGCGCTGCCCGGTGTTCCCACTGTTTGGTGGCCGTGCTCCAGCGGCTGCTGAAATCGGCGAGCCGTTGCTGATAAAACGGGGCATTGGCCGCATCGAGAAGCGCCAACCGGGCCGACAGGGATTTGGCAATGGCCAGCATGCGGTAGGGGTCCAAATGCACATGCGGGTTGCCCTGGGGATGGATGTCGCCGGCAGCACGGTCAAGTTGGGTCGGTTTGTCGAGCGTGGTGACCTGGCTCGCCGCCATGAAATTGCCGTTGCCCGAGGCGACCTTGGCATTGCCCGATTGGCGGATGAGTTGCGGCAACCAGGCCTGCTCAAGCTCGGCCCCGGAACAGATCAGCAGATCGGCACGCCGGACCTTGGCGATGAGGCTGGGTTTGGCCTCGATCTGATGCACGTTCTGCAATGCCGAGGTGGCGACATCGACAGTGACCTTGTCGCCGGCGAGCTCTTTGGTCAAAGCTCCCCATTCGGGTTCGCAGGCAAAAACATTCAGGCCGGCATGCGCCATCGGCGCGAAAAGACCGGTGCAGGCAAGAAGCAGTAAAGAGAGCTGTCGTTTCATAATGATCCCTCAGAACTTGTGCGCGCCGTGCGCGCCAAGGCTGGTCTGGTATTGCAGGTAAACGGCATTGTCGGTGTCGGTGTCATTGGGTTTGTCCTGGCTGAACTGCAGGCGGAACAGGCTGAACTCGCTGTTGCGCCAGGTCACCATCATGCTGTGCCGCGAGGGATCGTAATCGCTGGCGTAGGGGCCGCTGCTGTCGGCCCACAGGCGATCGTAACGGTAGCCTGTCTCCCAGAATCGGCTGAACCGGTAGACCCCTTCGATATAGGCGCCCCGGCGCTCGCCGTTCCAGAGCGCCGTGATGTTCGGATCCGCCGGATCGGTGAACAGGCCGTCGCGTTGGTCGAGCATGTACTCGCCGCGCAGCGTGAAGCCGCCGTCCTTGAAGTTGCCCTGAGGCGCCCATTTCCAAGTGGCATCGAGAATGTAGAGACGGCTATCGCCGCTGAAGCCTTCATCATTGCCGGAAGTTTCAGCATCCAGCACCGAGGCACCGGCCAGCCAGGCATTATCGCTGCCGACATCGCCGCCGACATGCACGAACGCGGTTTTGGTGCCCACGCCGTTGCCATTGCCGCCGCCGGCCGGAAAGCCGTTGCCGGCGAACAGTTCGGCGCCGAACTCCAGGTACAGATCGGTTGGCGCGACCCAACGCAGCTGCACGCCGTCATCACCGTATTGATTGGCCAGCAGCGACTGGTAGGCCAGCGGCCGGTCGAAGAAACTGTCGGTATGGGCGTGGTGGCTGTTGAGGTAACCGATATTGGAGAAGAAGCGGCCGGCACGCAGGCTCAGGCCGTCGGGCAGGGCGGTGGTGT
This sequence comes from Arenimonas sp. GDDSR-1, assembly GCF_025980345.1. GTDB lineage: Bacteria > Pseudomonadota > Gammaproteobacteria > Xanthomonadales > Xanthomonadaceae > Arenimonas. The sequence continues at coordinate 24,870 of NZ_JAPDUI010000011.1, read as the reverse complement.
CGATGTAGGCTTCCTCCACCTCCACAGAGCCGTCGCCGAAGGCCAGCGTCATCTGGCCGTAGAATTTATCATCGATGTTGGACGAGAACGCCAGCTCGCTTTCACCCAGTGAAAAACCGCGGGTTTCCGGGCCGGCGCCTTCCACCGGTGCGAAGCCGGCGCGCCAGTAGTTCGCCGGATCCAGGCTGTGGCTCTGGTAACTGCCGTTGAGCACCAGCAGAATCGCGGGGTTGAAGGCGTTGCCGTTGCTGGAGGCGGCTTCCGGAGCGGCGGCATCCGCCATGGCGGCGGCGGTTTGTTCCTGTCCGGTTTTCAGCTCATCGATGGCGGCACGCGCCGCTTCAGCGGCTGCGCCGGCCTGTTCGGCCTGCACTTTGAGTTGTGCCGCGCTGGCTTCCAGCGCCTTGATGCGGGCTTCGAGTTCGGCGATGCGTTGTTTGTCGGTCGCCCCTTCGGCAGTGCCGGCGAGCACGGCAAGCACGGCAAGGAAACATAGCTTGCGGGTCATGTGTGCGATCCCCCCCCTGTCGGCAAACGGAACGGGCCGGTTACCTGTGGGCTCATGTATAGCATTATTGGGGCTTCCTGTAAATTCGAGACGGATTAAGGCTTTGTAGTTCGGACTTTAGCCTTTACGCAAAGTTGAATTGTGTCGCAACTGTGAACTGCGAAGGAACTGTGAATCCGGACACGTCTTGTGGCCGTTGACGGCCGCGCAGTCAGATTCCGGCGTCGCGTGCTTTCCGTCCAAGCTCGATGATGGTTTTGGCACCGAATTTTTCCATCAGGCTGGCGCGGTGGATATACACCGTCTTGTCGGAGATGCCGAGCCGTGTGCCAATGGCTTTGGCGGTTTCGCCGCCTATGAGAAGCAGAAGGACTTCACGTTCACGCTTGGTGATGTGCGGCGGACTCACGGCGACCTGATTGCGGATGTCGTCGGTCAGATAGAAATGCCCCTTGTGCACTTCATGGATGGCGGCCACAAGTTCGCGCGCACCCCGTGACTTGGTGACATAGCCGAAGACGCCGAGGTCCATGGCGCGTTTAACCAGATGCGCCTCGCCGTGCATGGACAGAACGATGGTTCGGAAATGCGTCGTGATGGCGGCAGGATGCTGGAGTATCTCGACGCCGCGGAATCGCTCGAAATCCAAATCGGTAATCAGAATGTCGGCGTCGAGCCCGGCGATGGCATCGAACAGTTGCTGGGGGCATTCGAATTCGGCAACGACCGAAAACTCCGGCACCTGATCGAGCATGAAGCGGACGCCCTCACGGACGATGGCATGGTCTTCCAACAGGACAATCCGTATCATGCCGAAGTAGTGATTCCTTTAATGCTATCCGCCATATTCCACGACCGGAAGTGAAAAGCCAATAGGAATAATTCTTATAGCGGCTGCGGATGCGGTACCGCACCCTATGGCAATGGGTAATTCAGACGCCATCAACAAATCCATGCCCCGGCCGCTCATTTTGGGTGTGATGGCACTGGTTTTCGCCGCTTTCATCATCGCGGATATCGAAGGTGTCTACATCAGCGTGCTGTTCGGCATCCGTCTGGTCGTCATTCTCCGGCTCCCGAGAGCCTATTATGTTCCGGCGGCATTGATTGAAGCGATTCTGATCGCCGTCAATCCAAGCAACCGGATTTTCTCCTATCATGAAGTGGCCGCCTATCAGGCGCATCTCGCAGGTATCATCGCGACCTATCTTTCCGCGTGGGTTCTCTCCGGCGACCGGCTTGCGCCCCTGCCGCCCCGGAATCCCGCGTTTCTGGACTATGTGCTGTTCATCGGTGCGGTTTCTGCCGCAACAATACTCGCGATATTGGCCTATGAACATTTCAGCAACCCCCGCGATTTCTTCTATCTGGTGTCGTCCGCCTACGCCAAGCTGGCCATTTACGCGCTTTCCGCGGTCATCTTCGGATTCTTCGCCGCGTATACCATTGAAAATCCCGGCCTGTCACCGCGGTCCATTGCCATTTCGGGACTGATGCCGTTTGCCCTTTACCTGCTTTATCAGAGCGCCACCGCAATTTTCGGCATTCTCAACAACCCGTCTTTCATCTATCTGGTTCTGTTGATGTTGATTGCGGTCCTGATCGTTACCGCCTACCGATTCGGTGTATTCGCCGCCTGGGTGGGATGTATTTCAACGGTTTTCGTGGTTTCCAGCCAGCACAACGGCTGGTCGCTCAGCACTTGGCATGCGGTCATCAGCTATCTTATTTTCCTGAGCATCTTCACGCTTTACATCGCATTCTTCCTCAACCGCCTCAATCTGGCCAAAGCGCATCTGGAAAAATCCAAACTGCGGGAAGAGCTTCTGATCCGCAACATGCAGGAAATCGTGCATTCACAGAATGCGCTCAACAGCGAACGCCTCGACCGGGTGCTCCGGGATCTGCACGACGAGGTCGGCCAGAGCCTGGTCGCCGCCAGCATCTATATCCGCACGCTTGAACATTCGCTTGATAGCGCCAATGCCAGACGTGCGTTCGAGAAGGGCTCTGCGATGCTGGAAGCGACTTCGGTCAGCATCCGCAACATGCTCAACCGCCTCAACCGCGAGCCGGTGAATTATGCCTATCTCAGCCAGGAGCTGGTCTCCGGACGCATCGCCCAGCTGCTGCGCGGATCCGGCATCGATTACCGCTTCAGCATCACTCCGCAGTCACCCGGCTGGGGCGAGGTTCCGCCGGAAATCTTTGCCTTCATGCACCGTTTCTTCCAGGAATCGGTCACCAATATCCTCCGGCACAGCCGTGCCGATCAATGCCACATCACCCTGCGCATGCGCCTGCGTTCGGACCATCTCCGGATTGCCGGCAGCGTCCGCGACAACGATGTGACGCGTCTGTTCGATTTCAATAAAAAAGGCTCGATCGGTCTTGACGGTCTGATCCAGCGAACCCGCGAAGCCGGCGGCGTTCTCCGGCACGGGAGGAAGCCGAGGTTCAAGAAAATCGGGTTCGTCCTGCAGGTGCCGTGCCGATGAAACGCCACCTGTTCCTTTACGCGGTCTGCTTCGCGCTTTTTCTGGCCCTGCTGCAGGATGCACGACGCTACGCGGATGCGCCACCAACGCCGGTGGCCGTAGCCGGACAACGCCTGGTCATGACCGTGCGGACGCTCAATTCAGGCGAAAACCACATGTGCCGGCGCGACCCTGCCGGAATACTCTGGTGCTGGGGCAACAATCTGAAGGGCCAGCTCGGCAATGAGGGCTTCGCCCTGCAGCCGGTACCGCAGGCGATTCGGTTTCGACGGCCATTCAGCATGATGGAGGGCGGCTCCGACCACAGTTGCGGGCTGACCCATACCGGACAGGTGCTGTGCTGGGGCGATCCGGCCATGGGCGTGATGGGTGACGGCGGCGCAAGGATGCAGCTCGATGCCCGACCGGTAACCGTTCCTGGGTTGTCCGGCATCGTAAAAATCGCATCCGGATTCGATGGCTCCTGCGCACTAGACGCCAGCGGAAAGGTTTTCTGTTGGGGCACGACCGGGCGCAGCAACAGCCGTCAACGCATCCGGGTGTTCCGGACCGCCAGCCGTCCGGAGCCCTTGTCACTCCCAGAGCCTGCCGTTGATCTGGGATTCGGGCCGCATCACGCCTGTGCCGTCGGTGCTTCAGGCGCTGCCTATTGCTGGGGTTTCAATGCCATGGGCGCGCTCGGCGATGGCAGCGTCGAAGATCGCATGCACCCTGTACGTGTTCGGCATTTACCTGAAAAGCTGACTCGCATCACTCCGGGCTACCTGCAGACCTGCGCCATAGCCGTCAGCCGCCAGGTGTATTGCTGGGGCGCCAACTATGAAAACCAGCTCGGCGACGGATTGCGCCATCCGGACAAAAACGCGTTGCGCTTCCGGCCCGGCCGCGTTCCCGGTCTTCGAAATGTCGTTCAGCTCAGCAGCTCTTCACATACCTGCGCGCTCAATCAGTCGGGCAGCGTATTCTGCTGGGGCTACAACGAACATGGTTCGGCCGGTCAGGATCCCGCACGTTATCCGAATGTTCCGGTCCCGATGCCGGTGCTGTTTGATGAGCCCGTCACCGAGCTGGCCCACAATGAATGGGGCATGTGCGCGTTGACCCGCTCCGACAAAGTTTTTTGCTGGGGAAGCAACAAGGCCAAGCTGCTCGGTGAGCACACGCCGGAGCGGCCTTGGATTCCGCTCCGGGTCAATTTTCCGGAGTGGCCTGCGTCTCAGTGACCTCAATTACGAAGCCCTGCGCCTGCAGGCCGCGCCGAAGTATGGCCAGATCGCTCCGGGTTCTGCCGAACTGGACATCGGCCTGGCTACCTTTTTCCAGCAAGACGAAATAATGCGTCGCGACATCCATCGGGAAAAATATTTTCAATGCACTCAACACCAATGACGGTCTTCGGATCGTATCCGGATGGCTTTTGATCCGCAGGACATGCGTGTTCGTGCTACTCATCGACCTTGATTCCCCTAACTGTTGCAGGCCAGTTTAAGGAGCATTAGCAAAGGGCGAAATAGGAATAATCTCTAGGGATGCTGCGGTTTAACGGTTTCACGTAGTGCCTGCGGCAGACGCCCGCTTCAGCGACTTACGGCGACTGTATCAGCCCGAAACCGATGGCTTTTTCCTGCAGCTCGGGCAGGGTTCGCGCCTGCAGTTTCAGCATCAGATTGGCGCGGTGCCCGTACAGGGTCTTGTCGCTGATGCCGAGCTGCCCGGCGATGACTTTCGGCGGCAGGCCGCGCACCAGCAGTTTCAATGCTTCCAGCTCGCGCTGGGTCAGCTTCGGCGCCTGGCCCGGTTTCATCCGGCGCACGTCGCTGGACACGTAATTGCCATTGTCGACCAAACTGCGCAGGGCCGGCACCAATTCTTTTGCGGCGGCGGCCTTGGTCACGTAACCGCGTACGCCGAGAGACAAAACTTTGCTGACGAAAGCCGGATTCTCATGCATGCTCAGCACCAGGATTTTGGTGCCGGTACCGGCACGCACCATGGTTTCGATCAGTTCGAAACTATTGCCTTCGCCCAAGCTGATGTCGCTGATCAGCACATCCGGACCGAGCATGCGCAACGCTTCCAGGGCTTCCTTGACGCTTCCGGCCTCGCCGCAGACGGTGAAATCCGGCTCGGCCTCGAGCAGTCGCTTGATGCCTTCGCGCAGTACGCCATGGTCGTCGAGCAGAAGAATACGGATCATTCCGGCATTATCGCCCAGAAACCGGCCGGCCTGCAGAAAAATTCTTGGCCATACCCGCCGCTTCCTTGTTAGGCTAGGCATCACTCCCGATGCCGCCGTGATATTGCCGATGTTCTCCCGAATGCGTCCGTACCTGCCGCCGCCGCGCTGGATTGTTCCGGTGCTGGCCCTGGCCTATCTGTTCTTCTTCATGTACGGATTCTTCCATTGGATGCTGGCCGCGGGATTGGTGTTCGCCGTGCTGCTGTTCCGGCCGCACCGGGAATGGCCGGCCTGGTATGGGGTATTCGCCCTGAGCGCCCTGCTGCAGCATCTGACGGTGTCCTGGCTGGGGCTCGGGCCGCCCTGGGACCGCATCGGTCCGGATGCGTCGGCGATCTGGCTGCATCCCTTGCTGATCATGCTCTGCGTTCACACCGTGCAGCGCTTCGATTTCCGTCCCGAGTCGGCCGCCACCCTGCGCGGCATGGCGCTGATGCATGCGGGTGCGGCCCTGGTCGGCCTGCTGCTGATGGGCAAGGACCTGTTGGCGTCTTACGGCAGCCCCGGCTGGCTGAATGCCGTCGGCATGGCGCCCGGCCCGGTCCGTCCGAATACGCTTCCCGACCTGATCAACTTCATGCTCAGCCACTTCATGGGCGGCTTCCTCGGCGTCGTTCTGGTGTTGCCGATGGCGCTCTGGCTGCTGGTGCCCGCCAACCGGACCGGATCCAGCCGGATCATCCGTTCGGCGCTGATCTATCTCTATCTGCTGCCGATGCTGATCTACATCAGCAGTTCGCTGCTGGCCGAACCCGATGACAGCCTGACCGCCATGCTCAAGATCCTGCTGCTGGCGGCGGTGGTGGTGTTTTCCTTCCTGCACGGGTGGCGCGGAGCGGCACTGTCCATGCTGGTGGTCAGCATCCTGATTGCCGTTGATGGCCATATCCACAGCAGCGACATCCTCGAACTGCAGCTGTATGTCGCGGTCATGGGCGCGATGGCCCTGCTGTTCGGTGCCAGCGTCGACGAGCTCCGCCAGAACGAGCGCCTGGTCCAGATCGACAAGGACCGCCTGCAGGAAGCCCTTGCCGCCCTGGCCGAGTCGAGCCGGCGCAGCCTGCACAGTGAAGAACTGGAACGCAAGCGGCTGGCACGCGAGCTGCACGATGAAATGGGCCAGACCCTGACCGCAATGCAGGCCCAGCTGAGTCTGAGCCGGGCCAATGCCCCGGCCGACACCGGCCAGGACGGCATTGCACGGATCGAGCTGTTGACCGAGCGGCTGGGCAAATCGCTGCGCTCCGTGGTCAATGCGCTGACACCCGATGAGTTGGACCAGCTCGGTCTGTATGCGGCCGTGGCCTTCGGCAGTCCGGCCCAGATGTGCGAACAGGCCGGCGTGGAATACGCCACCGAAATCTACGGCGACAGCCAGCTGCTGGAACGTCTGGACATGGTGACCAATCTGGCTGCGTACCGCATCGTACAGGAAGCGGTCAACAACGCCCTCAAGTATTCGCATTGCGAGCGCCTGCGCGTGCGTCTGCGCATCGGTGAACGCCGACGTACCATTTTCGTGCTGCTGGATATCCTCGATGACGGCATCGGACTGAAAAGCCTGCGCCAGATCGATCACGGGTTCTACAGCATCCGCGACCGCGCTGCCGCCCTGAACGGAGTGCTGCACATCCACAATCTACCGGGCGTGCGCGTGCATGTGCTGTTGAGGCAATAAAGCACTCAGTGGTATCAGAAACTGTACGCAAACGTAATGCGCAGGAGCATGCACATGACATCATCAAAGCCTCATCAGCATCAATAACCCATAATGGCGAAATTCATTCAGCTGAGACCTGGGAGCATTTAGCCATCTTAAGTCTATGGCCTCGCGTCCAATGACATAGATGGCACAAAGATTAGCCGGAATGATTCGACCTTCAAGCAGGCCTGACATTTCTTGATCGCAATTTTACAAGCTCTATTAAAGAATATGATTGAGTAAGCTCTTGCTTAAAATAAAAATATTAGTCGTAACCCCAATCACTGTCGACGCTTGATTCATACGAGTCGAAGCTTGTATGGAAATCATTACTCCAATTAGTTTGTTCACCATGCAGTGAATCTTGATGTGGAATTAAATCATGATGGTGATGTAAATCATGATGTATATCTAAATCATTATGTTGAGTTGAGTCGTGATTAGCATAAATACTGGAATGGTAGGCCTGACTGTTGTGCATGCAAAAATCAACGGAGTTATTGGAATAGCCGTCATTTCTGATATCGTCATCATCGATTGAAAACAATGAACTGCTAAACTCTTCAGATTTAGGGCTTAAATAATTCTCAAATGAGAACAAATCCTGGAATAGGCTGCCTAGACCAACCGAACAGTCTAAGTCTGAAGATGTATATTTTTGATTACTACGCCTACTTCCAGATGTTCGAAACTAATCTAGGCTATGTATTTCTGTATGATTGTCATAGTTCGAATTAATAGATTTCTGCTGACGTCTTGCTCGTGATGTACCTACTGCGCGATGCTTAGGATATTCGTCATTGGATTCGGTGCTGGCCTCAATGAAACCGACATGACAATGAGTGGGTCGAGGCCGACGCCGTTCCGTGTTAATTTCACGCCACTTGATCAGTTTTAATGTAAATACAATTATGAAAATACCAAAAATTATCCAAGAAGGTTTAATCATAATTACGTTCCAAATATGGCAGCCAATTAATCCATAAGTTCTATTTTATTACCGGTGTGCAGAAGCTGAGCTCATTCGATGCGGGGATGATTTGAAATCAACATGATGCTGACGAATTTCGTTCAAGATTTCATCAACTGTAATTGCTTCGAAAATTTTAGATTGACGGGCAAGCATCCGTTCGTAATCAAAATTATGAATAGTTGCGACGACATCCACAGTGATGCTGGTTAGAGTTCCGAGCATTGACTTGTTATGAGATAAAATGACAGCTCGCTGTATCCGACCTATGCTGAGTTTTTTGTTGATGTGTGATTGCAGAAGATTTGTAGGTTCATTAAGCTGCCTGCTTGGTCCTCGTCCCCCTTTATCTGCCATAGGTAGATTAGTTTCTAAAAGTTTTCCGTAGTTATCGTACTTGTCTCGCCACCATTGATCCTCATCGCAATGAACAACGCCATTGACGTTTTTTATTTCGATAGCAAATATTCCGCGTGGACCAACAAGTAACTGATCTATTTCACCTTTGGCATTGGAATATCCCAACACTATGGTCCAGTCGTCAGGCAGACGAGCACTAAGGTAGTCAGCTACTCTTCGCTCACCCTCACTGCCACTGTTCCATTTTTCTTCCTCTTCGCTTGCAGCCCTTCGAGTAGGTTGTATGGGTCCGGGTTTAATGTGTTCCCAAATATATCGATAAATCCCGTAAAAGACGGCGGCTATATCGGCATTACGCCATGAAAATGCAATTTCACTTTTACATGAATTTATGCATTCCATCCGATTTGAAACTTCCAGGCAATACCTTTGGTATTGCGTGTTAAATTCATCATCACGATTCTTTTTTGCTTCCGTGATTTTGTCATTAACATGGTCAGATAGAATCAGCTTCCTCACGCTACTTAACTTCCTGGGCAGCTTTGGCTCGTATGACATCGAGTCGTGCCTTGGTCATCGCACTGCCGTTGACCCATTTGAAGACCATGGTATTGGCATCGCTGTTAAGGTATTTTTCCCAGAAGGTAAGAACTTGATTGGCGCTGATGCCTGAGGCTTTGAGTATGGCCAAGCTAAGCTCGTCACTGTTGCCGTTTTTACTCGCCGCGAACAGTTCGCCAGCCATCTTTGTCGCTGGATCGGCTAACATTGCTCCCATATATACTGTCGGGTCGACCGGCATTGCCAGTGGAGCAAACTGCATGACAGTTCCCAGAAACTTGGCCGCACGATTGGCATTACGTTTGGCGGCGACAGCCCCCGAGAGGTTCTTTGACATGGCATAGGCTATGACAATTTGTCGCTCGGTATCGTCAGTCGCCTCATCCATAACAGCAGGACTGACCATGACCTGGGTGGGGTCTGGGTTTTCCATGAAACGACCACCGTCGGCCATGGCTGAAATGGTCAAGTCGCAGCTTTTCACTGGCGTTATTTTCAGTTGCTTGATTTCGGTGCCGCGGCGAACTTCTAATTCAATCCCACCGCCGGATTTACCGGCCAAGGTAATCGCTTCCTCATACATCTCGGAAAACCGCTTGCTGATGTTTTTACCTGATGAAGGGGTTGCTTGACCGTTGATAATGGCGACCTGATCGTTTTCCCTAAGGCCTGCAATGTCCGCTGGGGACTTGGGAATAACGAAGTTCACAGTAACGCCCGGAAGAATACCGGTTGAGCCTATGTAGGCCTCTTCCATTTTGGTGTCGATGACCTGGGGTGAAAAGCCCGTACGGTAAACCGTGTCCTTGCACAGTCCAGCTTGAGCGGCACTGACGAACAGCGGCCAGGCTGTATCCTGATAGGTGGTTGTTCCCTTGATATACGAGCCGAGGATATTCTGTATCAGCTCGGGCTGGTTCGCTTGAGTGCTATTACCGAGAGCAACTGTTTGGGCAGGCGTTGAAAGCGGAAACGAAATAGCGAATAGGGCTAAAAATGGGGTAAATGCGTTAAATTTCATGGTGATGCCTCCGTGTGTAGGTACCTTGCACGGTATGGCAATTCATCTAGACCAAAATATAAAGGTAAAACATTCAAAAATCGGATGCCTGGGTGAAAGACCCGATTCGGTGGATTTGCCGGAGAGAATACCGAGTAGATATAAGACATAGAAAATTTATTATAGATATATATATGTAGCCTACATATATAAGCGTAGAAATAAAAGTACTATCCACCCAATATTCGTCAAATGGACGAAAAATCAACATTAAAGCGCCTTGGCGATGGACTTAGGACCCGGAGATCAGCGATGGGCTTTAGCCAGGAGTCTTTTGCGGACTCTATAGGCATGCACCGGGCTTACTACAGCAGTATTGAGCGCGGGGGGAGAAACGTCACTTTGATGACATTGCTGCGTATTAGCTCGGGCTTAAATACAGCAGTTCATTCGCTGCTGCGAGAGGCTGATATATAAGCAAAAATGACTGTTTGAGTGTTAATCCACAGCAGAACGTGCGGCTTTAGGCCATAGGTTCAAAAAGCAACATTATTCCAATAGCAGCTTCTAATGCAGAACGGTGCTTAGTGCGAAATGTTGATCAAACTTGAAAATAAAATCTTGAAAGATGAACTTATGATTTCCGGTTCATGTTTGATGACAAGAGAAACGCTCGTGATTTTAATCTCGCCATAAGGCATTTCTGAGATTAATTAATAAATACCGAAGGAAGCTTTTACTCATAATTAAAGGTAAAGTTTTAGATGACATGGGCACAGCGTGGGCACTGGTTGGGCACCAATTCGTCACCGAGCAGATTTTGGGCCTAACGGCAAGCATTTGATAGTTAATGCCATTTCCATCATCTTGAAAAAAGATTGCTATATTTCAACAAGTTATTGGAATGTTCGGTTAAAATGAACACATCCGCGCCCGTAGCTCAGCCGGATAGAGTAGTGGCTTCCGAAGCCATTGGTCGGGGGTTCGAATCCCTCCGGGCGCGCCAGTTTCGATCATGAATATACCCGTCCACACCCTGAAAAACGCCTTCGGGCAGATAAGCGTCGCCGAATACGGTGGGCAACTGCTGCACTGGCAATGTGCCGACGGTACAGAGCGTCTTTATACGCCCGAGCATCTACATATTGTTCCGGAGCGCGCCTTGCGCGGCGGAGTGCCGGTGTGTTTTCCGCAGTTTTCCGGGCGGGGCCCGCTGCCCAAGCACGGCCTGGTACGCACCCGGCCCTGGCAGCTGCGCGCGAAGACGGCCTCGGCCCTGATTCTGGCCATTGAAGACGATGCCGAAACGCGTGCGCTGTGGCCGTATGCGTTCGAACTGGTGCAGACCGTAGTGCTCGACGGCAGCGGACTGAGCATCAGTCTGGATTTCCACAACCGTTCGGAGCAGCCACTGGTATTCACCGCCGCCCTGCACAGCTATCTGCGCGTTCCCGATGTGACCGCCTGTACCTTGCACGGCCTGAACGCTTGCGTGTACGAGGACGCCGCCGATGACGGGCGCTACAAGAACCAGCAGGGCAATCTGTTCATCACCGGTGAAGTCGACCGCGTGTTCGCCGAAGCGCCGCCGCGCCTGCGTCTGAATTACGGCAACGGCGAATCGCTGGAAATTTCCCAGGGTGGTTTTGCCGATACGGTCGTCTGGTGCCCCGGCCCGGCGCTGGCCGCGTCTTTCAGCGACATGCCGGCCGCCGACTGGCAGCGTATGCTGTGCGTGGAAGCGGCTGCCGCCGCGCAGCCGGTCACCGTGCTGGCCGACGGCCACTGGCAGGGTTGGCAGAAACTGCGGGTACTTTAGGCGCGGCAGATCGCCAGATAATGGCGGACGGTGGCTTCCAGTCCGTCATACAGGGCTTCGCCGATCAGTGCGTGGCCGATGGACACTTCCAGCACCGCCGGAACCGTACGCAGAAACGCGCCCAGATTGGCCTGGCTCAGATCGTGCCCGGCATTGACGCCGATGCCCAGCGCCTGTGCTTCCGCCGCGGTCCGCGCACAGACCGCGGCGGCTGCCGCATCGCCATGCGCGAAGGCTTCGGCGTAGGGGCCGGTATACAGTTCGATGCGGTCGATGCCGAGCGCTTTGGCCAGAGCCAGATCGGGCGTGCCGGCATCCATGAAAATCGACACCCGCACGCCCCATGCGCGCAGCTGCTGAACATAGGGCTGCAGGCGTGCACCATCCGCGCGCAGATCAAACCCGTGATCGGAGGTGATCTGCCCGTCGCCGTCCGGCACCAGCGTGGCTTGCGTCGGGCGCGTGCGTTCGATCAGTGCCATCAGTCCGGGATAGTCACCGCGTGCCGGTGCGAATGGATTGCCCTCGATGTTGTATTCCACGCCGCGTTCCCGGCACAACCGCGCCAGGACATCGACATCCTCCGGCGTGATGTGACGCTGATCCGGACGCGGATGCACGGTGATGCCGTGCGCGCCCGCTGCGATGGCGGTTTCTGCGGCTTTCAGCACCGAGGGTTCCGCGCCGCCGCGTGAATTGCGCAGCACCGCGATTTTATTGACATTGACGCTGAGCGCGGTCACGCCTCGCCGCCGTCGTTGCCGGCTTTACGGGCCTTGGCCTGCTCGGCCAGTTCACGCATGCGCCGCAGTTCGTCGGGGCTGATGATGTGGCGCTCGGGCCGGCGCTGGCTTTCCACGCGGCTGCTGAGCAGATTCCAGGAACCCAGAAACAGAAACAGCAGCGCCATCACCACCAGAAAGCCGACGCCGCGGGTGCTGAGATCGGCGAACATGGCCATGGCCACCGCACCGACGCTGAGCAGGTAATAGAGGATGTACATACGCGTTCTCCGTGATGCCTGCGATTATAGCAACGGCGAGAACAGACGGGCGCCGGCCTGCGCCAGGCGCTCGCTCAGGGGCAGACGCCGCTTCGGATCGAATCGGCGCGATTCGCCCAGATAGCCGTAAAGGATGCGCGCCAGCCGATCGCCGAGGCCGGGGTTTTCGAACAGCACCGACAGCTCGAAATTGAGCCGGAAACTGCGCCGGTCGAAATTGGCGCTGCCCAGAATCACGGTGCCGTCATCGACCAGCAGGGCTTTGGTGTGCAGCATGCGCGGAAATTCATAGATGCGCACGCCGGCTTCGGCCAGCACGTCGAAATACGAGCGTGCGGCCAGCGTCACCATCCGGCTGTCGCTGCGGCGCGGAACCACCAGTGCGGTATCGACGCCGCTGAGCGCGGCCGAGGTCAGCGCCATCATCGCCGCTTCGCTCGGCACGAAATACGGGGTGACCAGCAGCACGCGCTTGCGCGCGCCGGCGATGGCTTCGACATGGGCACGGTGGATCGGCTCCCAGGGCGTGTCCGGGCCGGCCGCCAGGACCTGTGCGGTGATTTCACCGGCGTCGGCGGGCGGCGGCGGAAAATAGCGGGCATCGGCCTTGAAACGGCCGCCGGCATACAGCCAGTCGGCGACGAAGGCCAGCTGCAGCCAACGCGCGATTTCGCCCTCGGCGCGGAAGTGCAGGTCGACGTAGGCGTCCGCGCGCAGGCGTTCGTTTTCCTCATCGGTGATGTTGATGCCGCCGGTGAAACCGAGGATGCCATCGATCACCACGATCTTGCGGTGCGAACGGATGTTGATCTGCGGCCGCCACAGTTTGCGCAGAAAAAACGGGTGGAAAAACGCGATTTCGATGCCGGCCGCGCGCAGCGGCGCCAGGAATTTCTCGCTGATGTTCTTCGAGCCCAGCCGGTCGAGCAGCAGGCGCACTTCGATGCCGCGTGCCGCCTGACGGATCAGCGCGTCGCGGATGCGGGTACCGGTCAGGTCCGGCTCGAAAATGTAGTACTCGAGGTGGATATGGTGCGCGGCGCCATCGAATGCCCGTTCCAGCGCATCGTAGGTGGCGGCGCCGTTTTCCAGCAGATCCACCTGCCGTGCGCTGCTGGGCGCGAACCCGGAAGCGGCCGCATTCAGCCGCATCAGCGCATCGGCGTTGGCCGCTAGATTGGCGTCGGTCAGCGGCATCAGGCCGGCACGCGCCTTGCTGCGCTTCAGATTCTGCCGTTTGATCCGGGTCGGGCCGAGAAAGTGGTAGATCAGAAAGCCGATGTAGGGCAGCAGGATCAGGGACAGCAGCCAGCTCAGGGTCGCGATCGGTTCGCGCTTCTGCAGCAGGATCCAAGCGCTGAGCAGCACGACGTACAGCAGCCAGAGCAGACCGAGCACCAGCGAGATGTTCGGCCAGGCGGCCTGCAGATGCATCCAGGCATTCAGCGCGGCGCTGATCACGCCCGGCTTCCGTAAATGGTTTCGGAACGCTGGAACAGGACCCAGCTGGTGGCGATGTATTTGGCGGCGCCCTGCGGCCGGTTGCCGCGGTGGGTGTGGGTAAAGCCGGCCGGTGCAATCAGGAAGGCACCGGTTTCCGGCTTGATTTTCCGCTGCTGGTGGAAGAACTCGGTTTCACCGGCACCGAAACCGTCGTTCAGATAGGTGGTCCACAGCAGCACGCGGTGCAGGCTCTCGGCACTGGCGTCCTTGGGGTAGTGTTCGCAGTGCCAGTACGGATAGCCGCCCTCATCGGCTTCGTAGCGCTGCAGGTTGACCGGGCCGGGCCGGAACACCGCCCGCAGCAGGTCGCCCAGGGCCTTGTCGTCGAGAGCGCGGATGTCATCGTGCTGGTAGCGCACGCGCTTGCCGTCCGCGTTCTGCCGCTGCAGCAGCAGGGGCGCAATCAGGACGTAAGGATAGGTGCGAACATAAGCGAGCAGGGCGCGGAACATGGCGGTATTGAGTTCACGCTCGACGCCCTGCCAGGCCGGATGCTGGTTGAGCTGGATGTCTTGGCTGTGTTTCAGCTCCGGCATCACCCCGCCGCCGACACGTCCCGGAACCGCCAGCCGGCTGTCGTCGAACTGCCGGATGATTTCAGCGCAGCTCCCGGCGCTCAGCAGGCCCGGGTAGACGCCGATGAAGTCGGTTTCGGTCATGCTCGGCCGCGGTCGTAATCGTGGTGATAGCGCTCGGCTTCGGCCACTTCCCTGCGCGAACCCAGAAACACCGGCACGCGCTGGTGCAGGGCTTCGGGCTGCACGTCGAGCATGCGTCCGCGCCCGGTGCTGCAGGCGCCGCCGGCCTGCTCGAGGATGAAAGCCATCGGATTGGCTTCATACATCAGGCGCAGGCGTCCGGGCTTGGTCAAATCCTTGGTGTCGGCCGGGTACATGAAGATGCCGCCTCGGGTCAGGATGCGGTGCACTTCCGACACCATGCTGGCGATCCAGCGCATGTTGAAGTCCTTGCCGCGCGGTCCGGTCTTTCCGGCCAGCAGGTCGCGGATGTAATCCTGCACCGGCGGATGCCAGAAGCGCTGGTTCGACATGTTGATGGCGAATTCGCGGGTCTCTTCCGGCACCTGCACGTCGCTGCGGGTCAGGATGAAGCTGCCCTGTTCGCGGTCGAGGGTGAACATGTGCGTGCCGCGCCCGAAGGTGAGCACCAGAATCGTGCTCGGGCCGTACACGGTGTAGCCGGCGCAGACCTGCGCGCTGCCGGGCTGCAGGAAATGTTCGTCGCGCGGCTCCGTCACGCCGTCCGGGCAGCGCAGGACCGAGAAGATGGTGCCGACCGAGACGTTGACGTCGATGTTGGAACTGCCGTCGAGCGGATCGAACAGCAGCAGGTAGTTGCCGCGCGGATAGCTGCTGGGGATGGCATGCGCGTGTTCCATTTCCTCCGAAGCCAGGCCGGCCAGGTGGCCGCCCCATTCATTGGCCTCCAGCAGGATTTCGTTGCTGAGCACATCGAGTTTCTTCTGGGCTTCGCCCTGCACGTTGCCGGTGCCGGCATCGCCGAGCACGTCGCCGAGCGCGCCTTTGCCGACGGCGGTCGAAATGGTCTTGCAGGCGCGCGCAACCACCTCCAGCAACAGGCGCAGATCCGCGTTAATATGGCCTTGGTGCTGCGCTTCGATCAGATAGCGCGACAGGGCGGTCGGTTTCATGGGCGAGGTCCTGATGCGGTTTGTCGTATTGTAATGCGTGACGGGAAACAGAACGGAGTCCGATGCAGATTTTTTCCAGCTATCCCTTGCTGCCGGCGCTGATGACGGCTCTGGGCATCGGCCTGATGATCGGCATGGTGCGCGAACGCACGCATCTGGAAACCTTCGCCGGCGTGCGCACGCACGCGCTGACCGCGCTGGCGGCGGTTCTGGCGACCAGTCTCGGCACCGGTCCGTTCCTGATCCTGCTCGGCCTGGTGCTGGTGCTGGTGTCGCTGGCTTACTGGCGTTCGGCCGCGCAGGACGCCGGCCTGACCGGCGAGATCGCGCTGATGGTGACCGCCCTGCTGGGCTCGCTGGCGGTCACCCAGACCGCATTGGCCGCCGGACTGGGCGCACTGGCGGCGGTGCTGCTTTACGCCAAAACACCCCTGCACCGTTTTGCCAAGGAAGTGCTGAGCGAGCGCGAAGTGCATGACGGCATCATTCTGCTGGCCAGCGCCCTGATCGTGCTGCCGCTGCTGCCCGACCGTGCCATCGACCACTTCGGCGTGCTCAATCCGGCCAAGCTCTGGCGTCTGGTGGTGCTGGTGATGCTGGTCGGTGCCATCGCGCATGTGGCCTTGCGGTTGGTCGGCAACCGCTGGGGTCTGCCGCTGGCCGGTTTTTTTTCCGGCTATGTGTCGTCCACCGCCGCCACGCTCAGTTCGGCCGGCACCGCCCGTGCCGAACCGGAATTGAAGTCGCCGGCTTTGGCGGCGGCGTTGCTGGCCAATGCCGCTTCACTCAGCCTGTTCATTCCGATTCTGTTGGCCATGGCGCCGGCCTATCTGCAGGCCATCCGTTTCGAGCTGGCGGCGGCCATCGCGGTGCTGGTGATCCTCAGCGTGTTCGGTCTGCGATACAGCCGTGATGCCATCACCGAATCCTCGGTGGCGCAGAAGCGGATGTTCCGCATCCAGCATGCGCTGGCGCTGGTGGCCATCATCGCCGCCATTCTGTTCCTGACCGCCTTCCTCAATGAGGTGCTTGGTCCGAAATGGGCCGTGGCGCTGGCCCTGTTCGCTTCCGCCGCGGAATTGCACGCGGCGCTGGTCGGCGTGGCCGAGCTCAGCAAATCCGGGGCCTTGCCGCATCCCGAGTGGGGTCTGTTCGGCCTGCTGCTGGTCAGCGGCTCCGTCAAAACCGGCATTGCCTGGTATGCCGGCGGCCGCGATTTCGCCTGGCGCTTCGGTGCCGCGATGCTGACCACGCTGGGCGTGGTGGCGGCGGTGACATTGCTGCGCGCCTGATTCTCAGATATCGCCGTCGGCCAGCCAGCCTTCGCCGCTGCCGCGGTGGAACACACGGTCGCTGTCCAGCACGGTTCCTGCCGGTATGGCGTCGCGGCCCTGCAGTTGGCCGTACACCGGCCCGAAATCGGCGAAGGTGGCCTCGAACAGCTGCTCGAAACTGTCGATCACGAAATAGGTTTTCTGGTAAGTATCGATCCGGTAGCGCGTGCGCATCACGCGTTGCAGATCGAAGCCGATGCGGTTCGGCGCCGGGGCATTCAGGCTGTAATCGCATTCGCCTTTCGAGCTGAGAATGCCGGCACCGTAGATGCGCAGGCCGTCGGCGGTGTTGATCAGGCCGAATTCGACCGTGTACCAGTACAGCCGGGTCAGTTGCGCCAGCGCCTCGGGGCCGAAGCCGTGCGCACGCAGGCCGCCCTGGCCGTAGGCGCGCATGTAATCGGCGAACACCGGATTCATCAGCAGCGGCACATGCCCGTACAGATCGTGGAACAGATCGGGCTCCGAGAGATAATCGAGCTGCTCGGGCCGGCGGATCCACCAGGTCACCGGAAAGCGGCGATTGGCCAGATGCTCGAAGAAATCCAGCTCCGGCAACAGGCCTTCCACGCCGATGATCTGCCAGCCGGTGGTGGCCTGCAGAATCGCGTTCAATTCACTGAATTTGGGAATGCCGGCCTCGGTCATGCCCATGGCGGCGGTGGCCTCGAGGAACTCGCGGCAGGCCTGCTGGCCCAGCTGCGCCTGCTGGCGGCGGAACAGGGTGCGCCAGACGTCGTGATCGGTCGCGCTGTAGCGCTCCCAGGGCTGTTCGACCACGGTGGTGGTGTAAACCGGCACCGAACCTTTGTCGGTCTGCTGGTGTTCAACGCGTTGCGGTGTGGTCATGGCGGTTTCCCCCGGTCTTGCCGGCATTTTACTCCGCTTGCCGGCTCAGGAAATGATTCCGATCAAGAATCCGGGCGCCGGAATGGCAGCACGTTGTTGCCGTCGCGCGGGTCCGGCCGCAGCCAGAGTACCGGCACATCCTGCGGCTTGGGCAGACCGAGCTCATCGTTGTCGGCCTCCGGTTCGGGTTCCAGATCCCAGCTGTACAGGCGCTTCGGCGCCTGTTCGTCGCGGCCGGCCAAGGCCAGACCGCAGAGCAGACCGACCACGGCGCCGGACAGATGGTATTCCCAGGACACCCCGGCTTCCTGCGGCAGCACCGACAGCACCATGCCGCCGAAGAAGAACAGGGCCAGCATCAGGCCGGTCAGCGACATCCTGTCGCGCCGGCGCAGACCTTGTCCGATCAGGAAGAACATCAGGCCGACGGTCACGCCGCTGGCCCCGATATGGTGGCCGCCGAGACTGATGAACCAGGTGCCGAGGCCGGAGCCGAGCCAGACCAGCGGCAGGGCCAAACGGCTGGCGCGCGGATAAAGGCTGCCGGCCAAGGTGCCCAGAATCAGGATGGCGAAGGCGTTCGAGGCCAGATGCTCGAAGGAGCCGTGCAGCAGGGGCGCGCTCAGCACGCCGATCAGGCCTTCGACCTTTTGCGGCTGTATGGCCAGAAAGCGGGTGGCGAACAGCCGGTCCTGCAAAAGAAAGACCGCCAGGAGTAGCGCGACCCAGCACAGACTGAACGTCAGGGCGCGGTTGAACTGCTGTTTCACGCGGCCTAAATAGGCGGCGTTGTGGGTCTGGTAAAGGGTATCGGCATCCATTATCAGGAAGTGGGGGCACTGTGCCGAAGCACAAGCCCCCATTCCGGACGGCCGGCCGCGCTTACTCGTCCTTGAGCAGGTATTCTTCGCCGACGCCGGCTTTCTTTTCTTTCGGTTTGAACACCAGGCTGAAGGCCATGGCCGCCGCAATCAGCGCCGCCACCACGCCCAGCGAAACGCCGACCGGAATCTTGTAGAAATCCACGATCAGCATTTTCACGCCGATGAACATCAGCACCAGCGCCAGACCGTAGGCCAGCAGGTGGAATTTCTCGGCCATGCCGGCCAGCAGGAAGTACAGGGCGCGCAGGCCGAGCACCGCGAACACGTTCGAGGTCAGCACGATGAACGGATCGGTGGTGATGGCGAAGATGGCCGGAATCGAATCGACCGCGAAGATCACGTCGGTGAACGCGACCATGATCATCACCACGAACAGCGGCGTGTACTTCTTGATGCCGTCTTCGCGCACGCTGAAGGCTTCGCCGTCGTATTGGCGGGTCAGCGGCAGGTGATTGGTGATCCAGCGCAGCACCGGGTTCTTTTCCAGATCCGGTTCCTGGCCGGCCGCCCACAGCATCTTGGCGCCGGTGGCCAGCAGGAACAGGCCGAAGAAGTACAGGATCCAGTGGAACTGCTGGATCAGCGCGGCCCCGATGAAGATCATGATCGCGCGCAGCACGATGGCCCCGAGCACGCCGTAGATCAGCACACGCTGCTGCGAAGGTGCCGGCACCGCGAAGTAGGTGAAGATCATCAGGAATACGAAGATGTTGTCGACCGCCAGGGCCTTCTCGACCAGATAGCCGGTCATGAACTCCAGGCCGATGCGGTCGGCATCCGGGTGGCCGCTGTCTTTCAGGTACCACCACAGACCGGCGTTGAACAGCACGGCCAAGCCGATCCAGGCCAGGCTCCAGATCAGCGCTTCCTTGGTGGAGACCTTGTGCGGGCCGTTGGACTTGAGCACCAGCAGATCGACGGCCAGCGCGAGAATGACGAACAGGGTGAAAACCGCCCACATGGTGGGGGTGGCGATACTTATCATGTCAGCTCCTAATGCAACGCAATAAACGTAACCCCGACGGTGTCGAGGCGCTGCGAAGGTCTTGCTGACAGACGGGCTGCCTATCGCACCGGGGGTGGTTGCCCCGTGCTGACGATGCGATAGCGGGAGCTACTCCCCTTCGGCGGCCATGATAGCGGGCTTTTCCGGAAAAGTCACCCCGCCCGTTTGGGCTTACAATAGGCCCATGACCAGCACCGAACTGCCCTTTGTGCGCCTGAAAATCGAGCGCAAATCGACCCACCCCTGGATTTTCCAGAAAATGGTGGAAAAACCCGAGCAAAAACCGCGCCCCGGCAGCATCGTCGACATCGTCGATGCCACCAACCACTGGGTCGGCCGCGGCTTCTACAACGGCCATTCGCGCATTGCCCTGCGGGTGCTGACCGAGGATTACGAGGAAGCAGTCGATGCGGCCTTTTTCCAGCGCAAGATCGCCGAGGCCGTCGCCCTGCGCCGTGAGGTGTTGAAGCTGGATGCGGTGTCCGACGCCTGGCGGGTCATCCACTCCGAAGGCGATGGCCTGTCCGGACTGGTGGTCGACCGCTACGGCGATCTGCTGGTGGTCGAGTTCTTCTCGGCCGGCGCGTTCCGTCACCGGGAATGGATTTACGAGGCCCTGCGCACGCAATTTCCGGGCTGCCGTTTCTACAGCTTCGCCGAAGAGCATGTGCAGAAACAGGAAAGCTTCGATTTCCGCGCGCCCGATGCCCCCGAGCCGAGCGTGATCACCGAATACGGCCTGAAATTCCGCGCCAGCCCGGGCTCCGGGCACAAAACCGGGTTCTTCGCCGACCAACGCGACAACCGCGAATATCTGTCGCGGCTGGTGAAAGATAAAACCGTGCTGGACATCTGCTGCAACTCCGGCGGCTTCGCCATTTACGCCAAGGCCCGCGGCGGCGCCAGCGAGGTCACCGGCATCGATCTGGACGAGGAAATCCTCGAGATCGCCGGCAAGAACGCCTATCTGAATGACGCCAAGGTCAAGTTCGTGCAGTCCGATCTGTTCCCCTATCTGCGCGACGCCGCCGCCCGCGGCGATGCCTGGGATGTGGTGATCCTCGATCCGGCGAAATTGACCCGCGACCGCGAGCAGGTGATTTCGGCACTGAAGAAATACAACGACATGAACAAGCTGGCGATGAGCGTGGTCAAGCCCGGCGGCATTTTACTGACCTGCTCATGCACCGGCTTGGTCAGCGAAGAGGATTTCCTCGACATGATCCGCCGCGCCGCGTTCTTCGCCGGCCGCCGCGCCCAGATCCTGAAGGTGTCGGGTGCCGGCGCCGACCACCCGTACATGGCGCATGTGAAGGAAAGCCGTTACCTTAAAGCCGTGTTCTGCCGCATTTTCTGACCTCCGCCCGGAAGCCCGCCATGAAAAAAATCCTGCTCGCCACCGCCCTGACCCTCGCCCTGTCTTCCCTGCATGCGCAGGCCGCCCCGCAGGCCATGCCGGCCAATACCCCGACGGAGGCGCTCAAGCCCGGCCAGTGGGTCTGGTATGCCGAGGCGGTGCCGCAGGGTCCGATGCTGATGCTGGTCAGCATCACCCAGCAGAAAGCCTATCTGTACCGCAACGGCGTGCGCGTGGCGGTCAGCACGGTCAGTACCGGCAAGAAAGGCCACGACACCCCGACCGGCGTGTTCACCATTTTGCAGAAGAACAAAGACCACAAATCCAATCTGTACAAGGATTCCAAAAACAAACCGGCGGCCATGCCCTACATGCAGCGCCTGACCTGGGACGGCATCGCCCTGCACAGCGGCAACCTGCCCGGTTATCCGGCCTCGCACGGCTGCGTGCGCATGCCCGACGGCTTTGCCCAGCGCCTGTTTTCCGAAACCGAACTGGGCATGACCGTCATCGTCAGCAACGACAAGGTCACCAGTCCGCAGAATGTGGTCGATCCGGCCATGTTCGCGCAGTCGGTGAACGAGAAAGGCAAGGTGGTGCCGGTCGAGCCGCTGTCGGCTTACGAGGATTACCGCTGGCAGCCGGAGAAATCCGCATTCGGTCCGGTCACCGTGCTGATCAGCACCCGCAACCAGACCGTGATCGCGCTGCGCAACGGCATCGAAATCGGACGCTCGAAAATCGGCGTGGTCGGCAGCGAGCCGTTCGGCAGCCAGGCCTATGTGGTGATGGACGGCGTCGGCACCGAACCGAGCCGGATCGTGCCGGACGAGATGGAGCTGAAATGGCTGCGGGTGAATGCCTCGGCCAGCGGCGCGGCGCCCACCGCCGGTCTGGATCCGGCCGCCATCCGCCGCATCGCGGTGCCGGTCGATTTCGCCCGCCTGCTGTATTCCACCCTGCAGCCGGGCAGCTCGCTGCTGCTGACCGATGAGCCGATCAACCTCGACGGCGTGCAGAACATGACCGTGCTGACCGACGAGCCGGATACCGAACACAACGCCGAACGCCCCTGAGGAATCCCGTGACCGCCACCCAACCGGCGCGCCGCGCCGCGTTGATCTTCATCTTTTTCACGGTGCTGATCGACATCCTGGCCTTCGGCCTGATCATTCCGGTGCTGCCGCACCTGATCAAGACCATCGGCAACTATGATTTCGGCCAGGCGGCGATGATGTCGGGCTGGTTCAGCGTGGCGTTCTCGTTCATCCAGTTCGTGTTCGCGCCGCTGCTCGGTGCCCTGTCCGACCGTTATGGCCGGCGCCGGGTGATCCTGATTTCCTGTTTCGGTCTGGCGGTGGATTTCACCTTCATGGCCTTGGCCAGCAGCATTCCGATGTTCTTCATCGGCCGGGTGATCTCGGCGATGACTTCGGCCAGCTTCAGCACCGCCAACGCCTATCTGGCCGACGTGACCCCGCCGGAAAAACGCGCCGGTGCGTTCGGCCTGCTCGGTGCCGCGTTCGGCATCGGTTTCGTGATCGGTCCGGCCCTCGGCGGCCTGCTCGGCGGCATCGATCTGCGCCTGCCGTTCTGGGTCGCGTCCGGCCTTGCCGCGCTGAATTTCTGCTACGGCCTGTTCGTGCTGCCGGAATCGCTGCCGCCGGAAAAACGCAGCCCGCGCTTCGACCTCAAGCGCGCCAACCCGATCGGCGCGCTGCTGCTGCTGAAACACTACAAAGGCGTGCTCGGTCTGCTGGCGGTGGTGTTCCTGGGCCAGCTCGCGCACTACGTGTTCCCCAGCGTGTTCGTGCTGTATGCCGATTACCGCTACCAGTGGGGCGAGCAGCAGGTCGGTTACGTGCTCGGCCTGGTCGGCATCTGCAATGTGCTGGTGCAGGCCTTCCTGATCCGCCGGCTGGTGCCGAAGATCGGGGAGCGCCGCGCGCTGATGCTCGGCCTGCTGTTCGGCCTGCTCGGTTTCGCCTGGCAGGGCATGGCCGCCACCGGCCTGCTGTCCCTGTTGGCGATTCCGCTGCTCGCGCTGTGGGGCCTGGCCGGGCCGTCAATCCAGGCGGTGATCACCAAGCAGGTGCACGCCGACGAGCAGGGCCGCCTGCAGGGCGCCATCGCGTCGATGAACAGCCTGGCCGGCATCATCGCGCCGTTCCTGTTCACCCATGTGTTCGCGCTGTTCATCAGCGACCATGCCCCGGTGGTGCTGCCGGGCGCGCCGTATCTGCTGGCCAGTCTGTTCCTGCTGACAGCCCTGCTGCTGGCGTATCATTTGACCAAATGGATGCGGCCTTCACGGACCGCGGGCGATACTGCCCCCATCTAAGCGAGGAGCCGCCATGGCCGCCAAGAAAACCACTGCCGTAAAACCCGCCGCCAAGCCGTCGGCCGTCAGCCAGGCCCAGGCCGAAGACGCCATCAAGCTGCTGCTGCGCTGGGCCGGCGATAACCCCGAGCGCGAAGGCCTGCTCGATACGCCCAAGCGCGTGGCCAAGGCCTACAAGGAATGGTTCGGCGGCTACACCATGAAGCCGGAAGATTACCTGAAGCGCACCTTCGAGGAAGTGGAAGGCTACGATGAGATGGTGATCCTGCGCGACATCGAGTTCGAATCGCACTGCGAGCACCACATGGCGCCGATCATCGGCGTGGCGCACGTGGGCTACATCCCGGATGGCCGCGTGGTCGGCATCAGCAAGCTGGCGCGGGTGGTGGAAGCCTACGCCAAGCGCCTGCAGGTGCAGGAAAAGATGACCGCACAGATCGCACGCTGCATCCAGGACGTGCTGCAGCCCAAGGGTGTGGGCGTGGTGATCGTGGCCAAGCACGAATGCATGACCACCCGCGGCGTGCACAAGACCGGCGTCAGCATGGTCACCAGCAAGCTGCTGGGCAGCTTCCGCGACGATGCGCGTACCCGTGCCGAGTTTTTGCAGTGTGTGGGCATGAAATAATCCTGCAGTGCCATCGCTAAAATAAAACGCCTCCAATCGGAGGCGTTTTTATTTCTAACATTCAACTTTGCTTAGACAAACTTCGCCATCAACTCCGCCCACTGCGCTTTCACCTTGGCCACATGCTTTTCCTTTACGTGTCCGAAGCCGCGGATGTGTTCCGGAAGACGTGCGAACTGCACCGCCTGCACGTGGTTGCTGACCGACAGTTTCGACACGATGGTTTTGATGTCGCGCTGGTAGTCTTCAATCAGGGCGCGTTCCATTTTGCGTTCTTCGGTTTTGCCGAACACATCAAACGCGGTGCCGCGCAGGAACTTAAGATGGCGCAGGGTTTTGATCGCCGGCAGCGCCCAGGCGCCGTATTCCTGCTTGACCAGATGGCCGTCTGAATCTTTTTTCGCAAACAGCGGCGGTGCCAGATTCAGATGCAGTTTGATGTTGCCCTCGAAGGTGTCTTCGATCTGCTTCAGGAACGCCGGGCTGCTGTACAGACGTGCCACTTCGTATTCGTCCTTGTAGGCCATCAGCTTGAACAGGTACTTGGCCACCGCTTCCGACAGGCCGGTGTATTCCGGCGTGTGCTTGGCTTCTTCGCTGCGCACGAATGCTACGAAGTCGCCGTATTGTTTCGCG
>NZ_JAPDUI010000047.1 GCF_025980345.1 Arenimonas sp. GDDSR-1 | reverse complement strand
GTCACGCCCAAGGCCACCACCATGCGCATAAATTTAACGCTTCCCGTCTTCACCGCCCTGCTGCTGTCCGGTCTCTGCGGCGCGTCTTCGCTCGATATTCTGTACGCCGATCTGGACGGCAACGGCATCGCCGAGAAAATCCGCTTCGTGCAAAACCCGCAAGAAGTTACGGTGACCGTGGAAAACGCCACCGGCCCGCAACGGCTGGTATTCGCCATCGATAGCGCGCGACAGGATGCCATCTGTGGCTTGCCGGCCGAACTGGACACCGCCGCGCCTGACTGCCGGCCCGAGGCGCTGGGCGGCAGCCCCCTGCCCGGCTGCAAGGCCGATGCCAAGGCCCAGGCGCTGGTGCTCAGCGACGGCCGCTGCGATGCCATCCACCTGTATTGGAATCACGACACGAACGCGTTGGCTTGGTGGCGGATGTGATCGCCACGATTGTTCCATTCCTTGCTGCCGGAATACTTTTGATTGCAGCGCTGGCCGTGCGCTTCGCCGGTACGAACCGGATTCTGAATATCGTGGATTACGCGCGCGTGAATGATATTGAAGGGCTGCACCGCTGGGCCGGCAACCGGCTGCTGCTGTTGCCGCTGGTTTCGGTGGCCATCGGCGTTCTCAGCCAACGCAACCCGGCACTGGCCATTCCGCTGATCATCGTGCTGGTGATGGCGGTGATGGGCATGGTGATGTGGATCGCCGCCGGCTCCGGAAAATTCAGCCAAACCTAAATGCGTCTGGAGCGGGTGATGGGAATCGAACCCACGTCTTGAGCTTGGGAAGCTCAGGTCCTGCCATTGAACGACACCCGCGTTGCCTCCGATTATACGGTCAAGCACTAGGGCCTGAGGAAGTCCTGCATGGCCGCGGTCACCGCCGCCGGGGCGCTGATGTGCGGCAGATGGCCGAAGGCGTCGATGACCTGCAGCCGGCTGCCCCGGATGGTGTTGTGCATGTACTCCGCCACGGCCAGGGGGACGAATGCGTCCTCCCGCGACTGGATGATCAATGTCGGCACGCTGACCCGCGGCAGTTCGCTGCGGAAATCCATCTGCAGGATTGAATGCAGCACGGTCAGCACGCGCTCGGTCGGGATTTTCCACAGGGTTTTGGCGAAACTCTCGGACAGCTCGGGCCGCTCTGGATTCTGCAAGGCCAGCAGCGAGTAATTCATGGCCCATTCCAGATGGTCGTTGCGGATGGCCTCGTAGACATCCCGCACATCGGTATTGGACATGTTGCCGGGGTAATCGGTGTCCTGCAGGTAGCGCGGCGAAACGCCGATCAGCACCAGTTTCCCGAACACCTCGGGCGCACGGTTGGCGGCGAGAATGCCGACCATGCCGCCGACCGAGTGTCCGACCAGCGTCGCCTTTTCCAGCTCCAGAACATCGGCGATGTCGAGCAGATCATCGGCGTACTTTTCAAGATCGTGGTACCGGCTTTCCACGAAGGCGGCCGGATCGGAGGCGCCGGCGCCGACATTGTCGAGCAGCACCAGTCGCCAGTCGGCGGCGAATGCCGGCGTCACCGCCTCCCAGGCGGTCTGGTCGGTGCCGAAACCATGCACGAACACCAGCGTACCGGCGGCCCGGACATTGCCGGCAACAGTCACGTTGTTCTTGCGCAGGACTTCCTGCGACTTGGCGGTCCCCATGGGCATGCCGATACTCCCTATCAGCCGTTCGCCGTTATCATTCGCATTTTTGCAGCGGGCGTCAAATCGGCTCCAGCCGCATCGCATTAACCGACTCTAATATGATTCCATGCCCGACACAAAAGTGTATAGTTTGAACCGTATGTCCGATTCATGAGACCGAGGCAATGCGCAGAATTCTGCCCAAATCGCTGCAGGCCCGGGTTACGCTGTTCAGCCTAGCGGTGTTCGTGTTGGGTATCTGGAGCTTGTTGCTCTATTCCGAGCGCAAACTGCGCAGCGATATGATCAGCCAGATTGGCCAGCGTCAGATGGCCACTGCCAGCCTCGTCGCCCGCCAGATCAATTACGACATCGACCTCCGACTCCAGAATCTGCAGTATGTGGCGAATGAACTCGGAACGGCCGACTTCAGCAGTGCCGGGGCCGTACAGGCCAAGATCGTGCAACGGCCCCTGCTGCTGCGCGATTTCCTGGCGGGCGCTTATGTCGTCAATGCCCAAGGCGTCGTGATTGCGTCGATGCCGGACACCATCAACCGTAACGGCATGGATTATTCGGACCGCGGTTACATCAATGCCGAAGGCCGCCAGACCGTGGGGCGCCCGGTCATCAGCCGGAAACTGAACGCTCCGATCATTCCACTCTCTGCGCCGGTCCGGGATACCCGCGGCCGGGTCATCGGGGCGCTGGTCGGCGCTATCGACCTGAGCAAGCCGAGCTTTCTGGACAGCATCACCAGCAGCCGTTTCGGAAAGACCGGCTATTACGTCCTCCAGGACAAGAAATCGCGCACCATCATCACCAGCTCCGGCAAGACCCGGGTTCTGGAAAAGCAGCCGCC
This sequence comes from Arenimonas sp. GDDSR-1, assembly GCF_025980345.1. Classification (GTDB taxonomy): domain Bacteria; phylum Pseudomonadota; class Gammaproteobacteria; order Xanthomonadales; family Xanthomonadaceae; genus Arenimonas. The sequence continues at coordinate 11,688 of NZ_JAPDUI010000047.1, read as the reverse complement.
GCCGGGCGTCAATCCGCTGATCGACCGGCATCTGAACGGGTGGGACGGAACCGGCATCACCGTCAATCGGTTCGGCAAAGAAGTCCTGGCCTCCAGCCGGTCGATTCCGATCGCGGGCTGGTCGGTGGTGGCTTCGTTGCCGACCGATGAAGCCTTCGAACCGGTGTATGCCCTGGAGCGCAATGTTTTCATTGCGGGAAGCCTGCTGACGCTTCTGGCCGGAAGCCTGATGTGGTGGCTGCTGCGCCGCGAGCTGCGCCCGATGTTCACCACCATGGACGCTCTGGCCGAACTGGCCAAATCCGAGCATGCACCGGAACCCCTGCCGGTGACCCGCGACAATGAAATCGGCGCGCTCATCACCGGCTTCAACACCTTGCTGCTGACCCTGCGCCAGCAAGGCGAAATCCTGAAGGAAAGCGAACAGCGCTGGAAATTCGCCATTGAAGGTACCGGCAACGGGCTTTGGGACTGGAACATCGCCGATGGAACGGTTTTCTTTTCCACCCAGTGGAAGCGCATGCTCGGTTTCGCCGAACATGAAATCAGCAGCAGCTTGACCGAATGGGAAAAGCGCGTGCATCCCGAGGACAAACCCGAGGTAATGCGCGCACTGAACGAACATCTCGAAGGCCGCACGCCGGTCTATGTCAATGAACATCGGGTGCTGTGCAAGGAAAACGGCTACAAATGGATTCTCGACCGCGGTCTGGTGGTCGAACGCGACGCCGAGGGCCGGCCTCTGCGGGCCATCGGCATGCACACCGACATCAGCAGCCGCAAGCGCGACGACGATTACAAAAAGCTGCACAACGACATTCTGGTCATGCTCGCCGGCGGCGCATCCTTGGAGCAGACGTTGCAGGCCATCGTTACCGGCATCGAACGGCTGAATCCCGGCATGTTGTGCAGCGTGCTTTTGCTCGACCGGGACGGCAAGCACTTTGCCAGTGGCGTCGCACCCAGCCTGCCGAATTTCTACAACAATGCGGTGATCGGCCTCGAGATCGGCGTCGGCCGGGGGTCCTGCGGCACCGCCGCGTTCACCGGCGAACGCGTGGTGGTCGAGGACATCGCCAGCCACCCCTATTGGACCCCCTACCGCGACATCGCCCGGCGTGCGGGCCTGGGGGCCTGCTGGTCGCAGCCGATACTGTCGGCCGCGCATGCGGTCATCGGCAGCTTCGCCATCTACCATCGCCACCCGCATACGCCGGAACCTTCCGACATCGCCATGATCGAGGAATCGGCGCAGCTGGTCAGTATCGCCGTCGAACGCGATACCGCCGAGTACAACCAGCGCATCGCCGCGACCGCGTTCGAAACCTCGAAAGGCATGATGATCACCGATCCCAACAAAGTCATCCTGCGCGTCAACCGCGCGTTCACCACCATCACCGGCTACGAACCAGAGGATGTCATCGGCAAGACGCCCCGGATTCTGAGCTCCGACCGCCAGGACCGCTATTTCTATGAAGTGATGTGGTACGTCATCAAGGAAACCGGCATGTGGGAGGGCGAGATCTGGAACAAGCGCAAGAACGGGCAGGTCTATCCGCAATACCTGATCATCAACACGGTCAGGGATGAAAACGGCGAGATCACCAACTATGTGGCCTCGCTGGAAGACATCAGCCTGAGCAAGGAAGCCGATGCCAAGATCCACAACCTCGCCTTCTACGACGCCCTGACCCAGCTGCCGAACCGGCGCCTGCTGATCGACCGCATCGAACACGCGCTGGTCGCCAACACCCGCAGGGACAACCGCGGCGCATTGATCCTGCTCGATCTCAACCAGTTCAAGACCGTCAACGAAACCCTGGGATACGACATCGGCGACCTGCTGTTGCAGGACGTGGCCGTGCGTCTGGGCCGCTGCGTTTCCGAAGGCGATACCGTGGCGCGCATCGGCCCCGACGTGTTCGTCGTGCTGCTCGAAGGCCTTGACGAGAACATCGAAGAAGCGGCGGCGGCGGCCGAGTCGGCCGCAACCCGCATCATCGCGGCCCTGTCGGGCATGTACCGTCTGGCCGAACATATCCATCACAGTACGCTCAGCATCGGCATCACGCTGTTCCACAACCACGACACCAGCGGCGACGAGCTGCTGCGCCAGGCCGACATCGCCATGAACCAGGCCAAACACGTCGGTCCGAACACCCTGCGCTTCTTCGACCCGGGCATGCAGGCCGCGATTTCCGCCCGCGCCGATCTCGAAAATGAACTGCGCGCGGCGATTGAACGCAAGCAGTTCGAACTCCACTACCAGATCCAGATGGACAATTCCGGCAAGGCGCTGGGCGCGGAAGCGCTGATCCGCTGGAAACATCCGGAGCGCGGCATGATTCCGCCCTTCCAGTTCATACCGCTGGCCGAAGACACGGGCATGATCGTTGCCATCGGCAGCTGGGTGCTGGAGACCGCCTGCGCACAGCTCGCCGTCTGGCAGCGTAATCCGGCCACCGCCGCGCTGTCGATCGCGGTCAACGTCAGCGCGCGGCAGTTCAACCAGGGCGATTTCACGGCACAGATCCGGTCCTTGATCAAACGCCACGGCATCAATCCCGCCTGCTTGAAGCTCGAACTCACCGAAAGCATGCTGTTGGACGACATCGATGCCATGATCGAGAAAATGACGGTGCTGCGTTCAGTCGGCATCGGCTTTGAGCTCGACGACTTCGGCACCGGCTATTCCTCGCTGCAGTACCTGAAGCGCCTTCCGATCGAACAGCTCAAGATCGACCAGAGCTTCGTCCGCGATCTGGCCATGGATGACAGCGACAAAGCCATCGTGCGCACCATCATCAACATGGCGCACAGCCTGAACATGAAGGTCATCGCCGAAGGGGTGGAAACCGCAGAACAATGGGCATTCCTGAAAAGCCATGGCTGCGACCACTATCAGGGCTATTACTTCAGCCGGCCGGAGCCGATCGGGGACTTCGAAACGCGGATCGGGCTGGTGCGGGCGCCTTGACGGGTCCCGAAAAAAAGCGGCCCGAAGGCCGCTTTTCGTTTTTGCCTGCAGGCGGCGTTATTTCACGCCATGCATCAGTTTCTGGATCAGCGGCGCGATCAGGAACAGCACCACACCGGCACCGGCCAGCGCGTAGAAACCGAAGGTGTAGCCGCTGAGCGCCGAGGCTGCGGTCATGCCGCCTTCGCCGCTGACCTCGCCGGCGAAGATGCCGGCCAGATTGTTGCCGATGGCAATCGACAGGAACCAGCAGCCCATGGCCAGACCGCCGAGTTTGGCAGGCGCCAGCTTGGTGGTCATCGACAGACCGATCGGCGACAGGCAGAGCTCACCGATGGATTGGATGACATATACGGCGAACAGCACCCAGAACGGAATCATCAAGGTGACCGGGTCGATCAGATTGGTCAGCGCGTACATCAGCAGCAGGAAGGCCAGGCCGTTGAAGATCAGACCCAGACCGAACTTGCGCGGAATCGACGGGTTGGCTTTGCCCATGCGCACCCACAACCAGGCCAGTACCGGCGCCAGGGTGATGATGGCCACCGAGTTGACCGACTGGAACCAGGCGGTCGGGAATTCCCAGGTGCCGAAGTTGCGGTTGACGATTTTTTCGGCCAGGAAGTTGAACGAGCTGCCGGCCTGTTCGAAGAACATCCAGAACAGCACGTTGAACGAGAAGATCGACAGCATGGCCAGCACCTTGTCGCGGGCCACGGCGCCGTCGCGCATGCCCTCGCGCAGCAGCATCACGGCCGGCACCACGATCAGCGCCATCAACAGGTACTGCAGGTACATGGCATCGATGGTCAGCAGGAAGTAGAACAACGGAATGCCGATCAGGGCGCCGATTGCGGCGACACCGGCCACGCGGCCCATGCCACTGCCGGCTTCGGCGGCGCCGATGCCCTTGAGCTGGCTGCGGCCCAGATAGAACCAGAACAGGCTGATGACCATGCCGATGCCGGCGGTCAGGAACACCACTTTGTAGGCCGGGGTTTCGGTGGTGCCGAAATAACGCTGGGCCAGCACCTGGGTGATCACCGGGGCGATCATGGCGCCGATGTTGATGCCCATGTAGAAGATGGTGAAACCGGAATCGCGGCGCTGGTCGGAGGTGGCATACAGTTTGCCGACCATGGTCGAGATGATCGGCTTGAACAGGCCGTTGCCGACGATGATGGTGGCCAGACCGAGCTTGAAGATTTCCTCGTTCGGAATCGCGATCATGAACAGGCCGATGGCCATGATCACCGCGCCGGTCAGGATCGAACGCTGGAAGCCGATCAGTTTGTCGGCCACATAGCCGCCGAAGATGGCGCCGGCGTACACCAGCGCCAGATAGGCGCCGTACAGTTCACTGGCCGGCTTCTCGCCGGTACCGGCGCCGCCGTGGAACTGCGCCACGATGTACAGCACCATGGCCCAACGGATGCCGTAGAACGCGAAGCGTTCCCAGAATTCGGCCATGAACAGCATCCACAGGGGCTTGGGATGCCCGAGAATCTGGTCAAACGCGGGTGGCGTATATTCGGTGTTTCCGGTGTCGACTGCTCCGCTCATGCGGACTCTCCCTTGGTTTGTTTTAATGGTGGAACGGTGCTTCATCATAATTAAAACACCGGCGATTGACAGCTTTTTTCCGAAAAAAGCCGCAATTGCCTGAAAATCCGACACTTTTCAGCCAATACGGGTCCGCACCTCGAACAATTCCGGGAAAAAGCTCAGGTCCAGGGCTTTCTTCAGGAAGGCCACGCCGGAGGAACCGCCGGTGCCGGGCTTGTAGCCGATGATGCGCTCGACCGTCTTCAGGTGACGGAAACGCCATTGCTGGAAATTGACTTCGATGTCGACCAGCTGTTCGCAGAAGTGGTAGGCCTCCCAGTGCGCCTCGGTGTTTTCATAGATGCGCTCGAACGCGGCGATGACCGCCTCGCGTTTCTCGTAGGGCTGCGACCAGTCGCGGTTGAGGCATTCGGCCGGAATGGCGTGGCCGCGCCGGGCCAGATGGCGCAGGAATTCGTCGTACAGGCTGGGCGCGTTCAGGGTGTCGGTCAGGTGCCGGTGGATGTCCGGATCGTAGTCGAACACCTTCACGTAATGCGCGTTCTTGTTGCCGAGCAGGAACTCGATTTCCCGGTACTGGTGCGACTGGAACCCCGAAGAGGAACCGAGCACATGGCGGAACTGCATGTAGTCGCTCGGGGTCAGGGTTTCCAGCACCGACCACTGTTCGGTCAGCTGCTTCTGGATGTGCTTGACGCGCGCCAGCATTTTTTGGCACGGACCGAGGTCGTCTTCGCGCAGCTGGGCCAAGGCCGCCCGCAGCTCATGGATGACCAGCTTCATCCACAGCTCGGAGGTCTGGTGCTGGATGATGAACAGGGTTTCGTCATGCACCGGCGGATCCGACAGCGGATGCTGCGCGCTCAGGATCCGGTCCAGACGCAGGTAGCCGCCGTAGCTCATGCGGTCCTTGAAGTCGGTGGTGATGCCGTCTTCAAGCGGGCGTTGGTTGCGGGGTTCGGTCATGGCAGGCTCACGGTTTCTTAACCTCGCCAGTTTAACTTATCGGCTACACTATTTCCGTTCCCGGCGGGATGCCCTGCCACAGCTTCCAGGAGCCCTGAATGGAATCCGGCGTACGTTTCGAAATCGATTATCTGCAGTACATGGATGCCGACGGCGGCATCGTCAATCCCGATCTCCCCGACTTCGCCCGCGACCGCACGCAGCTGGTCGATCTGTACAAGGAAATGCTGAAAGTGCGCTGCTTCGATGCCAAGGCCGTGGCCCTGCAGCGCACCGGCAAACTCGGTACCTATGCCAGTTGCCTCGGCCATGAGGCAGCCCACATCGGCATCGGCACCAGCCTGCAGATCGACGACGTGTTCGCGCCCAGCTACCGTGAATACGGCGCCCAGTTCGCCCGCGGCGTGAAACCGCGCGAAGTGCTGATGTACTGGGGCGGCGATGAACGCGGCAACGATTTTTCCGGCCCGGCCCATGATTTCGCCTGGTGCGTGCCGATCGCCACCCAATGCCTGCACGCGGCCGGCTCCGCGCTGGCCTTCAAACTGCGCGGCGAAGCGCGCGTGGCCCTGGCCTGCGTCGGCGACGGCGGTTCCTCGAAAACCGATACCTATGCCGCGATCAACTCGGCCGGCGCCTATGGCCTGCCCTTCGTGCTGTGCATCATCAACAACCAATGGGCGATCTCGGTGCCGCGCACAGCGCAGACCGGTGCCAAAACCCTGGCCCAGAAGGGGCTGGCCGGCGGTCTGGAGTGCCTGCAAGTCGACGGCAACGACATCATCGCGGTCAAAGCCGCGGTGGCGCATGCGGTCAAGCGCGCGCGCCACGGCCACGGCGGCACCGTGCTGGAACTGATCACCTATCGCCTGTCCGACCACACCACCGCCGATGACGCCCGCCGTTACCGCGATGACGAACAGGTCAAGGCGGCCTGGCAGCGCGAGCCGGTCAAGCGCCTGAAATCCTACCTGTTGGCGCAGGGCTGGTGGAGCGAAGACGAAGAAACTGCTTGGATTACTGAATCCAACGCCTGGGCCGATGCCGAGGTCGATGCCTATCTGGCCACCGCTGTGCAGCCGGTGGAAGCGATGTTCGATTACCTGTACGCCGAACTGCCGCATGACGTGGCCGAGCAGCGCGAACAGGCGCTGGGCTGGGAGAAACGCTGATGGCCGCAATCACCCTCATTGAAGCCCTGACCCAGGCCATGGCCTATGAAATGCGCCGCGACCCGAGCGTGATGGTGCTCGGCGAAGACGTCGGCATCAACGGCGGCGTGTTCCGCGCCACCTCTGGCCTGATCCAGGAATTCGGCCCCGAGCGTATCCTCGATACGCCGCTGGACGAAACCACCATCGCCGGCCTGACCGTCGGCCTGGCCGCCCAGGGCATGAAGCCGATTGCCGAGGCGCAGTTCGACGGCTTCATGTATCCCATGGTCGATCACATCATCTGCCACGCCGCGCGCCTGCGTTACCGCACCCGCGGCCGCATGAGCTGCCCGATGGTGCTGCGCGTGCCCTGGGGCGGCGGCATCCGTGCGCCGGAACACCACAGCGAAGCCAACGAAGCCATCTTCACCAATGTGCCCGGCCTGCGCGTGGTCATGCCCAGTTCGCCACAGCGCGCCTATGGCCTGTTGCTGGCCGCCATCCGCGATCCCGATCCGGTGATCTTCTTCGAACCCAAACGCATCTACCGGCAATACAAGGAAGAGGTGCCGGATGACGGCGAAGCCCTGCCTTTGGATGTCTGCTTCGTGCTGCGCGACGGCAGCGATGTGACCCTGGTGACCTGGGGCTCGCAGGTCAAAGAAACCCTGGAAGCGGCCGATGCCCTGGCCAAAGACGGCATCAGCGCGGAAGTGATCGATCTGGCTACCGTCAAACCGCTCGACTTCGATACCATCCACGAATCGGTGAAAAAGACCGGACGCTGCGTCATCGTGCATGAAGCGCCGCGCACCGCCGGATTCGGTGCCGAAATCGCCGCGCAGCTGGCCGAAAAAGCGATGTACGACCTGGTCGCGCCGGTCGAGCGCGTCACCGGCTACGACACGCACATTCCGCTGTTCCGTCTGGAAATGAAATACCTGCCGAGCGTCGAAAAAATCGTCGCCGCCGCCAAACGCACCCTTGCCGCGAGCTGATTATGAGCACAGTAAAACCCTTCCATCTGCCGGATCTGGGCGAAGGCCTGCCGGACGCCGAAATCGTCGAATGGCATGTCAAGATCGGCGATGTGGTCCGTCTGGATGCGCCGCTTGTGTCGATGGAAACCGCCAAGGCCGTGGTCGATGTGCCCTCGCCGTTCTCCGGCAAAGTGCTGGCACTGGCCGGACAGCCCGGTGATGTCATCCTGACCGGCGCGGTGCTGGTCGAAATCGAATTGGATCCGAGTCTGCCGCAACGCGCCGATGCCCAGGACACCGGACATCACCACGGCGCGCCGGCGGCACACACCGCACCGGCGGCGACACCGACCGCAATACCGGAACCAGCGGCTGCAGAAGCGGACGGCGATGCCGGCACCGTGGTCGGCGCCATGGAAAGCTCGAACGCCGTGCGTAGCGAACAGGCCATCGCCATCGGCGGTGTGAAAGCCATGCCGGCCGTGCGTGCACTGGCGAAAAAGCTGAAGGTCGACCTCGCCCGCGTGCGCGCCACCGGCGCCGACGGCGTGATCACCCTGGCCGATGTGAAAGCGGCAGCCGCCAATCCATCGATGCAGTCCGCAATTCCGGCAGCGGCGGCACCCGTTATGGCCAGCGAGCGCCCTGCAACCCCGCCGCCGGCCTTCATGCCGCCGCCGGCCGGCGATGACAAAGACGAACCGATCCGCGGCGTGCGCCGCAACATGCTGCGCTCGATGAGTGCCGCGCATGCCGAGGTGGTTCCGACCACATTAATGGACGATGCCGACCTCAGCGCCTGGGCGGCGGGTGAAGACATCACCGTGCGCACCCTGCGCGCGCTGGCGGTAGCCGCCAAGACCGAACCGGCGATGAACGCCTGGCTCAACGCGAAGGAAGGCACCCTGCGCCGGCACAGCGCAGTCCACATCGGCGTCGCCATCGACTCGGCCGACGGCCTGTTCGTCGCCTCACTCAAACACTGCGACTCGCGCGACGGCAAAACGCTGCGCGCCGAACTCAACCGCCTGCGTGACGGCGTTCGCAACCGCACCTTGCCGCCGGAAGACCTTTCGGGCTACACGCTGATGTTCTCCAATTTCGGCGTGTTCGCCGGAAAATACGCCACGCCGGTGGTCGTGCCGCCGTGCGTATGTATCGTCGGCGCCGGTCGTCTGTATCACGCCGTGGTCCCGGTGCTGGGTGGCATGGAAACGCACCGGATGATGCCGATATCGCTGACCTTCGATCACCGCGCCGCCACCGGCGGCGAAGCCGCCCGCTTCCTGAAAGCGATGATCGACGATCTGCAACGGTCCCGCTGATGGCCCATCGCAGCCGCCTTGCCGGTTTCATGATTGACTGCCAGGGCGGCGATTTGGGCGAAGCCGCGACATTCTGGAGCAAGGCATTGGGGCTGGATATTGCTGACCCGGACGAAGACGGCCTGGACCGGTACGCCGTTCTGGAAAAAATGCGCGGCGATCTGCACGTCGAAGTACAGAAGGTCGATCACGAATCCCGCGTGCATCTGGATATCGAAAGCGACGACATCGAAGCCGAAGTGGCGCGCCTGAAAGCCTTCGGCGCGCTGGAGATTGCGCGGCCTTACGATTCCCGCTGGGTGGTGATGCAGGCACCGACCGGCCACCGGTTCTGCGTAGTTCGGCCGAAAGGAAAACTGACCGCGGACAACGCGAAACGCTGGGACTGAAAAAACTCAAAGCGCAGCGGCGGCATCCTTGAAAATTGCTTCAAGCGCTTCAAGCACGTGCGTTTCTTCCACCAAGCTTGCCATCTCGGAGACATCCCTCAGGCTGTGCCACGCAGCCTTGCCTTCGGCTTTGATTTTGGCCAGAAACGCACCGGCTTCGCGCGGATTGTCGAAGCCGTGGCTCTGCAACAAGGTATCGCCATTGGCGTGGCTGAGTTTGAAATAGAACTTGCCGTCTTTTTCCCGGTATTGCTTGAACACCGGCAAAGCCGGTTTTTCATGTGATGCATTCGACTGCGTCGGCAGGACGCTGCCCAGATTGCGCAGACCGACGGCATGGCGCAATTCCCGCAGCAGCGGCGTGGCGATGGCACGGGCCTTGACCGCGCCGGCCTGCAGAATGGATTCAATGCGGGCCGGATCGGCCATCAAGGCGTTGTAGCGTTCGCGCATGGGCGCGATTTCGGCATCGATGACCGCAAACAGCTGTTGTTTGGCATCGCCCCAGGCGATGCCTTCGGCAAACGCCTGACGCAAAGCGGCGGTCTGCTCCGGCGTGGCGAAGGCCTGATAGAGCTGGAACAGGGCTGAACCTTCGGTATCCTTCGGCTCACCCGGCGCCTTCGAGTCGGTCAGCAGGCCCATGATCTGTTTCTTCAGCGTCGCCGCATCGGCGAACAGGGCAATGGTGTTGTCGTAACTCTTGCTCATCTTGCGGCCATCCAGGCCCGGCAAGGTGGCTACGGATTCCTCGATGACCGCTTCGGGCAGCGTGAAATGGGCCTGGCCGTAGAGATGATTGAAACGCGCGCCGAAATCGCGCGCCATTTCGATGTGCTGGACCTGATCGCGCCCGACCGGCACCTTGTGGGCACCGAACAGCAGGATGTCTGCGGCCATCAGCACCGGATACATGAACAATCCGGCCGTGATGCCGGCGTCGGCATCGTTGCCGTCGGCCGTGTTTTTATCCACCGCCGCCTTGTAGGCGTGCGCCCGGTTCAGCAGGCCTTTGCCGGCCACGCAGGTCAACAGCCAGGTCAGCTCCGGAATTTCAGGGATATCGGATTGCCGGTAAAACCAGACCTTATCCGGATCCAGACCGCAGGCCAGCCAGGAGGCGGCGATTTCCAGCGTGGATTGCTGGACACGCGCCGGGTCCTGCACTTTGATCAGCGCATGGTAGTCGGCAAGGAAATAGAAACTTTCCACGCCGGCCTGCCGGCTGGCGGCAACGGCCGGGCGGATGGCACCGGCGTAATTGCCCAGATGCGGCGTACCGGAGGTGGTGATGCCGGTCAGGACACGCTGGTTGGCCATGGGGACTTAGTTTTTCGCGGCGTCTTCGACTTTCTCGCCGGCTTTCTGGACGTCTTTGCCGACGCCTTCAATGGTGTTGCAGGCCGACAGGGCCAGAACGAACGACAGGGTCAGCAGGGCGGTAACGAGCTTTTTCATACGTACTCCTCAGGGTTAATCAATGCGCATCAGGGTCGATTTTCCGAACAGGCTTTCGACCAGATCCACGGCGAGTGCGCCGGTCTTGTTATGTTCATCGAAAGCCGGGTTTAATTCAACTATGTCCAACGAGCCGAGCCGGCCGGTATCGGCGATCATTTCCATCACCAGCTGCGCTTCGCGGTAGTTCGGACCGCCCGGCACCGTGGTGCCCACGCCCGGGGCGATGGACGGATCGAGGAAGTCGACATCGAAACTGACGTGCAGGTGGGTGTTTTCGTCGACGCCTTCGAGCGCCTCCTCCAAGGACCGCTTCATGCCGACTTCATCGATGTAGCGCATGTCGTAGATGTCGAGACCATAACGGTGCACCAGTCGTTTCTCGCCGATATCGACCGAACGGATGCCGATCTGGCGGATTTCCTCGGGCTGGATGGCCGGTTTGGCGCCACCGAGCTGGGTCAGTTCATCCGGACCGAGGCCGCACAGGCAGGCCACCGGCATGCCGTGGATGTTGCCGGACGGGGTGACCTGGCTGGTGTTGAAATCGGCGTGGGCGTCCAACCAGAGAATGCGCAGCTTCTTGCCGGTATCGCGGCAATGCCGAGCTACGGCGGTGATCGATCCGATGCCCAGGCAATGATCGCCGCCGAGCACGATCGGCAATTCGCCGCGCGTCAGGCTGGCGGAAACGGCTTCCATGGTCAGGCGGTTCCATTCCGCCACTTCCGGCAGGTGCCGGTAACCCTCGGTCGGTGGCTGCCACGGGTTGACCGGTCCCTGGACATTGCCGTAATCCAGCACATCCAGCCCATGCGAACGCAGGGCTTCGGCGATGCCGGCCACGCGCAGGGCTTCCGGCCCCATCGAGGC
>NZ_JAPDUI010000046.1 GCF_025980345.1 Arenimonas sp. GDDSR-1 | reverse complement strand
ATCACGAACGAGCGCACGAAGGGCATGTCCTTGGTGAAGCGGTTGTACAGCGACTTTTCGCCGCAGAACGCCATGGTGCTGCGCAACGGCCCGAAGGTCAGACCGGAGGGCGTCATATAGGTGTAGGTGCCGCCGAGCATGTTGCAGTCGGCTTTGATGCTGACGTTGCCGTCAGTGCCGAAGCTCAGCACATAGTTGCCGGCCACATCCGGTTTCACCGTGGTGTCATCCATGTACTGGATATCGACCAGCTGCCAGCGGGTTCCGGCCAGCGGATCGGGTGCGGGGGCCGGGGTTTCGGCGGTGCCGGCGCAGGCCGTGATGGCCAGCAGGATAACCGCCAGAAACGGATTACGGAGAGATTTCAACATGGCCGGTCTCCTCATGGGCAGGGCTGTAACTATAGTGCCACGGTTCATCGGGCGAGGTCAGCGGCCCTTCGAAGGCCGGGCCGGCGGCTTTGATGCTGGCCTTCAGTTTAGCGTCCCAGCCCTGCGCGCGCCACACCGTCGCGACTTTGGCGCTGTCAGCCGGGGCAATCAGGCTGCCGTTCTGTGAAATCTGGAAATCGACCGCATGCATCTGGCCGTGGGCCGAAAGTCCCGGTGCGGCCACATTCGGCCCCGGTGCGGGACTGTGCGCGCCCAGCCAGGATTTCAACTGTGTGGGCAGTTGCGGATTGCCGGCCTCGATTTTCATGCCGGCATCGGCATCCAGTGCGGACATCAGCTGGGCCGATGCGCTGCCGACGGAAGCGTTTTCGTTCCAGACCGCAATTTGCCTGTCGAGGCTACGGACTTTGGTATTGGCATACAGACTGTAGCCTGGGTTGACGCTGCTGAAGTGTTCGCCAATGCGTGCGATTTCGGCCAGCAGCTGTTTCTGTTCGGCTGAACCTTCATAGGCCTGGATCCGGGCTTCGCTCCAACTCCAGCGCTTTTCGAGCGAGGCTTGAGCCCGGTAATAACTTCGGGCCGCCAATAACTTCCGGCCCGGGTCGGGTATGGCGGCCAGCGCCTGCACTGCCGGTTCCGGCAGATTCCGGGCCAAGGCCTGCTGCAGAACGGCGGCATCGGGGGCTGCCAGCGCCGGGCGGATGACAGACACTATGGCGAACAGCAGTAAGGCGCGGCGTATCGGCATGGCGGCGGTTCGCGGGGAATGCGCTTACCCTAGCATTGAATGCGCCGGGTTCAAAGTTCCGTTTGCTGGAATTGCAGACGGGCCAGTTCGGCGTACAGTCCGTTCTCGGCCATCAGGCTTTGGTGGGTGCCCGTGGCGATCACCCGCCCTTTGTCCATCACCACGATCCGGTCGGCTTTCAGCACGGTCGCCAGGCGGTGCGCGATGACCAGCGTGGTCCGGCCCTGCATCAGGTGTTCGAGTGCGACTTGGACGGCGCGTTCGGATTGCGCGTCAAGCGCGCTGGTGGCCTCGTCCAGCAGCAGAATCGGTGCATCCTTGAGCAGGGCGCGGGCAATCACGATGCGTTGCTGTTGGCCGCCGGAAAGACGCGCGCCATGCTCGCCGAGTTCGCTGTCCAGTCCCTCAGGCAGGGCCTGGATGAACTCCCAGGCTTCGGCCGCGATGCAGGCCCGTTTGACCGCATCGTCATCGGCGTCCAGATTGCCGTAACGGATGTTATCGCGGGCGCTACCGCCGAAAATCACCGGGTCCTGCGGCACGATGGCGATCTGGCGGCGCAGGTCGGCCAGTGCCAGCGCGGGCAGCGGCGCATCCCCCAAGCGGATGACGCCCTGTTGCGGGTCATAAAAGCGCAGCAGCAGTTGGAACACGGTGCTCTTGCCGGCGCCGGACGGGCCGACCAAGGCCACGGTTTCACCGGGCCTGATCTCCAGACTGAAATCGTGCAGGGCCGTGTCGTCCGGTCGGCTCGGATAGCGGAACTCGACCTGTTCGAAACGGATCGGCTGCCGGCCGTCGATAGCCTGTGCCGGAGCGCTTACCGCCAGCGCACTCTGTTCCTTGAAAAGATCGGCGATGCGGCTCATGCCGCCGGCGGCGCGCTGCACTTCAGCCCAGACTTCCGCCAAGGCACCGACCGAGCCGGCGCCGATCATGGCGTAGAACACGAATTGGGTCAGGGTGCCGGCGCTCATGCTGCCGGACACCACGCTGCGCGCGCCGGACCACAGAATCAGGGTGATGCCGCCGAAGATGATCAGGATGGCGAACGCGGTCAGCGTCGACTGCAGACCGATGCGTTTGCGGGCGGCGGCTAAAGCGAAATCGATGGCGGCGGTGAAGCGTCCGGTTTCGTAACCTTCGCGCACGAAGCTCTGCACGGTGTGCACGGCATTGAAGGTTTCACTGGCACGGGCATTGGCATCGGCCAGACGGTCCTGGCTGTTTTTCGAGGCGCCGCGGACCCCGCGCCCGGAAAGCACCATCGGCAGCACCATCAGCGGAATGCCGATCAGCACATAGGCGCCCAGCCGCGGGTTGGTGATCACCATCATCACCGCGCTGCCGATCACGGTAATGGCGCTGCGCAGGGCGATCGACATGCTCGAACCGAGCACCGTGCGCAGCAGTTCGGCATCAGCCGACAGCCGCGAGATCAGTTCGCCGGAACGGGTTTCATGGAAGAAGCGCTGATCGAGCCGGATCAGGTGCGCATACAGCTGTTTGCGCAGATCGGCGATGACACGTTCGCCGAGCAGGGAGACGAAATAAAACCGCGCCGCGGTGGCCAGGGCCAGCAGCGAGGCCACCCCGAAAAGCAGCAGGAACCAGCGGTCGATGTCCCCGTTTTTGGAAAAGCCCTGATCGACCAGATGTTTGATGGCGACCGGGAAGAACAAGGTTGCACTGGAAGACAGCGACAAGGCCAGCAGCCAGAACACCAGCAGCTGCCGATGCGGTTTCAGGAACGGCAGCAGGCCTTTCAGGGTGTTGATCGGCCGACTGGCCGTTGCGGGCGCATCATTCATCGGTATCGACCCGCAGGCGCAGTTGGCCTTCGCTGAGGTGTGCGTTGACCGTTTCGCCGGCCATCACCTGTTGCGGCCGCACGATGACGCGGCCCCGCGCGTCGCGCAGGATGCTGTAACCGCGGGCCAGAGTCGCCAGCGGGCTGAGCGCGTTCAGGCCGATACCGGCCTGTTTGACGCGCGACAGGCGCTTATCCATGCTGCGCTGCAGATGACGGTGCAGCTGTTGCTGCAGTGCGGCAATGCCGGCGCGTTGCAAGGCGATGCGGGTTTGCGGTCCGGTCCGGTCGAGCCGATGGGCCGCCAGACGCAAACGTTGTGCCGGTGTCGCCAGACGCTGTTGCATGGCGTGTTGCAGGCGCACGCTCAGGGCCTGCAACTGTTGTCTGCCATGGTGCAGGCGCTGCGCCGGCCGGTTGGCCTGCAAGCGGAGCAGGGCGGTGTCGTTGCGTTGGGCGGCGGTCTGCAAGCGGTTGCGCATGGCATCATGCAGTTTCTGTGCCAGCAGCTTCAGGCGCCGTTGCAGTTCACCGGCATCCGGCGACAGCAGTTCTGCCGCTGCCGAGGGCGTGGGTGCACGCAAATCGGCGGCGAAATCAAGCAGACTGAAATCCACCTCGTGGCCGATGGCCGAGACCACCGGTATCGGGGCGTCGGCCACCGCGCGCACCAAGGCCTCATCGTTGAACGGCCACAGATCTTCCAGCGAGCCGCCGCCGCGGGTGATCAAAATCGCATCGTAGCGACCGCTGGCGAGCGCGGCCTGAAGCGCGGCCCGGATTTCAGCGGCAGCCTCGGCACCCTGAACCGGTACCGGCCACAGCTCGACCGGCAGCAGCGGAAACCGGCGCTGCAGGACGCTCAGCACATCGTGAACCGCGGCGCCGCGGGGCGAGGTGATCAAGCCCAATCGTTTCAGCCAGAGCGGAAGCGTGCGTTTGCGGGCGGCGGCGAACAGACCTTCGGCATCCAACTTGGCCTTCAGGCGTTCAAAGGCCAATTGCAGGGCGCCTTGCCCGGCCGGTTCGATGGATTCAACCGACAGCTGATAATCCCCCCGGGCTTCGTACAGGGTGACCCGCGCCCGCACCAGCACCAGCTGGCCGTCTTTGATCGGCGCCGGCAACAGCATGGCGCGGTTGCGGAACATGGCGCAGCGCACCTGGGCGCTCGTGTCTTTCAGGCTGAAATACAGGTGGCCGGAGGCCGGCCGCGACAGATTGCTGACCTCACCTTCCAGCCAGATCTGGCTGAAGTTGGATTCCAACAGGTCACGGGCCAGCGCATTGAGCTGTGCCGGCTTGAAGACGCGGCGCTCGGCGGCGGGAGAAAGGAGAGAGCTCACCCGACTAGGATACCCGACTGCGCGGAATTCCGCGATTTCCATTAAACTATCGGCTTGAGGAGAAGTTGATGTCCGAGGCCTATCAGGAACTGCTGCGGGGGTTCACCATCGAGGCGCGGGGCGCGTCGGTGGAACTGCCCTCGGATGTCCGCTCCATCGGCAAATGGGTCGAGGTTCTGCCCCGTACCGACCTGCTGAAAACCGCGGAATTGCTCGGCGGCGCCCTGTCCCGATCCCTGTTCCGCAAGAATCTGGGCGCGACCCGCTTCAATCTGATGGAGGCCCTGCGGCCGGCCGTGGTCGACTGCATCAAGGGTCTGGACCGCCAGTTTCTCGGCAGTCCGCTGCCGCTGATCAGCGATCGTCTGGTCAAGGCCGATCACGCCCTGTTCCTGCATCATGCCATGGCCGAAAGCTACCGCCGGGCCGTGGTCGAACTGTGCCATCCGGAAGGCGATATTCCGATGATGCGCTCCGGCAATGCGGCGGCGTGCATCGCCCACAGTCTGTGGCATTACCAGCAGGTCCTGCTGCTGAGCTGGAAACTCTACCGGACGCCGCCGGCAGGCATCTGGTCGGCCATGCAGGCCTGTTACCGATATGCGGTTTCGGTCAAACTGAATAATCAGGCGGTGGAAGACGGTCCGGCGCAAGTGACCGCCCGTCCGCACGATCTGTTCGTGCAAACCGTGCTGTTGGCGCTGGTCAATCCGCTGGCCTTCAGCCCGCCGGAGCTGGAACAGATCAAAGCCATTGCCGATGCTCTGGCGCCGCGCTGCACGGTCTGCGCGGTGGCCGCCTCCGACCACAGTGCACAATTGCCGCGCGATGAAGGCAGTGCCGAAACCGCCGCGGGCGGCTTCCTTGAATTCGATGCCTTCTATCACGTGCTGACCGAATCGGTCAGTGCCAACGGCGGCATGTCTCCGGTGCTGCTGCCCGATGGCCGCACGCTGCCGATGCGCACCGCGCTGGTCAAACGCATGCTGCGCGCCCTGGGCCAGGCGTCGGCCCGCAGCGCCGCGCGCATTTACGGCGAATACCGGATGGACACGGTGGTCGGGCTCAGCGGCGTGCATTTCTTCGCCGCCGGACGGATCGACTTCGAAACCTATATCCAGAATCTGTCGCGGATGGGCGGGCAGGGCATCAGCACCGCCGCCGACTGGCTGGATTCCGGTGAAACACCGAGCCACCGCATGCTGGAGGCTACCGTGCTCGATCACAGTCTCGGCGGCTATCGGCTGCAGTGGGATGCCGGCCAGGCGCCGCGTGCGCGCATCGGCGAAGTGGTCGGCCTCAACGGCGCCGCGCCGGGCATCGCCGAACCGGATTGGATGCTTGGCGTGATCCGTTGGCTGCGTTATGAAGCCGATGGCGCGGTCACTGCCGGCATTGAACTGCTGACCCGCCGTTGCACCGCGCTCGCCCTGCGCCCGGTTCTGGGCGGGCATGCCGGGCAACTGCTGCGCGCGCTTGAAATCCAGCCTTTGGACGAAGGGCTGCCGCGCGCTTTCCTGATTTCCGGACGCATTGAGCAGAATTCACCCCGGCTGGAGGTGCTGTACGGCTTCGAGCCCTACCGCATCGAGGCGCCGCGCGGCATGGAAACCGTGTTGACCGAAACCACCGCACTGGCCGTCAACATCGATTACACCCTGCTCATCGAGCAGAACTGAGCAGGCCGATTTCCATGCAGAGCGATTCCCCGATTCCCCGCCGTACCTGCCATGCCGTCAACATCGGCCGCGTGACCGTGGGCGGCGGTGCACCGATCGTGGTGCAGTCGATGACCAATACCGATACCGCCGACATTGCCGGCAGCGTCAAGCAGATCGCCCAGCTCTGGCGCGCCGGTTCCGAGATCGTCCGGGTCACCGTCAACAATCCGGAATCGGCCAAAGCCCTGCCGCATATCGCCGACAAGCTGGCGATGATGGGCATCGAGGTGCCGATCGTCGGCGACTTCCATTACAACGGCCATCAGCTGCTCACCGCCGAACCGGCCTGCGCCGAGCGTCTGGCCAAATACCGCATCAATCCGGGCAATGTCGGCTTCGGCAAGAAACGCGACAGCCAGTTCGGCGCCATCATCGATCTGGCCAACCGTTACGCCAAACCGGTCCGCATCGGCGTCAACTGGGGCTCTCTCGATCAGGCCCTGGCGCAACAGATGATGGATGAAAACGCCACGCGCACCGAGCCCTGGAGCGCGGCACGGGTGTTGCAGGAAGCCTTGGTGCGTTCGGCGCTGGATTCGGCGGCGCAGGCCGAACAGCTCGGCATGCCGCACGACCGCATCATCCTGTCGGCGAAGGTTTCCGGCGTGCAGGAACTGATCGCGGTGTACCGCGATCTGGCCAGGCGCTGCAGCTATCCGCTGCATCTGGGCCTGACCGAAGCCGGCATGGGCAGCAAGGGCATCGTCGCGTCCACCGCCGCGCTGGCGGTATTGCTGCAGGAAGGCATCGGCGACACCATCCGCATCTCGTTGACCCCGGAACCGGGCGCCTCGCGCACGCAGGAAGTGATCGTGGCGCAGGAACTGCTGCAGACCATGGGCCTGCGCGCCTTTACCCCCTTGGTCACCGCCTGCCCAGGCTGCGGCCGGACCACCTCGGAATTCTTCCAGGAACTGGCCAAATCGGTGCAGGAGCATGTGCGGGCGAAAATGCCGGAATGGAAAATCAGCCATCCCGGCGCCGAACATCTGACCCTGGCGGTGATGGGCTGCGTGGTCAACGGACCGGGCGAATCCAAGCATGCCGACATCGGCATTTCGCTGCCGGGTACCGGCGAAGCGCCGGCCGCGCCGGTGTTCATCGATGGCGAAAAGAAGCTGACCCTGCGCGGCGACAACATCGCCCAGGAATTCACCGCATTGATCGACGCCTACGTCGAGAACAAATACAAGCGGGCGTGATTTACCAGGCCGCCAGTACCAGGGCGGCAAAGAAAATCCCCAGATGCAGCCAGGACCAGCGCCGGAAGCGCCCGGCCAATTCCTTGGCGGAATAATTGGAAATCAGGAACGGTCGGTCATAAGGTGGTTTACGGATGATGGCGTCGCGCCGGGCTACCGTGTCGCCGCCGGTCATCGCCTGTTGTTGTGCGGCCTGCCGGGCGTTTTCCCATTCCTGGGCATCGATCCGGCCATTGCGGTCGGTATCGAAGCGTTCGATCAGGGCCTGTTGATCGCTCTTCCACTCACTGAGAATGGCGTTGCGTTGCCGGTCCAATGCGCTGTTTCCGGCATCGGCAGCCGGATGCGTATGCTCGCCGAGTACGTACAGCGCTTCCTGTTTGAGCAGCACCGTTTCAGTGAAATATTCCTCGCCGCGCTGCCACTGCTGGGTGTGCCGGCTGATCACCCGGGCGTCCAGGGTTTCCACCAGCACCCGTCCGCTGCCGTCGCTGAGCAGAAACGGCCATTCACTGACGCCGGAACGCACGGTTTCGCGCTCCTGGCCATCACCGCGTTCCACCCGGTATTCATACCACAGGCAGGGCAGGCCGGTCAGCGGACTGACGATGGGGTACTCCGGCAGCAGATCGCCTTGCCCGGTGAGCTCGATGTAGCCCTGCGGCGCCGAGGCGATGCGTGCGGTCGGAATGTCGGCGATCTGCCGGTAGTGGCCGCGGGTCCTGGACCAGGCAAACAGACTGAGTGCGGCGGCGCCAAAGGCCATCCAGGGTTGCTGGAAGCGCAGGGCAAGATAAAGGATGCAGGCGCTGGCCGCGGCCAGTCCGGTTTCCCGCAACAGCAGCGGGCTGTCCAGGGAAGCGTCGGTAAGGCTGGCAAGCCGAAGCGGCAGCATGGCTGGCGTCAGCGGCCGAACAGTTTGCCCACATCCACGTCTTCGGTCTGCGCGCTGGTGAATTTCATCAGCTTGAACGGGCCGAAGCCGAACAGACGGGCGATGAGGGTGTCCGGGAAATGTTCGATGCGCACGTTATTGAGGTTGACCGACTCGTTGTAGAACTCGCGGCGGTCGGCGATGGTGTTTTCCAGATCGGTGATGCGGCCGAGCAGGTGACGGAAGTTTTCGTTGGCTTTCAGTTCCGGATAGGCTTCGGCCACGGCATTGATCTGGCCGATGCCGGAGCGCAGCTGGGCTTCAGCCGTGCCGAGCGCTTCGATGTTGCGGCTCTGGCTGGCGCTGAATACGGCCGAACGGGCCTGCATGACCTTTTCCAGGGTGCTCTGCTCGAACTGCGCGTACTGTTTGCAGACTTCCACCAGCTTGGGCAGTTCGTCGTGCCGTTGCTTGAGCAGCACATCGATGTTGGCCCAGGCTTTGGACACACTGTGTTTCAGGGTGACCAGACCGTTGTAGGCCATGACGGCCCAGATCGCGATGACGGCCAACAGGCCCAAGAGCAGAATTTTCGACATGACATTCCCCGGAACGATGAAGCGTCAGTGTAACCGAATCGAAGATGCGGATGCCCTAAGGCTGGCTGGGCGGCAGCATTTTCAGCAATAGTTCGGCGCGGTCGGGAGCGCCGCGGGTCAGCACCGGGGTGTGCGTATCGCTGACCATCAGCAACTTGCCGTCCAGCGTGATCTGGACGCGCACCGCATAGACGTTTTGTGCCTGGATTTCGGCCGGATCGTAGGGGATGCTGAATGCGTAGGGCGGCGCGTGATCGGTTTTCATGCGCACTTCGCCCAGCGTCACCGAGGGCGCATCGGCCAGCGACACGTCTTCCAGGGTGGCAGTCAGTTCCGCTTCGGGTGGCAGCATCAGGCGTTCGCGGTAGGTTGCCGTGCCGGTGACCACGGCTTGGGTTGCAGGCATGGGTTTCTCCGTGCCGGCGCAGGCGGCCAGCAGCAACAGGACGGGAATAATCTGGGCGAAGTGTCGGTTCATGCCGCCAGTATAAGCCGGCACCGGCGTCCGTCAACGCTGCAGGGTGTCCGAGAAGATCTCCGGATCGGTGACCGCCGGTTTGGCGCGGGTGATTTCCCGGTGCGCCAGATACAGGTTGGAGCCGAAGATGATCAGCGCCCCGATCAGGGTATAGCGGTCGACGCTTTCATCGAACAGCCACCAGCCGAACACGCCGACCACCAGCACCTGCATGAAGCTGATCGGGGTGAGGATGGAGGCATCGCCGAGCTGCAGGGCACGCGTCCAGCACATGTGCGCCACGGTGCCGAACAGGCCGGCCA
The DNA here is from genome assembly GCF_025980345.1 of Arenimonas sp. GDDSR-1. Lineage (GTDB taxonomy): Bacteria > Pseudomonadota > Gammaproteobacteria > Xanthomonadales > Xanthomonadaceae > Arenimonas. The sequence continues at coordinate 4,864 of NZ_JAPDUI010000046.1, read as the reverse complement.
GCAGCAGCCACAGCCAGGTGATGCCCGAGGGCGTCTGCCAGAACAGCAGGGCCGGCACCAACGACATCGGCACCCACAGGGCGGTGGTGAACACCACGATGGCATCCGGGCTTTCGGTGCGGGTCAGGAATTTGATGGAAATCGCCACGCTGGCGCTCATCACCGCCGCCAGCAGCGCCACCAGACTGGCGCCGGTAAAGGTGTCGGCATCCGGATGCAGCAGGATGATGACGCCGATGAAGCCGATCAACACCGCCGCCCAGCGTCGGGCGCGGACGGTTTCGCCCAGCACCCACACCGCCCCGATGGTCACGAACAGCGGCGTGGAATAGGAAATCGCGACGGCCTGTGCCAGCGGCAGGTGTACGATGGCCCAGAACCCGGCCAGCATGCCGACTGTGCCGATCGCGCAGCGCAGCAGGTACAGCGGCAGCTTGGAGGTTTTCAACAGGCCCGGGCCGTGCTTGAACAGCAGGGGCAGGGTGAACAGCAGTCCGAACAGATTGCGGAAAAAGGCGATTTCGAACGGGTGCTGGGTTTTCGAAGCCAGACGGATGACCACCGCCATCAATCCGAACAACACCGTACTGAACAGCATCAATAGCACTGCACGCGCGGTCGGGTGCGTGTGTTTGTCAGGAATCAAAAATCGGCACCGAGGATGCGCGGTTCCGGTTCCAGTCCGACCCCGAATTGCGCCTGCACCGACGCGGCGACTTTGCGTGCCACCGCCAGCAGTTCGGCACCGCTGGCCGTGCCGTGATTGACCAGCACCAGCGCATGCTGCTCGGCGATGCCGGCATCGCCTTCGCGGTAGCCTTTCCAGCCGGCTTTTTCAATCAGCCAGGCGGCCGAGAGTTTTTTGTGGCCGTCCACGCCGGACGGGAACACTGGCAGCTCCGGATGCGCCGCTTTCAGGGCCTCGGCGTCGGCATCGGGCAGCATCGGGTTTTTGAAGAAGCTTCCGGCATTGCCGATCAAGGCCGGATTCGGCAGCTTGCGGGTGCGGATGCGGCTGATGGCTTCGGCAAGATGCAGGGCCTTGGGTTCGGTAATGCCCATCGCGGCCAGTTCTTCCGGAACGCCGGCGTAGGCCATTTTCAACGGCCGGTTTTTATCCAGGCGGAATTCGACGGCGGTAATCACCCATTGATCGCGTTCGCGTTTGAAGCGTGAGTCGCGGTAGCCGAAGGCGCACTCGGCATGGCTCAGGCGTTTGATGCGGCCGGTGGCGCGGTCAAAGGCTTCCACGGTTTCGATGAATTCGCCCACTTCCGCGCCATAGGCGCCGATGTTCTGGATGGGGCAGGCACCGACCGTGCCCGGGATCAGCGCCATGTTCTCCAAGCCGTTCCAGCCGCGGGCCAGGGTCCAATGCACCAGTTCGTTCCAGAGCATGCCGGCTTCGGCGCGGATCAGCGCCTGGCTGTCGTTCTGTTCCAGGATTCTGCAGTCGTCGCCGGTCAGGCACAGCACCAGCCCGGGGTAGTCGGCGGCAAACAGCACATTGCTGCCTTCGCCCAGCACCAGCACCTCGAGGCCTTTCATCGCGGCCAGATCGAAGGCCTCGCCGATGCGGGACGGATCGCGGACATCGCACATGGCGGCCGCGCGCGCGGCGATGTGCAGGGTATTGCGGCCTGCCAGCGAGACGTCATCGGCCCACGGCAGGGGCTGCATCAGCCTTCTCCCAGCCGGCGCCGGCGCATGGCATTGACGCACTCGCCGATCAGTTCCGGGCCGCGGTAGATGAAGCCGGTGTAAATCTGCACCAGGGACGCGCCGGCCGAGACTTTACCGAGCGCATCGGCGCCTTCGGTAATGCCGCCGACGCCGATGATCGGGATGCTGTTGTCCAGATGCAGGCGCAACCGGCGCAGGGTGTGCGTGGCCTTTTCGTACAGCGGCTTGCCGGACAGACCGCCGACCTGGCCGGCAATCGGGTTCGGGCCGAGCATGCTGCGGTCGACGGTGGTGTTGCCGGCAATCACGCCATCGAGTTTGGCGGCGTTGAACACGCCGGCGATGCCTTCGATTTCCGCTTCCGACAGATCGGGCGCGATCTTGACCAGCATCGGCACGCGATGGCCGCGAACGGCGGCCAGATCTTCCTGGGCGGCGCGCAGTTCGTGGACGAACACGCGCAGCGCTTCTTCGCCCTGCAGATCACGCAGGCCCTGGGTGTTGGGCGAGGAGATGTTGACCGTGATGTAGTCGGCGTAGTCGTACACGCGCTCGAGGCAGTGCAGGTAGTCGTCGATGGCGCGTTCGTTCGGCGTGTCTTTGTTCTTGCCGATATTGATGCCGAGAATGCCTTCGCGTTTGGAACGCTCGACGTTCTTGACCAGGGCATCGACGCCGTGGTTGTTGAAACCGAGCCGGTTGATGATGCCCATCTCGTCTTTCAGGCGGAACATGCGCGGTTTCGGGTTGCCGTCCTGCGGGCGCGGCGTGACCGTGCCGATTTCCACGAAACCGAAACCGAGCGCCATCAGCGCGTCGATGTGCTCGCCGTTCTTGTCCAGCCCGGCGGCGCAGCCGACCGGGTTCGGAAAGCTGATGCCGAAGGCTTTGGTCGGCAAGGGCTTGGGCTTGACCGCCAGCAGCGGATTCAGGCCGGTGCGGTAGGCGGTTTCCAGCGCGGCCAGACCGAGCGTGTGCGCACGCTCGGCGTCCAGGCAGAACAGCAGGGGCCGGGCCAGAGGATACATCAGAGGTCGAACTTGATGCCTTGCGCCAGCGGCAGCGAATCCGAATAGTTGATGGTGTTGGTCTGGCGGCGCATGTACACCTTCCAGGCGTCCGAGCCGGACTCGCGGCCACCGCCGGTCTCCTTCTCGCCGCCGAACGCGCCGCCGATCTCGGCGCCGGAGGTGCCGATATTGACGTTGGCGATGCCGCAGTCGGAACCGCTGGCGGCCAGGAAGGCTTCCGCGGCTTTCAGGTTCTGGGTGAAGATGGCCGAGCTCAGGCCTTGCGGCACGGCATTTTGCAGGGCGATGGCTTCCTCCAGGGTCTTGAAGGTCATCACGTACAGGATCGGGGCGAAGGTTTCGGCCTGCACCACGGCATCGGAGTTTTTGATGTTGCCGATGATGGTCGGCAGCACGAAATTGCCGCGGCCTTCGATGGCTGCGCCGCCGGTCAGCACGGTGCCGCCGGCCGCTTTCGCGCCGTCGATGGCTTTCAGGAACTGCGCCACGGCTTCTTTCGAATTCAGCGGGCCCATCAGGGTGGTCGGCAGGGTCGGGTCGCCGATTTTGGTTTCGATTTGTTTGTAAGCGGCAACCAGCTTCTCGACCACCACGTCGCGCAGGGCTTCATGCACGAACAGGCGGCGGGTGGTGGTGCAGCGCTGGCCGGCCGTGCCGACGGCGCCGAACACGATGGCCGGAATCGCCAGTTTCAGATCGGCGGTTTCGTCGACGATGATGGCATTGTTGCCGCCCAGTTCCAGCAGGGAACGGCCCATGCGGCGCGCCACGCGCTCGCCGACCATGCGGCCGACGTGGGTCGAGCCGGTGAAGCTGATCAGCGCCACGCGTTTGTCGTCCACGAAGTTCTGGGCGATTTCGGTGCCGGCGTCGTTGAACAGGAAGAACAGATCCGGGAAGCCGGCTTTATGCAGGGCGTCGTTGCAGATCTTCATCGAGGCGATGGCCGAGAACGGGGTTTTCGGCGACGGCTTCCAGATGCAGATGTCGCCGCAGACGCCGGCGAGGAAGGCGTTCCAGGCCCAGACCGCCACCGGGAAATTGAAGGCCGAGATGATGCCGACCAGTCCGATCGGGTGGTATTGCTCGTACATGCGGTGGCCCGGACGCTCCGAGTGCATGGTCAGGCCGTACAGCTGGCGCGACAGGCCCACGGCGAAATCGCCGATGTCGATCATTTCCTGCACTTCGCCGTCGCCTTCCGGCTTGATCTTGCCCATTTCAAAGGCCACCAGCGAGCCGAGCGCGTCTTTGTGGGCGCGCAGGGCGTCGGCACAGATGCGAATGGCTTCGCCGCGTTTCGGGGCCGGAGTGCTGCGCCAGACGGCATAGGCTTCTTCGGCGCGGGCAATGAGGGTGTCGTAGTCGCTCTGGCTGGAGGCGTAAACGCGGCCGATGACTTCGCCGGTGCTCGGGTTGACCGGTTCCAGCACGCCGGCATCGGTGGTTTTGGACCACTCGCCGCGGCCGAGGTAGGTGCCGGATTCGGTTTCGGAAAGGCCGAGGGCGGCGAGAACGGGGTGCGTCATGACAACTCCAAACAGGGGCAATAAACCGCTATTTTACCCGATTTGACCGCGTTTTCCGACCCATAAGCGACCGCCAAGCGCTTGATTCAGGCAAAAAAAACCGCCCAGAAGGGCGGCAAGGGCAATGATAGAGGCCATCATTCCAGAGAGTAGGCGGCGGGTGTCTAAGCCGCGGCCCGGACACAGAATGCCTTTGGACCATGACCGTTTGATGACAGCCCGTGGCGCGGGCAAAAAAAAGCCGCCTCGGGGCGGCAGAAGGATTCGGGTTGCGAATCAGGGGTGAGCAAATGGGGCTATGCCCGGTGCCTACTTTACGAATCCGATATGACAGCCGTGTGAAAATCGCCATGACCTTGAGCACGGGGAGCCGGCGCCGGATTGGGCTATGCTAGAGGCTGTTCCCGAACGGCAGCCCCCGCCATGACCCGACCCCTCGTTCTCGCCGCCAGCCTGTTGCTTGCCGCACTGCCGGCATCCGCCGCTTCCGACACCCAGCAGATCGCCATCAACGCCACCGGCACCTTCTTCTCGGGGTACCGCGACAGCGGCATGGGCGGCGCGGTGGCCAAGATCAAAAGCTGCTACGACACCGCCAAATCCCGCGATGCCTATCTGTTC
>NZ_JAPDUI010000010.1 GCF_025980345.1 Arenimonas sp. GDDSR-1 | reverse complement strand
TGGCCCGGCCTTGGCGTAGCACGAAGCTGCGGATGCTGCGGACGGATTTTTCCGGGGAGTGGGATTCGTTATCCGCCATCAGAAGAACAGGCCATCCAGCGGCGATGAGGCGTTGGCATAGCGCCGTTTCGGCATGCGACCGGCCAGAAAGGCCTCACGGCCGGCCTGTACGGCTTTGCACATCGCCGAAGCCATGAGGATCGGATCCTTCGCGGCAGCGATGGCGGTATTCATCAGCACGCCGTCACAACCGAGCTCCATGGCGATGGCAGCATCCGATGCGGTACCGACACCGGCATCGACCAGTACCGGAACCGTGGCGTTTTCGATGATTTCGAGCAGGCTCCATTTGTTCTGGATGCCGAGTCCCGATCCGATCGGGGCCGCCAGCGGCATGATCGCCACGCAGCCGATCTGTTCGAGTTGTTTGGCGATGATCGGATCGTCCGAGGTGTACACCATCACATCGAAGCCGTCGGCCACCAGTTTTTCGGCGGCAATCAGCGTCTGGGTGACATGCGGAAACAGGGTCTTGGGATCGCCCAGCACTTCCAGCTTCACCAGGGTGTGGCCATCGAGCAGTTCGCGTGCCAGCTGACAGGTGCGCACGGCGTCTTCGGCGTTGTAGCAGCCGGCCGTGTTGGGCAGCAACGTGAACCGGTCCGGCGGCAGGAAATCCAGCAGGTTCGGCTCCCCCTTGTTCTGTCCGAGATTGGTCCGGCGCAGCGCAACGGTGACGATTTCGGCGCCCGCCGCATCGGTCGCTTCGCGGGTCTGTTGGAAGTCGGCGAATTTCCCGGTTCCGGTCAGCAAGCGGGAGCGGTAGTGTTTCCCGGCGATGATCAGCGGGTCGTGGATGGTCGGCGTGGTCATGCGTGTATTATCGCCTGAATCGCGGCTTGCCGTCAGCCCTCAACCGCCACCCATGGCCTGGATGATTTCGATGCGGTCACCGTTCTGCAGCGCGTGGCCGGCATGCCGGCTTTTCGGCACGATTTGCCGGTTCACTTCCACGGCAAAGCGCTGCCCGGAAAGGCCGAGCTGATCGACCAGCTGCCGGATGTCGAGGTCGTGGTCAAAGTGCCGCAATTCGCCGTTGAGATACAATTCCATGCACACAGTTTAACGCCTGCACGGGCGACGGGAAACCGGACCATGAAGATTGCGGTGTTATCGCGGATCCCGGATCTGTATACCAACCATCGTCTGCAGGTTGCTGCGCGGGAGCGCGGTGCCGAAATGTGCATCCTCGATCCTCTGGTTCCGGTTGAACACGGGGGCACCGAATTCTTCGACGGCGTTATACCTCGCTTCGGGCCGATCTGGCAGAATCAGGGCGGTTTCTGGCTGGCCCATCTGCAGTCTGCCGGAGCCGTCTGCCTGAATACGGCGGAAGCAGTGGCGCTGGCCCGTGATAAACCGGCCGCGATGAGGGTCTTCGCGGATGGTCGGCTGCCGATGCCGCCGAGTGTTGCCGGCACGGCAGTGCGGAGCGCCACCGACCTCGCAAAGCTGCCTTTCGTGTTTCCGATGCTGATCAAGGAAGACGCCAGTTCCGGCGGCTGGGGCATTCACCGCGTTGCGGATACGGCCTCGGCTCTTGCCGTGATGGGGCCTTTGCATGCGGGCGGAGTGCCCTTCACCGTGCAGGCGTTCATCGCTGAGGCGGCGGGTCGTGATCTGCGGCTCTTTGTCTGCGACGGCCGGGTGATTGCCGCCATCACGCGGACGGCGCCGCCCGGGGAATTCAGGGCCAATGTCCGTCTGGGGGGCAGGGCCGAGGTGCACATCCCGGATCCGGCCGAAACGGCGTTGGCGCTTGCGGCAACGGCCGCGCTCGGACTTTCGGTTGCGGGCGTGGATCTGCTCCGGACCCCGGCCGGACCCATGCTGCTCGAGGTCAATGCCGCCCCCGGTTTCGAGGCCCTGGAGACCGCCACCGGCGCCGATATTGCCGGGTCGATGCTTGATTTGCTGATTTCCCGGATAAACGGTCAAAACAGCGTCGTGAATAACCAAATCATCAGATAGAATTAACGAAATATTAACGCATTGAGGTCTAGCCTTGTCCGACCATCTCTTCGGTTTGCGCGCCTCGTCAGCAACCAACCGGTTATGGTAATCGGAGCTTCACAGCCCTGACCCGGCAAGCGGGCAACCGCTTGCCGGGTTTTTAATGGTGCGCCGTGAATGATGCTATTCTTAAAAAACCACTATTGAATAGGTTTTTGATTTTAAAGATGAAGAATTTTGTAATTTTTTCGGCTCTGCTGCTCGCTTCACATATTGATGTAGCGTCAGCTAGGGATGCATCGGCTGTACAACTGTCTTTGACGGCCGGCAATATTGCGCAGCAACGGCTCGACATTAACCAGAAATTGACTCAGGTCGATTATGTTGAAATGACGCCGGACAAACGAAAGGTCTTGGATCAGTCGCTGGATGCCTTGGAGGGCGGTCAGTTGACATCCGCGGATGCTCTGGAGGCACAGAACAAGGTCAATGAAATTCTGAAACAGGCCTTCGCCGACAGCAAAATGGTCTGTACTTTCGAGCAACCGGTCGGTACGAACATGAAAAAGAAATCGTGCACCACGGCCGGCGCCAAGCGCAGGGCCTATGAAAAAACACAGTTGGATGGCGTGAACGTTAAACAGTGACATCAACCGAGATTCGAAAAATGCGCTTATTGGTGATCGAAGACAACCGCGACATCGCTGCTAATCTGGGCGACTATCTGGAAGACCGCGGCCACACGGTCGATTACGCCGCCGATGGCGTGACCGGACTGCATCTGGCCGTGGTCAATGACTTCGATGCCATCGTGCTCGATCTCAATCTGCCCGGCATTGACGGGATTGAAGTATGCCGCAAGCTGCGCATGGAGGGCCGCAAACAGACTCCGGTACTGATGCTGACCGCGCGCGATTCGCTGGAAAGCAAGCTCGCCGGTTTCGACTCGGGTGCCGATGATTACCTGGTCAAGCCGTTTGCGTTGCAGGAAGTGGAAGCCCGCCTGCAGGTGCTTGCGCGCCGCACCAAGACCAATGTCTCGCGCACGCTGGGCATTGCCGATCTCGAGTTCAATCTCGATACATTGGAAGTGCGCCGCGGCGGGGAATCGATCCAGCTCAATCCGACCGCATTGAAAATCCTGCAGGCTCTGATGGAAGCCTCGCCTTCGGTGGTGACCCGCAACGAACTGGAAACCCGGGTCTGGGGCGAAGAGCTGCCCGATTCCGACAGCCTGCGCGTGCATATCCACGGGTTGCGTGCGGCCATCGATAAGCCGTTTCCGACGGCGCTGATCCAGACGCGGCATGGCATAGGCTATCGAATCGTCGATCCCGATGCAGTACAGGCGTAGACTCCGAACCCGTATCATTTTCTCCTTTTTCCTGCTGGGCTTCGGGCTGACGGCTCTGTTCGCCTTGTCCTCCCTGTACCTGAGGTCCAAGCTGGAAGGCCAGCTGATCGAAAGCACGCTGCAGCGCGAAGTCGATAATTTCGTGGCACAGGTGCGCACCAATCCGCAGGGCACCGCCACTTTTTCGATGCTCTCGGCCAAAATCTGGAGCACGCGCAACGCCTATAAAATGCCGTTGGTGCTGCAGAATCTGAAAACCGGCGTATACGATATCGAAGAAGTCGACGGCAACGGCCAGCTGCACCGGTACAAATATGCCATCCGGCGTGATGCCGATCTGGTCAGCTATGTCCGTTACGACGTCACCAGCGCCAGCCTGAGCGAGCAGCGCCTGGTGCTTCTGGTCATCGGCGCCATTGCGGTGTTCTCCCTCCTGGCCTGGCTCATCGGCATCTGGTCGTCTTCGCGCGTGATCAGTCCGGTGTTGGAACTGGCCCGTCGGCTGCGCATGATGGTCGGTAAGGAAAGCAGCCAACAGCTGGCGCCGCTATTTCCGGACGATGAAGTCGGCCAGTTGGCCTCCGCGCTTGATGATTATTCCAGCCGGATGACCCAGATCGTCCGCCGCGACCGCGAGTTCAATGCCGATGTCAGCCACGAGCTGCGCACGCCGCTGGCGGTCATCCGCGGCGCCACGGAACTGCTTCTGGCCAATCCCGACATCACCGACAAGATGCGCCAGCGTCTGTTGCGCATCGATCGCGCTGCGCTGCAGTGCACCGATCTGACCACCGCCCTGCTGATGCTGTCGCGCAACGAGCGCGGCATGGGCAGCTGCGACATCGCCAAACTGGTACGCCAGCTGGCAGAGGCGAACCGTCCGCATCTGGCGAACAAGCCGGTCGAGATTTTCGTCGAAGGACTGGAAGGCGTCATCATCGAAGCGCCGGAAGCGGTGCTCTCGGTCGCCATCGGCAATCTGCTGGGCAATGCCTGCAAATACACGGTCGAGGGCGAGGTGCGCTGCCGGGTCGAAGCCGACTGCATCGCCATCGAGGATACCGGGCCGGGTCTGAGCACCGAAGATGCCGAGCGCCTGTTTGAGCGCGGCTACCGCGGCTCGAGCGTCGGCAACACCACCGGCGGCGGCATCGGTCTGTCCATCGTGCGCCGTCTGTGTGAACTGTATGGCTGGAAAGTGAGTATCGCACCGCGCGAGCAAGGCGGCGCGGTCGCCGTTCTGCGTTTCAGCTGATCAGAAACGGATCCACCAGCACTGATAATGCCGCTGCAGGCGGAATACCGTACTGACCGTCTCAGTGGCCGTCGCACTCTTGTACTGCATGACTTTCAGGGCGGACGGCAAAGTCCGCGGCGATTCCCGGTAGGTGTAATCCGCGGTATCGGGCAGTTCCTCTTCAGGTACATCCGACGGCGCCGGCGTCTTGGGCTCGGGATACAGCAGCTGCACATCCAGCAACGGCCGGTCCACCATGGCGTCCAGACGCGAGAGCAGGCTTTCCGACTGATCCTGGCTGACACCGACCCAATGGTAGCTTTTCACCAGTTGGTTGACGTCCTTCATGTCGATGGCGGAACGGACGCTGTAAAGCAGGTCCTCGGGATTTCTGCTGCATGCGGGCGGCGGCGGAAGACCGGTCCGGCCGGATCGCGATGCTTGCGGCGGTGCCGGGCCGGACGTGGCTGCGGCCGGCTTTTCGGTCTGTTCGGGTTCGCACAGGCGATCGGTATAAATCACGCTGCCGTCGGCGCGCAGGCAACGGTGCATGTCCTGTGCCGATGCCGCGTTGCCGGCCAGCAGGAGAAACAACACGCTGATGCGTAATGATGCCATAGCGGCACTCTAGCGCAGCTTCAGCGTAAACGCGAGAGCACCGCTTCGGTGGGTTTGGCCAGGTTCAGGGTATAGAAATGCAGTTCATCGGCGCCGCCCTCGAGCAGTCGACGGCACATGCCGGCCACGCAGTCGGCGGCGAACTCGCGGATGCTGGCGGCATCGTCGCCATAGGACAGCATGCGTTGGGCCATCCAGCGCGGAATCTCGGCGCCGCACATCTGCGAGAACCGGCGGATCTGCGAGAAATTCGAAATCGGCATGATGCCCGGGATGATCGGGATGGTGATGCCGCGCCGGCGCACATCCTCGACGAAACGGAAGTAGGCATCGGCATTGTAGAAGTACTGGGTAATCGCCGAGCTGGCGCCCAGCGCCGCTTTTTCCGCGAAGCGCGCGAGGTCGGATTCGGCATCTTCGGCCTGCGGGTGGAACTCCGGATAACAGGCGACGGTGATGTCGAACGTGTCGCCGTATTCGGTTTTGATGAAACGCACCAGATCGGCGGCGAAGTGCATGTCGCCGGCGCGCGCCATGCCCGAGGGCAGGTCGCCGCGCAGGGCGATGATGCGTTTACGGCCCTGGGCTTTGTACTGATCGAGCAGTCCCCGGATTTCGTCGCGGGTGCCGCCCATGCAGCTCAGATGCGGTACCGCATTCAGGCCATGGGTTTCGGCAAGCCGTTGAACCGTTTCCCCGGTATAGCTCAGGGTCGAGCCGCCGGCTCCGAAGGTCACCGAAGCGAACTCCGGAGCATGCATCTTCAGCGCGGCCGCGGTGCGGTCGAGCTGGGCACGCTGCTCGTCGGTTTTCGGCGGAAAGAACTCGTAGGAAATCTTCATGGCAGGTTCCGGACAAAAGAAAGGGCGCATGCGCGCCCTTTCCGGGGACTCAGTAGCGGTAGTGTTCCGGCTTGTACGGACCTTCCTTGGCGACGCCGAGGTAAGCGGCCTGTTCGTCGGTCAGCACGGTCAGCTTCACGCCGATCTTCTCCAGATGCAGGCGGGCCACTTCCTCGTCCAGCTTTTTCGGCAGGATGTAGACTTTCGGCTCATACACGTCCTTGTTCGCCCAGAGGTCGATCTGCGCCAGGGTCTGGTTGGAGAACGAGTTCGACATCACGAAGCTCGGATGGCCGGTGGCGCAGCCCAGGTTGACCAGACGGCCTTCGGCCAGCAGGTAGATGGCGTTGCCGTTGGCGAAGGTGTATTTGTCGACCTGCGGCTTGATGTTGAGCTTGACCGCGCCGGAGGTGTTCAGACGATCGACCTGGATTTCGTTGTCGAAGTGGCCGATGTTGCACACGATGGCCTGGTCCTTCATGGCCTGCATGTGTTCCAGGGTCAGCACATCCTTGTTGCCGGTGGTGGTGACGTAGATGTCACCGCGGCCCAGGGTGGCTTCCACGGTATTGACTTCAAAACCTTCCATCGCGGCCTGCAGGGCATTGATCGGATCGATTTCGGTGACCACCACGCGGCAGCCGTAGGCGCGCAGCGAATGGGCCGAGCCCTTGCCGACATCGCCGTAGCCGCAGACCACGGCGACCTTACCGGCCAGCATCACGTCCATCGCGCGTTTCAGGCCGTCGGCCAGCGATTCACGGCAGCCGTACAGGTTGTCGAACTTGGATTTGGTGACCGAGTCGTTGACGTTGATGGCCGGCACGCGCAGGCCGCCGACTTCCATCATCTGGTACAGGCGGTGTACGCCGGTGGTGGTTTCCTCGGAAACGCCGCGCCAGTCCTTCATCACATTGGTCCAGAAGCCCGGACGTTCGGATGCGGTGCGCTTCAGCAAATTCTTGATGACCTGCTCTTCGTGCGAGCCGGACGGGGTGTTGACCCAATCCGAACCCTGTTCCATTTCATAGCCTTTGTGCAGCAGCAGGGTGACGTCGCCGCCGTCATCGACCACCAGTTCGGGGCCCTTACCGCCCGGGAAGGTGACCGCGTCGAGCGTGCAATCCCAGTATTCTTCCAGGGTTTCGCCCTTCCAGGCGAATACCGGCGTGCCGCTGGCGGCAATGGCGGCGGCGGCATGGTCCTGGGTCGAGAAGATGTTGCAGGACGCCCAGCGCACGTCGGCACCGATGTCCTTCAGGGTCTCGATCAGCACGGCGGTCTGGATGGTCATGTGTAGCGAGCCGGTCACGCGCACGCCTTTGAGCGGGGCCTGGGCGGCGTATTTGTTGCGGATCGACATCAGGCCCGGCATTTCGGCCTCGGCAATGTCGATTTCCTTGCGGCCCCAGTCGGCCAGGGCGATGTCGGCGATTTTGTAATCGGGTTTCAGTTTCGTAACGGCGTTCATGCACGCTCCTTAAAGATCAAAGTGAGCGGGCGCAGTTGCAGTGACGACCGCCATCGAGCCTGTGCTTCCGCCTCAGCGGTGCTTGCAGCGCCCCTCGATGGGGTGTTTTGGTACAGGCCTTATGATACCGCCTGCACCGGAATGACATGTGAAAACGGGGGCGGATTGCGCCGCCCCCGGTTCCGGATTACTTCAGTTTCGCGGCCTTGCGCAGGGCTTCGGCGACGTCGGTTTTTTCCCAGCTGAACGCAGTGGCTTTGTGGGTTTTGCCGTGACCGTCGACATAGCTGACTTCCTGCGGCTTGCGGCCGAAGTGGCCGTAGCTGGCGGTGCGCTGGTAAATCGGGTGCAGCAGGTCGAGCATTTTGCTGATGCCATACGGACGCAGGTCGAAGTGGCCGCGGATCAGCTTTTCAATCTGTACGTCCGGAATCCTGCCGGTGCCGAAGGTGGTGACCGAAATCGAGGTCGGCTCGGCCACGCCGATGGCGTAGCTGACCTGCACTTCGCAGCGGTCGGCCAAGCCGGCGGCGACCACGTTCTTGGCCACGTAACGGGCGGCGTAGGCGGCCGAACGGTCGACCTTGGACGGATCCTTGCCCGAGAAGGCGCCGCCGCCATGGCGGGCCCAGCCGCCGTAGGTGTCGACGATGATCTTGCGGCCGGTCAGGCCGCAGTCGCCCACCGGGCCGCCGATTTCGAACTTGCCGGTCGGGTTGATGTGGTACTTGGTGCCTTTGTGCAGCAGTTTGCCCGGCAGCACCGGATCGATCACGTGCGCGCGCACGGCCTCGATCAGATCCTTCTGCTTGATGCCCGGATCGTGCTGGGTCGAGAGCACCACGGCATCGATGGCCACGGCCTTGTCGCCTTCATAGCGCAGGGTGACCTGGCTCTTGGCGTCCGGGCGCAGCCAGGGCAGCGGCGAATTCTTCTGCTTGCGCACTTTGGCCTGGCGTTCGACCAGACGGTGCGACAGATGGATGGCTGCCGGCATGAAGCTTTCGGTTTCGTTGGTGGCATAGCCGAACATCAAGCCCTGGTCGCCGGCGCCCTGGTCTTCCGGACGCTTGCGGTCGACGCCTTGGTTGATGTCGACCGACTGCTTGCCGATCATGTTGATGATGGCGCAGGTGTGGCCGTCGAAGCCGACGTCGGAATTGTTGTAGCCGATGTCGTTGATGACCTTGCGGGCCAGTGCTTCGATATCGACCCAGGCCGAGGTGGTGATTTCACCGGCCACGATGGCGGCGCCGGTTTTCACCAGGGTTTCGCAGGCCACGCGGGCGTGCTTGTCCTGGGCCAGGATGGCGTCGAGGACGGCATCGGAAATCTGGTCGGCGAGTTTGTCCGGGTGGCCTTCGGAGACCGACTCGGAAGTGAACAGGTAATTGCTCATCGCGGCATATATCCTTTAATCGAGATAGAAAGATACAACTTGGGGAGCGCATAGAATACAGGCAAACGCCCCGGTGCGCATCAACTTTTTGACCCCTCCGGTTTAGCCGCCGTTCAACTGGCCCAGAATTTGCTAAAGTGACGTTTCCAAACAAGCATTTACAGGGGATTGTCATGGGATTCAAACGCATCGCAAGCGCACGCTGGGAAGGCGATCTGATGGCCGGCAAGGGCAGCATGAGCACGCCGCAGAGCGGCCTGTTCGCCGACCAGAACTATTCCTTCAAAACCCGCTTCGGCGACGAGAAAGGCACCAATCCCGAAGAACTGCTGGCCGCCGCGCATGCCGGCTGCTTCAGCATGGCACTGGCAGCGGTACTCGGCAAAGCCGGATTCACGCCGGACCGGATCGACACGCGGGCCGAAGCGATGATGGAACCGGGCATGGATCCGGGTCCGACGGTGACCGGTGTGCACCTGATCGTTTCAGCAAGCGTGCCGGGAATTACTTCGGCGCAGTTCGCCGAAATCGCCGAAGCCGCCAAGGCCGGCTGCGTGATTTCGCGGGCGCTGGCGGTGCCGGTGACGCTGGAAGCGACGCTGGCTTAAGCCATCAGCGCCGAGAAATAATCCTCGGTAATCGCGGTCTGCTCGCTTGCCGTTTCGGCCTTGTTGACCCGCGCCCGGAATTCGGCGGCATTGTCCTGTTCGGCGCTGTACCAACCCAGATGCTTGCGGGCGATGCGCACGCCCTGCGGCTCGCCATAGAATTCATGCAGCTGGCGCAGATGGCCGAGCAGGGTTTCGGCGATGAATGCCACAGAAGGCTCCGGCAGCAGTTCGCCGGTGTCCAGATAATGTTGGATCTGCCGGAAAATCCAGGGTCGGCCCTGCGCCGCGCGGCCGATCATCACCGCATCGGCTTTGGTGTATTCCAGAACGTATTTGGCCTTGAGCGGATCGGTGATATCGCCGTTGGCCACCACCGGAATGCGCACGGCCTGCTTGACCGCGGCGATGGTGTCGTATTCGGCTGCGCCCGTATAGAAATCCTGACGCGTGCGGCCATGCACCGCCAAGGATTGGATGCCGCAGTCCTCGGCAATGCGGGCGATGGCCAGTGCATTGCGGGAATCGGGACTCCAGCCGGTACGGATTTTCAGGGTGACCGGCACCTCGACGGCCTTGACGGTGGCGCTCAGGATCGCAGCCACCAGTTTTTCATCACGCATCAAAGCCGAGCCGGCCAGGACATTGCAGACTTTTTTGGCCGGACAGCCCATGTTGATGTCGATGATCTGTGCGCCGTGGTCAACATTGAAGCGCGCCGCTTCCGCCAGCTGCGCCGGATCGGTGCCCGCAATCTGCACCGAAATCGGGGAGGCTTCATCCGAGTGATCCATGCGATGCACCGATTTGCTGGTGCGCCAGAAGCGCGGGTCGGAGATGGTCATCTCGGAGACGCACAGGCCTGCGCCCATTTTTTTGCATAGCATCCGGAACGGCTTGTCGGTGACGCCGGCCATCGGCGCCAGGATCAGGTTCGGCGAAATGGCATGCGGCCCGATGTGCATGATCAGCCGAAGCGGGCGGCGATATCGGCCCGTGTCGGCATGGCGAGTGCCGCACCGGCGCGCTCGACCTTGCAGGAAGCGGCCAGCACCGCAAACGCGCAGGCGTCGATCAATGCGGATCCGTGCGCCAGCTCCGCCGCCAATGCGCCGTTGAAGCAATCGCCGGCGCCGGTCGTGTCCCTGACGCTGACGTTCGGCGGCGCGAATTCATGGAATCCGGAAGGCGTGCTGAGCACGGCGCCGCGGGCACCGAGCGTAATCACCGTGTCGGGGCAGGGCAGTTTCCGGGCCAGGGCATGCAATGCGCCGGCATCGCGTTGCGCGATGCTTTCGGCGCTGACGTCTTCGCCTTGGGCCTGCAGCAAGGCGGCGAACTCGCTTTCATTCGGGCTCAGTATGTCCGCCAGGGCATGCAATTCCGCGGAATCTCCGGAGGCCGGCGCCGGATTGACGATGCTGCGCACGCCGGCTTTTTTCGCCAGATGCAGGGCAGCAAGGCTGGCCCCGAGTGCGGCTTCCTGCTGAAGCAGCAGAATCCGGGCATGGCGGATGTCTTCGGCATGTGCGGAGATGTGCGTGGGCGATAACCGGGTATTCGCGGCCAGATCCACCAGAATCTGGTTCTGTCCATCGTCATCCAGCCAGATCGCGGCGTTGCCGGTGGCGGCACCCGCACATTTTTGCCAGGCACAAGGCAGAGCTTCGCGCTCTGCCAGCTGCATGGCGAGCCCACCGAGGGCATCCTCGCCGATGGCGGCGATGAACAGGGTGTTGCCCCCGAGCCGATGTGCGGCCATGGCCTGATTGAAGCCTTTACCGCCGGGACCTTGGGAAAAGTGGCCGGTGCGTGTTTCACCGGCCTTCGGAAACCGCGGCGTGCGCCAAACCAGATCCTGGTTGTAGGAGCCCGCCACGACGATCATGATCAGCCGCCGAGCTGGAGCAGGACGCCGGCGATGGTGGCAGTCATCAGGGTGGCGATGGAGCCGCCGAGCACGGCACGCAGGCCGAAGCGGGCCAGATCGGCGCGCCGTTCCGGTGCCAGACTGCCGATGCCGCCGATCTGGATGGCGATCGAGGCGAAATTGGCGAAGCCGCACAGGGCGTAGGTCAGGATCAGGCGCGAATGTTCGCTGATGGCGCCCGGGCCGTCGCCGACCGGGGTCTGCGACAATTGCAGGTAAGCGATGAATTCATTCAGCACCACTTTCTGGCCGATCAATCCGCCGGCGATGACGGCATCGTTCCAGTCCACGCCGATGACCCAGGCGATCGGCGCCAGGATGTAGCCGAGGATCAGGCCCAGATTGAGCGTGACCGGAGCTGCCCCGGGAGCGGCGCCCTGGTTCAGCATCATGTTGAGGCTCTGGTAGCCGGCAATATGCCAGTCACCGACCCAGCCGATCACCGAATTGATCATGGCGATGAGCGCCACGAAGGCCAGCAGCATGGCGGCGATGTTGATGGCCAGTTTCATGCCGTCCGAGGCACCGCCGGCGGCGGCATCGATGACATTGGCGCTTTCCTTTTCGACATGCACGCTGACCTTGCCGCGGGTCAGTGGTTCGCCGGTTTCGGGAATCAGCATCTTGGCAATCAGCAGCGTGGCCGGCGCGGCCATGATCGATGCGGCCAGGAAGTGTTTGGCATACATCTGCTGCATGGCCGGATCGGTGCCGGCCAGCATGCCGATGTAGATGGCCATCACGCCGCCGGCGATGTGCGCCATGCCGCCGATCATCATGGTCAGCAGTTCGGAGTCGGTCATGCGGTTGATGTAGGGGCGGACCGTCAGCGGTGCTTCGGTCTGGCCGATGAATACGCTGGCACACACGCTGGTGGTTTCAGCACCGGACACGCGCATGACTTTGGTAATCGCCAGCGCCATGATCTTGACGATCCACTGCATCACGCCGATGTGGTACAGGATGGCCATGAATGCGGCGAAGAAAATCACGGTGGGCAGGGCATGGAAGATGAACACGAAACCGTATTTGTCCTGATCGGCCATGCCGCCGAGAATCATTTTCGACCCTTCGTTGGTGAAGTTGATCAGGGTCACGAACAGATGGCCGAGGCCTTCGAAGATGGTGCTGCCCCAGGTGGTCAGTAGTACGAAGGCGGCGAAGGCGATCTGCAGTGCCACGCCGGTGAGCACCAGGCGCCAGTCGATGGCGCGTTTGTTGTTGGAAAACAGCCAGGCAATGGCCAGCAGGCAGCTGAGGCCGAAAAGTCCGAAAAGCACTGCGCTCATGGGGAAATCCGTAGAAGGTGACCGTCAAAGGGTAGTCTACGGGGCCGGATTGGGCAAGCCTGAAGGCTCAGGGCAGACGGTTTCCGGCCGAACGGTAAAGGGCGTACCAATGCTCCCGCGGCAGGCGGATGGTGGCCGCTGCGGAAAGCTGCTTCAGGCGTTGCGGGTCGGTACTTCCGAGCAGAACCTGCATGCCTGCCGGATGGCGCAGGATCCAGGCGATGGCGATGGCACCGGCGCTGCAGCCGTAAATCTGCGCCAACGTGTTGAGGGCATGGTTCAGTTCCGCAAAATCCGGATGGCCCAGGAAATTCCCCGCGAACATGCCGAACTGCAGCGGCGACCACGCCTGCACGCGCAGCCCGTTCATGCGGCAAAAATCGATGACCGAACCGTCGCGGTCGATGCCGCCGTCAAATCCGGTATTGGCCTGCAGCGCCGCATCGATCGGCCCGGTATGGGCCAGACCGAACTGCACCTGGTTGACGCACAGGGGCTGTTCCAAGGCTGATTGCAGCAGTTCGATCTGCATGGGCCGGAAGTTGCTGACACCGAACCGGCGCACCTTTCCCGCGGCCTGCAGCCGGCTGAAGGCTTCGGCGACTTCCGCCGGTTCCATCAGTGCGTCGGGCCGGTGCAGCAGCAGGGTGTCGAGATAATCGGTGCCGAGACGGTCGAGAATGCCGTCGACCGAGGCCAGAATGTGGCCGGCACTGCTGTCGTAATGTCCGTCGCGGATACCGCATTTGCTTTGAATGATGATGGATTCGCGCGGGCAACCGAGCGTGCGCAGGGACTGCGCGAATCGCCGTTCGCTCTCGCCGCCGCCGTAGATGTCGGCATGGTCGAATTGCCGGATGCCGCTTTCCAGCGCCGATTGAAGCAGGACGGTGATCTGCTGGGGTGTCCGCTCGTGCAGACGCCAGCATCCCAGCATCAGGCGGTCATCGATTTCAGTGGCAGACAGTGTCATCGGGGTCTCCTTGCCCTTCCATATTAATAGGTGTTGCCGCATCCGGCATCTCAAAATGAAAAGCCCGGCAATGCCGGGCTTTTCGGAGCGGATCGGATTTCAGCGGGGATCGCCGATTTCGGATTCGATGATTTCGATTTCCACGTCTTCATCCATTGCCGGACCGACCAGGGTAATGGTGCGGAATCGGTCGCCGCCGCCGATCAGGTCTTCGGTCAGCAGGCCGCCCTCGGCGCCGTCGAACAGCATGGCAACACGCGGCGGGCCGGGCGGCATCGGGGGCATGGGCGGCATCGGCGGTTCCATCGGGCCCATTTTCGGCGCGCTGATGCTGACCGACTGTGCTTTGCGGTCGCGCAGAATGTCGATGGCGACTTTCTCGCCTTCATTCTTGCCATGCATGGCTTCGAGCACATCGCGCGATTTGGCGACCGGCTTGCCATTGATTTTGAGGATGACATCGCCGGCCTGCAACTGCGGGAATTCGGCTTTCGGGCTCAACACCAGTACGCCGGTGTTGCTGCCGAAATAGCGGCCCAGCTGCGGGTTCAGTTCGGCAAGGTTCATGCCGCTCCAGCGCGTAGCGAATGCGAAGGCGTGCGGTGCTCCGCCGGGCATGGGGCCGCGCGTCTCGCGGTTGACGATCATCTGCGGTTCGATTTTTCCGGCTTTCAGCGTGGCATTGGCCGATTTGCCGTTGCGGGTGTAGGCCAGTTTCACGGTCTGTCCTTCCTTCAGATTGGACAGTGCGGCCCGGGCCTGATCGACGCCGGCCTGGTCTTTGGCGGAGATGGCTTTGCCGTTGATGGCGGTGATGACGTCGCCGGCCTGCAGACCGGCGTCCTTGGCCGGACCTTTCGGACTGACCGCAGCGATTTTCACGCCGTTGCCGCTGTTCGGTGCCATGACCACACCCAGACCGATTCGCGGGCCGGCCGGGTACATTTCGATCCGCTTTCCGCCGCGCTTGTCCTCGATCCGGCCCGGACCTTTGCCGGCCGGCGCGGTGGTGGTGACGCTGCGCTCGACCATGCCGGTTTCGCTGTCGCGTTTGGTTTCGATGATGGTGATCTGCATCTGGTCATCGGGACCGAGTTTCTTGGACAACTCCTGGATGCGTTTGCTCAGCTGCTCGATTTCGGCACGCGCGGCTTTCTGTTCATCGGCAGAGGCTTTCGTGGTCTGTCCATAAGCGGTCGTGGAAATAAAGCCTGCGGCCAGTATCAGCGGAATGAGGTTTTTCGGGGTGAACATGGAAATCTCCTTGAGGGATAGGTTTCAGTTGGTGCTGGCCAGAGCCAGGTCGAAATTGCGGCCGGCCGCGTTGAAGTCGGCATTGGTCCGGTTGAGCTGCAGGCCTTGGTCGAGCAGACTGATGCGTTGCTGCCAGAGGGCACGGGCATCTTCCGGTGAAGGCTGCTGCGAAAGACCGGCGTCGATGGCAGCCAGCTGCTCTTCGATGCCGATATTGGCGGCAATCACGCTGGCACTGGAGATGGCATCGTCCTGTTGGGCATAGAACGCTTTTTCCAGCTGCGCCGAGCGGTCCATCAGCACCTGCATATCGGCGGTTCCGGCGCTCAGTGCCGTCGTGGCCGAAGGCGGTGTGTCGGTATGTGTGCCGGATTGCCAAAGCAGCAGCGCCAGCACAGTGCTTGCGGCCAAAGCAAATGCCGGCTTCGGCCAGACGGGTTTCCGGGGCAGATGCCGCTGCAGGCCGGGCCAGGCGCTTTCGGCCGGGGCTTCCAGCGGCAGTTGACGCAATGCATTCGGCAGATCAATAGCGGTGTTCATGGTTCGATTCCTGGTACAGGCCGGATGGCCAGAGTGTCACGGAGTTTTCGGGTGCCGCGGGCAAGCTGTGATTTCGAGAAGGACGGCGTTTTCCCCATTTGCCCGGCGATTTCTTCATGGGTGAAGCCTTCCACGTGGTAAAGCCACAGAACCGAACGCGTCAGCGCGGGAAGCGTCTGCAGGGCATCGATCATCTGCGCGGCTTCAGCGGCCTGCGGCGGCATCGCCGTCCCGCTGTCGGCCAGGTCCGATTCGTACACGTCTTCTTCCTTGAAGCCCTTCGCGCTGCGACGAAGCCGCATCAGCGCTTCATTCACGGCAATCTGCCTCAGCCAGCCCCAGAACGGGGACTGCCCTTTGAATTCGCCGATCCGCGTCATCACCTTGATCATGCAGTCCTGAAGAACCTCCTGGGCTTCGGCCGGCTGCCCGCACAGGCGCAGTCCGAGGGTGTAAATCGGCCGTTCGAACCAACGGTAAATCTGCTCGAAAGCCTGCGCATCCCCGCGTTTGGCGCGTTGAATCAGGCTGTCCGGCACATCGATCGCGAAGTGGGTTGAATGGCTCACTGTTTACAAGATGCCCCGGGGCGGAAAAGGGTCGCACCCAATTGAATCGTCCTATAATAGGACCACACAAGATCCGAGGTGTTCCATGAACTTTCTGTATATTGCCCTGTTGTTTTTCGCCATGGTGGTTCTCTACAAAGCGGTGCGCATGGTGCCGCAGGGGTTCCAGTGGACCGTCGAGACCTTCGGCAAGTACACCAAGACCCTGAGCCCCGGCCTGCATATCCTGGTCCCGATCATGCAGGACATCGGCCGCAAGGTGAATATGATGGAGCAGGTTCTGGAAATCCCCTCGCAGGACGTGATCACCAAGGACAACGCCGTGGTGAAAGTGGACGGCGTGGTGTTCTTCCAGGTGCTGGACGCCGCCAAGGCGGCTTACGAAGTGTCCGATCTGCAGCAGGCCACCATTGCCCTGGTGATGACCAACATCCGGACCGCCATCGGCTCCATGGATCTCGACGAGTCGCTGTCCAAGCGCGACGAGATCAATGCCAAACTGCTGACCGTGGTCGATACCGCAACCCATCCCTGGGGCATCAAGGTCAACCGCATCGAGCTGAAGGACATCCAGCCGCCGCGTGATCTGGTCGACTCGATGGCGCGTCAGATGAAAGCCGAGCGCGAGAAGCGCGCCAACATTCTGGAAGCCGAGGGTCTGCGTCAGGCCGAGATCCTCCGCGCCGAGGGCGAGAAGCAGGGCGCCATCCTGCAGGCCGAGGGCAAGAAAGAGGCCGCTTTCCGTGAAGCAGAGGCCCGCGAACGCCTGGCCGAAGCCGAAGCCAAGGCCACGCAACTGGTGTCGACCGCGATTTCACAGGGCGATGTGCAGGCGATCAATTATTTCGTCGCCCAGAAGTATGTCGAAGCCCTCGGCAAGTTCGCCGACTCGCCCAATCAGAAACTGATGATCCTGCCGACCGAAGTCACCGGCGTCATGGGTTCGATCGCCGGCATCGCCGAGCTGGCCAAGGCCAGTCTGGAAAAACCGGCGCAGGATAAAACCAAATGAGCAATGCCGCCATTTTCTGGGCAGTGATGGCGCTGGTCCTGATCGGACTGGAAACGCTGGCGCCCGGCATCCTGTTCCTGTGGCTCGGTTTCGCCGCCGCCGGGGTCTTCCTGCTGCTGGTCCTCGGTCTTCCGGTGCCGCTGTTGGCCCAGATTCTGGTGTTCGTGATCCTCTCTTTCGTTTCGGTCGGGATTTACTGGCGCTATTTCCGCAAGGCCGGCGAAAGCACCGACCAGCCCTTGCTGAACCGCAAGCAGGACCAGCTGCTCGGGCGGATTCTGGTGCTGGAATCGGCGATCGTCAACGGCAACGGCCGCGTGCAGATCGGCGACGCCTTCTGGCAGGTGCGCGGACCCGATGCCCCGCAGGGCGCGCGCGTCACCGTGATCGCCGTGGATGACGGCATTCTGAAGGTCGGCCTCGCCGATTGATCGGGGCGCTATGCGATAATGGGCGCCTGCCGCCCACTGCCGAGACCGTCATGACCCAGAAAACCGTTTATAACCAGACTCACCGGGATGCCGGCGCAAAAATGGTCGATTTCGGCGGCTGGGACATGCCGATCCACTACGGTTCGCAGATCGAAGAACATCATGCCGTTCGCGCCGATGCCGGCATGTTCGACGTCTCGCACATGACCGTCATCGATGTGCATGGTGCCGGAGCACGTCCCTATCTGCGCCGGCTGATCGCCAATTCCATCGAGAAACTGAAAGTTCCGGGCAAGGCGCTTTATTCCTGCATGCTCAACGAATCCGCAGGCGTCATCGACGACCTCATCGTGTATTACCTGGACGACAGCTTTTACCGTGTGGTGGTCAATGCCTCCACCCGCGACAAGGATCTGGCCTGGATGACCGCGCAGGCCGCCGGTTTCGATATCGTGCTCAAGGAGCGCGCCGATCTGGCGATGGTCGCCGTGCAAGGCCCGAATGCGCGCGCCAAGGTTTTGTCGCTGCTCGGTGCCGAAGACTCCGGACGCGCCGCGGCGTTGGGTAAATTCGTGGCCTGCGACGCCGACGGACTTTTCATCGCGCGTACCGGGTATACCGGTGAGGACGGTTTCGAAATCATGGTGCCCGAACAGCGCGCCATTGCTTTCTGGCAGGCCTTGGCCGGGGCAGGGGTCCGCCCCTGCGGTCTGGGTGCCCGCGATACCTTGCGTCTGGAGGCCGGCATGGCACTCTACGGCCAGGACATGGACGACACCGTCAGTCCCTACGAAGCCGGTCTGGCATGGACCGTGGCCTTGGATGAGGGCCGCGATTTCATCGGACGTCCGGTGCTGGAGAAACAGCTCGCCGAAGGCAGCGCGCGCCAGATGATTGGTCTGGTCATGGACGACAAAGGCGTGCTGCGTCATGGCCAGGCCGTTTATTCCGCCGCCGGTCCCGGCGAGATCCTGTCCGGAACGTTTTCACCGACCCTGGCCAAGGGGATTGCCCTGGCACGCGTGCCGGCTGGCGATGTCGGCGCGGTCGAAGTCGACATCCGCGGCCGCCGACATCCCCTGCGCGTGGTCAAATACCCCTTCGTCCGGGACGGTAAAGCCCAGCCCGGCGTCTGATCCCGCCCTTAACGCCGGACGGCGTTAGAGGTAAACTGTTTCCACCCGAATCCCACAAACCGAGAGAGTGTTATGAGCGAAATCCCCGGCGATTTGAAGTTCCTGAAATCCCACGAGTGGGCGCGTATCGAAGACGGCGGCCAAGTTACCGTCGGCATTTCCGAGCATGCACAATCCCTGTTGGGCGATCTGGTCTATGTCGAACTGCCCGCAGTCGGCGATACCGTGACCGTCGGTGCGGCCGCCGCCGTGGTCGAGTCGGTCAAGGCGGCATCCGATGTTTACAGCCCGGTGACCGGCACGGTTACCGCCGTCAACGAGGCCCTGTCCGACAAGCCGGAAACCATCAACGAAGACGCTTATGGCGAAGGCTGGATGTTCACCGTCCGGATCGAGGATGCCGAACAGCTCAACGAACTTCTTTCACCGGATGAATACGCCGCGCTGATCGAAGAAGAAAGCCACTGATTGAAGTTGCGCAAGGGGCCGTCGGCGATGCCGGCGGCCTTTTTTTGTGCGCCGCGTTCCCGCAGCATGCTCTACGGGAGGATGCATGTTCGTGTTCCGGGCTTGATCCGCGGGCGTTTAAGGCGATTGAAATCGGCCCGAAATCTTGCGCAGTTTTGCCATTTCCGGCAAATCTGAAAAGCTATAGGGCCGATTTTTCTTAAAGTAATTTATCAGGTTGGAAGCCGGTTTTCCGGGCGCATCGGAAGCACCGCCGGCGCGATGTTCAGAGATGCGTTAAAAACGTGATGTGCTGGAAGCCTTTGTTTTCAAGGCTTGCAGGCCTACGTAATTTTTTTTCTGATTTTCGTATTCTCTGCATTCAAGGCCCCTGGCCGAAGCGGCCTGCGGCAGCGCCGCCTGGCCCCCGATTTTTTTTCGCAAAAGGTGTTGACATTGCAAAATCACTTGATTAGCTTTCATTCTAGATACACCACACATCGAGCCAAGTGATCAAGACTTTCTCTACAATTCAAGCAGACGCAATCGATTGTTCGTCGGCAATTGAGAAATTCCTGTCCTCCGCCGAACACGTTTCGAAACGGGTGGTGTCTCCCCTGAATTCATGCACCCGGTTCCCTGCGGTTCCGGGTGTTTTCGTTTCAGCCGCGGATTCCGCGGCGGAAAATCTGTCCAGCCGGGTCCGCCCGGCAGGCAGTTTGCCGGGCGATTTGCCCGGCGTTCGTTTCACTGGGCATTTCGCTTCATTCCATTGTTCCAAAGCCAACTGACGAGGAGTTGACCATGGCTACCAAGAAAGCTGCAAAGAAACCGGCCGCTAAAAAAGCCGCCAAGAAAGTCGTAAAGAAAGCCGCTGCCAAGAAAGCAGTGAAAAAGACCGTAAAGAAAGCCGCTGCCAAGAAAGTTGTTAAAAAGGCCGCGAAAAAAGCCGTCAAGAAAACCGTGAAAAAAGCGGCTGCCAAGAAAGTTGTCAAGAAAGCCGCCAAGAAAGCAGTGAAAAAAGCCGCCAAAAAACCGGCTGCTAAGAAAGCCGCCAAAAAACCGGCTGCCAAAAAAGCCGCCAAAAAACCGGCTGCTAAAAAAAAAGTAGTTAAAAAGAAGGCTGCCGCCCCGGCCGCCCCGGCCGCTCCGGCAGCGCCTGCGATGTAATTAGCTGTACCGATTACCGTAACATCCCCCTCCTGATACCTGCCCAGGTCAGGAGGGGGCTTTTAACAGGACGCCGACGGCGTCTTTTTTATGCGCTCAGTCCGCTGCGGGGCCGGTGCTTTCGTCAAGATCGAGCCAATTCCGGCCGGGAATTCCCAGTGCACGGTCCATCCAGGCCGGTAACAGCGCTGAGGGTGCCGAACTTTCGCTGTTCCAGAGCACCGCAATGCCGACATCCTCTTCCGGAAGGAAGGCCACGACGCCTTGATAACCGCGGACATGGCCGGCATGGAACACCATCGTGCGCCCGCGGTAACTGAACACGCGCCAGCCCAGGGCATAGGCGGCCCTGTCGATCCGCTCATGGCGCCAGCCGCTGGAGCGTATTTCCCCGGGGGTGTTGACCAGCGGCGTGTGGATTTTACGCAGGAGTTCCGGTGACAGCACATCCGGATAATGGCCCAGTTGGGCATTGAGCCAGATGGCCATGTCCGTGATGCTGGCATTGACGCCGGCCGCCGGCGGCACATGGTAATAGTTCTCGTTGGGTATGCCCGATACCCAGCCCTTGCCGCCATAGGTATGCGGGCGTGCCCAGTTACCGGTGGCCATCAGTGAATCCCGCCCGTAGGTGGCGTTTTTCATGCCGAGCGGAATGAAGATTTTTTCTTCAACCTGATGCGTATAGAAATCGCCGGTCACGGCGAATACCATGTCGCCGATCAGGCTGTAGGCGATGTTCTGATAACCGTAGCATTCCCCCGGGGTGCAGGCCAGCGGCGCATCGGACAGGCGTTCGGCCAGAAGCGGGTAGGGCACGCTGCTTTCCAGATCGCGGTCGTAGGTGTTCTTCGCCAAGCCGACCTGGTGGCTGAGGATGTCGCTCACGGTCAGTTTCTGCGAGGCGGTGAAATCGCGCAGTTTGAATGCCGGCAGCTGCTTGGCGATCGGCGTATCCCAGCCCAGTGCCTGTTCTTCCACCAGAATGCCGGTCAGTGTCGCGGCGAAAGCCTTCGATAGCGAAGCCAGCCGGAAAACCGTGTCGCTCTTGACCGGCTGCCCGGTCCGGATATCGGCGACACCATAGCCGCGGGCGGACAACACCCGGCCATCCTGAACCAGCGCCATGGCCATGCCCGGAAGCTTCTTTTGCTGCAGGAAGGCTTCAGCCAGGCGCTCCATTTCACGGGCATCGCCCTGCAGGTTGCGTACGCGGTTCGGATTGGCACGCATGACCGGTTCGGCCTTGCCGCTGGAGCCGGTCGAAACGGGTTTGCTGTTCTGGCCGACTGCCATGGACAGGCCGGCCGTGGTCAGAAGCACGGAAACCGCAGCGAGGATTTTCGGTAATCGATTGGATTTCGGCATCTTCGCGGGTCATTGACGGGATAAACCTAGTTTAGCCTGTGCCGGGGGTCCACTCAATGAACGGCGAATAAAATGCGCCCGCAAGGTACAATAGCAGCCATGTCCGATCCCACGAGTCTCGCCGAACAGCTGCTGATAGCCATGCCCGGCCTGGAGGATGGTTATTTCGCGCGCTCGGTGTCGCTGATCTGCCAGCATGATGCCCAGGGTGCGATGGGGTTGGTGCTGAACCAGGATTCCGAATTCACCCTGGGCGCCCTGTTCGACCAGCTCGGCATGCCCTGCCAGAATCCGCGACTGCGCGCCGTCGGCGTACTATCCGGCGGTCCGGTCAGTCCCGAGCGTGGCTTCATCGTGCATAACGACGGCCGAAGCTGGGACTCCAGTCTGCATCTGGGCAACGGACTGAGCGTCTCGACTTCCCGTGACATCCTGCAGGCATTGGCTGCCGGCGAAGGGCCCGACCGGTTTCTGGTGTTGTTGGGTTACTCCGGCTGGTCTGCCGGGCAACTGGAAGACGAGCTGGCGGAGAACGCATGGCTGAACGCCCCGGCCTCGGAGGCGATCATTTTCGATGCACCGATCGCCGAGCGCTGGCAGGCTGCCGCGCAGCAGCTCGGCGTCGATCTCTCGCTGATGTCACGCCATGCGGGGCATGCCTGATGGACGCGCAGCAGGACGGCGTGCTGACCGTGTTGGCCTTCGATGTCGGCGCCCGCCGCACCGGTGTGGCGGTCGGCAACAGTCTGTCCGGCAGCGCGCGACCGCTCGGCATTCTTGATGTCTACGACGCCGGACCGGATTGGCCGGCCGTGGATGCCTGGATGCGCGAATGGATGCCCAATGGCCTGGTGGTCGGCAATCCCTTGACCCAGGATGGCGAAAACCAGCCGGCCCGGGACCGCGCGATGCATTTTGCCCGCAGTCTGCAACAACGCTACGGAAAGCCGGTCAGCCTGATGGATGAACGCAACACCTCGATCGAGGCCGCGCAGCGTTTTGCCGAAAGCCGTGCCCGCGGCGAAGCCAAACGCCATCAGGCCGATCAGCTCGACGCCTGGGCGGCAGTCATCATCCTGGAACGCTGGTTCCAGCAACCCCATAACCGAACCGATCTGGACGTTTCCGCATGACTCTAAGGCATCTGCTTTCCATCTCCGATCTTGATCCGGCGCAATTACGGGCATTGCTCGACCGGGCGCAGGATCTGCGTCCCCGGGCTCTTGGCGGGAGCGCATTGCGCGAGACGCTGCAGGGCAGGACGGTCTGCCCCTTGTTTTTCGAAGCCTCGACCCGAACCCGGAGCTCGTTCATGCTGGCGGCAACGCGGCTTGGCGCCGATGTTCTGCCTTTCGATGCCGGCAATTCCAGCGGCAAGAAAGGCGAGACGGCCATTGACACCATGCGTAATCTGGAAGCGATGGGCGTGGACTGCTTCATTGTCCGCACCGCAATCGACGGCGAACTGCGGGCACTGGTCGCAGCGGCCAAACCGGAAACCCGCTTCATCAATGCCGGCGACGGCCGCAGCAACCATCCGACCCAGGCCCTGCTCGACATGTTGACCATCCGTCAGCACAAAGGCACGGATTTTTCACGACTGAAGATCGTCATTGCCGGCGACATCCTGCATTCACGGGTCGCGCGATCCGGCCTCCAGGCCTTGAAAATGCTGGGCTGCGGTGAAATCCGGGTCTGCGGTCCCGACACCCTCATGCCGCGCGACGGCACCCTGGACGGTTGTACCCGCATGTCCCGCTTCGATGATGCCGTGGCCGGCGCCGATGTGCTGATGATGCTGCGACTGCAACGCGAGCGCATGGAGCAGGGACTGGTCGGCGAGCCCGAAGCCTACTTTGCGGAATACGGCCTCGACCTCCGCCGCTTGGCGCTGGCCGCGCCCGATGCGATTGTCATGCATCCGGGGCCGATGAACCGCGGTGTCGAAATCGCCGATGAGGTCGCCGACGGCGCACGTTCGGTCATCCTCGAGCAGGTCAGCAACGGCGTCGCCGTGCGGATGGCGGTCCTGCAGGCGGTCTTCGCCGCATGATCGCATTCCGTAATTTCGCGCTTCGGCGCGGCGAGCGCCTGCTGCTTTCCAACATCGACCTGACCCTGCATGCCGGCACCCGTGTCGGCGTGGTCGGCCGCAACGGCTGCGGCAAAACCAGTCTGTTCGCCGCGGTGCTGGGCGAGGTCGATGCCGACAAAGGCGATATCGACATGCCGACGCGTCTGCGCATCGCCAGCGTCGCCCAGGAAACGCCGTCCCTGCCGGATTCGGCCCTTGATTTCGTGCTCAGCGGCGATCAGGCGGTGTTCGACGTCATTCGCGCCGAAGCGGCCGCTATGGATGCGGAAGACTACGATGCCGTGGCCGAAGCGCATCAGAAGCTCGACGAACTGAACGGTTACGACGCGCCGGCGCGCGCCGGCAAGCTGCTGCACGGTCTGGGTTTCGGCGCCGAAAGCCATCTGCGTCCGGTGTCGGATTTCTCCGGCGGCTGGCGGGTCCGGCTCAATCTGGCGCGTGCGCTGATGAAGCCCTCGGACCTGCTGCTGCTCGATGAACCGACCAACCACCTCGATCTCGACGCCGTGCTCTGGCTCGAACAGTGGCTGCTGCGCTACCCCGGCACCATCATGCTGATTTCGCACGACCGCGAATTCCTCGACGGTGTCTGTACGCATACGCTGCATCTGAACGAAGGCAAGGCCAAGCTCTACACCGGTGACTACACCAGCTTCGAACGCCAGCGCGCCGAGCATCTGCGTCTGCAGCAGATCAGCTTCGAGAAGGAACAGGCCGAGCGCGAGCATCTGCAGAAATTCATTGACCGCTTCAAGGCCAAGGCCAGCAAGGCCAAACAGGCCCAGTCGCGGATGAAGCGGCTGGCCAAATTGGCCGGCACCGAGGCCGTGCGTGCCGAACGCGCCATGCACATCCAGTTCGGACAGCCGGCCAAACTGCCGCACTCCCTGATCCGCCTGAATCAGGCCGATTGCGGCTATGGCCGCACGAAAATCCTGGACCAGGTCGGATTCGGACTGGAAGCCGGCGACCGCGTCGGTCTGCTCGGTCCGAACGGCGCCGGCAAATCCACGCTGGTGAAGACCCTGGTCGGCGAGCTGGCCCTGTTGGAGGGCGAACGCGTGGCGCATCCCGATCTGCGCATCGGTTATTTCGCCCAGCACACCGTGGAAAGCCTGACCGAAGGCCAGAGCCCGATCTGGCACCTCAAGGAAATCGCGCCCGATGCCGGCGAGCAGGTGTTGCGTAATTTCCTCGGACAGTGGTATTTCGTCGGTGACCGCGCCTTCGAATCGGTGGACGGCTTTTCCGGCGGCGAGCGCGCCCGGCTGGCGCTGGCGCTGATCGCCTACCAACAGCCGAACGTGCTGCTGCTCGACGAACCGACCAACCATCTCGACATCGACATGCGCGAGGCCCTGGCCGAGGCGCTCAGCGACTTCGACGGCGCCATCGTGCTGGTTTCGCACGATCGCCACCTGATCGGTTTGGTCAGCGAGACCTTCTGGCGCGTCGCCGACGGCCGCGTCGATCCGTTCAATGGCGACCTGGATGAATATGCCGTGTGGCTGAAGGCGCGCGGCAACAAAGCCGATCAGGCCGCCAGCAAGGCCCGCAGCGAAGCCAAAG
Organism: Arenimonas sp. GDDSR-1; assembly: GCF_025980345.1. Lineage (GTDB taxonomy): Bacteria > Pseudomonadota > Gammaproteobacteria > Xanthomonadales > Xanthomonadaceae > Arenimonas. Next base: position 8,576 of record NZ_JAPDUI010000010.1, on the reverse strand, counting down.
CCGAAGCCGCCAAGCCCCAGGCGCCGCCGAAATCCTCGGCCGAACTCGGCAAGCTGCAGAAGCAGGTTGAAAAGCTGGAAGCCCGGATGGCGGAGCTGGATTCGCAATTGGCCCATATCCAGGAAGAGATGGCGCGGCCCGAGCTCTATCAATCCGACGGCGGCGCCGTGCTGCTGCAGCTGGGCCAGCAGCAGCAGAAGCTGGAGGCCGAGCGGGCCGAGGCCGAAGCCCGCTGGCTGGAAGCCTATGCCGCGCTTGAAAACGGCTGAAACGCCCCGAATTACCCATCACCTTCACCCTTCAAGGTGCCCCCATGCCTCTTTATGATTTCGCCTGTTCCGACTGCGGCCACCGCTTCGAGCGCCTGCAGAAAATGTCCGACCCCGATCCGACCGATTGCCCGGTTTGCGGCAAGCCATCGGTGTCCCGTCAGCTGACCGCGCCGAGTTTCCGGCTTGCCGGTTCCGGCTGGTATGAAACCGATTTCAAGAAAGACGGGGACAAAAAGAAGAATCTGGCCGAGGCGCCCTCGAGCGCCCCCAAGGCCGAATGAAAAAAACCCCGGCCAGAAGGCCGGGGTTTTTGGTGAAGCAGCCTGATGTCAGCGGGCGCCGAAACGGGCGCTGCAGCTGTTTTTGACCCACAGGCCACGGCCGTCATAACCCCAGTCGACCCGTTCGGAACAGCGTCCGGCCAGCCGCTCGATCAGACGCGGCTCACCGCGATTGCGGTCCCAGGCGCAGGTGCGCAGAGCGCCGTTGTAGCTCGAGCAGGTCACCGTATAGCCATTGTTCCAGTTGCCGCCGGAGCCGTTGTTGCCACCCTGCAGGCGGAATTCGCCGCGGCAACCGTTCGAGACCCAGACAATGTCGCGTTTCTCGCCCCAGCTGTAGCCTTCCGTGCAGCGGTTGCTGGACAGTTGGCGGACCAGCACGGTGTTGCCGCCGGAGTAGGGCTTGCGGCATTCGCGGTAACGCCCGCCCTCGCTTTCGCAGCGGAAGGTCTGGCCGTTGTTCCAGTTGCCACCGCTGCCGCCCCAGCCGTTGCCGGAATCGACGAAGCGTCCGCGGCAGCCGTCATCGACCCAGACCAGGCCTTGGCGTGAACCCCAGTTGCGGCCTTCAACGCAGCGGGTGTCGGAAATGTTCTCAACCAGACGGGCACGGCCGCGGAAGGGCGTCCGGCATTCGTTGTAACGGTGGTCTTTACTGGAGCAGATGACATTGCCGGGGTTCCAGTTGCCGCCCGGCGGCGGATTCCAGTTGCCATTGCTGTTGCCGCGCAGGGACACGGCGATGTCGTTCTTGATCTTGCTGAAGGTCCAGCGCGAGAATTTGATCTGGTCCAGATAGAAGTCCAGCTGGTCATCGGGAATCTGGCGGCCACGGGACTGCTCGCGGTATTCCTTTTCGATGACGCGGATCTGGTCGGAAACCGGCAGGCTGCCGATATTTTCCGGGGCGTACGCCCGCTCACTGACCGGCGGCCGCGATTGGGCGGCGGCCGTCAGACTCAGGCTGGCAAGAAAAAGGGCGATAACGAGGCGGATCATCAGCGGTCTCCCATGCGAGGCGGTTCGAGCCACTATACTGCGCCATTTCTGAACCGAAAAGTAACCGGCATGGCTCAAAACGGGTCCTCTGGCGGGTCCGGCGGGCGGATGTGCCGGCAATCGGCAAAAAAGCACCGAAAAGCGCGCACATGGACGGCCTGTCCTTTAAAATAGCGGGTTCGAGACAGTCAAGAGCCCAAAGCCCCATGCGTAGCCATTACTGCGGTCAAATCAACGAATCCCACATCGGGCAAACCGTCACCCTGTGCGGCTGGGCCGATGTGTCCCGGAACCTGGGCGGGGTCTGCTTCATCGATCTGCGCGATCACGAAGGCATCGTGCAGGTGGTGGCCGAGCCGGACAATCCGGCTTTCGCCGATGCCGAGAAGGTGGGTTACGAATACTGTCTGCGGGTGACCGGCAGCGTGCGCGCGCGCCACAGCGTCAACAGCAAGATCGCCACCGGTGCCGTGGAAGTATTGGCCGAACGCATTGAAATCCTGAACGCTTCGGCCAGCCTGCCGTTCTACAACCATGAAAATCCCGGCGAAGACATCCGCCTGCGTTACCGTTATCTCGATCTGCGCCGCCCGGAAATGCAGAAGACCATGCGCAAGCGCACTGCGCTGGTGCAGGCCCTGCGCCGCTTCCTGGATGCCGCCGGTTTCCAGGACATCGAAACCCCGATCCTGACCAAGGCCACGCCGGAAGGCGCCCGCGACTATCTGGTGCCGAGCCGCGTGCATCCGGGTGAATTCTTCGCCCTGCCGCAGTCGCCGCAGTTGTTCAAGCAGCTGCTGATGATGGCCGGCATGGACCGCTACTACCAGATCGCCCGTTGCTTCCGCGACGAAGACCTGCGCGCCGACCGCCAGCCCGAATTCACCCAGCTCGACATGGAATTCGCCTTCATCACCGAACAGGACATCCAGGATTTCGTCGAAGGCATGATCCGCGCCATCTTCAAGGAAGTGCAGGGCGTTGAGCTGGCCAATCCGTTCCCGCGCCTGACCTACGCCGAGGCCATGCGCCGTTACGGTTCCGACAAGCCGGATCTGCGCATCGCCCTGGAGCTGGTGGATGTGGCCGATCTGGTCAGGAATTCCGAATTCAAGGTGTTCACCGATTGGGCCAACCATGCCGAAGGCCGCGTTGCGGTCCTGCGCGTGCCCGGCGGTGCGGCTTTGTCACGCAAACAGATCGACGATCTGGGTGCCTACTGCGCCAAATACGGGGCCAAAGGGCTGGCCTGGCTGAAAGTCGAGGATCTGGTGAAGGGCCGCGAGGGCATCAATTCGCCGATTGCCAAATTCCTCGATGATGCCACGCTGACCGCCGTGCTGCAGTCCGCGCAGGCCGACAACGGCGACATCCTGTTCTTTGGTGCCGGTGCATACAAAACCGTATGCGACTTCATGGGTGCGCTGCGCCTGAAAGTGGCCAAGGATCTGCATCTGGTGGCCGAAGGCTGGGCGCCGCTGTGGGTCACCGATTTCCCGATGTTCGAGTGGGATGAGGATGCGCAGCGCTACATGGCCCTGCACCATCCGTTCACCGCACCGAAGGTGGATGACGTCGATGATCTGGTGGCCAATGCCAAGACCGCGGTCAGCCGCGGTTACGACATGGTGCTCAACGGCAATGAAATCGGCGGCGGCTCGGTCCGCATCCACCGCACCGCGATGCAGAGCACGGTGTTCGATCTGCTGGGCATCTCCAAAGAGGAAGCGCAGATCAAGTTCGGCTTCCTGCTCGAAGCGTTGCAATACGGCGCGCCGCCGCACGGCGGCATCGCGTTCGGCATCGACCGCATCGCCGCATTGATGGCCGGTACCGATTCGATCCGCGACGTCATCGCATTCCCGAAAACCGCCTCGGCCCAATGCCTGCTGACCAGCGCGCCGTCCGCGATTCCGGACGCGCAGCTGGCCGAGCTGCATGTGAAAGTGCGCGACCCGCAGTAAACCATGGGCCGCCGCATCCTGCTGGTGCATGGCCTGTGGATGCATGCGCCGGCCCTGTATTTCTGGGCGCGGCAACTGCGTGAGGCGGGCTACCGTCCGCAGTATTTCTCCTACCGGTCCCTGCTGCAGTCGCCGGAGCAGGCCATTGCGCGCCTGCGCGAAACTGCGCTGGCCGAACCGGACACCGACATTCTCGCGCACAGTCTCGGCGGCCTGATTGCGGTGGAAGCCATGGCCGGATGCCCCTCGTTCCGCGGCCGCATCCTTTGCGTCGGTTCGCCCTTGGCCGGCAGTCAGGTGGTCCGCCGCTACCGGAATACGCCCTTGGGAGTTCTGGCAGGTCGCAGCACGACGTTGTTGTCCCGCGGGTTCACGCAGATTCCCGAGGGACTCGATGTTTCGGTCATCGCCGGTACCGATCCGAAAGGCTTGGGTCGTTTCGTGCATCGTTTCGACGCGCAGAATGACGGCAGCGTGGCGCTGTCCGAAACCCGGATCCCGGGGCTGCAACGGCATGTCAGCGTTCCGGTCAGCCACAGCGGACAATTGTTTTCAAAAGCCGTGATGACGCAGGTGCTTGCCCTGTTGAATCGCGAAGCCTGAACAAGCCAAACCCGGCGGAAAAGCCTATAATTGGCCCTTGTTTTGCAATCCGAGAGTGAGTATGGGCCGATTAATGGCAATTGCCGGACGCAAGGGCGCGCAGGACGCCCGCCGCGGCAAGATTTTCACCAAATTGATCCGTGAAATTTCCGTGGCCGCGCGCCAGGGCGGCGGCGATCCGGCCGGCAATCCGCGTCTGCGGCTTGCCATGGACAAGGCGCTGTCCGCCAACATGGCCAAAGACGTCATGGAACGCGCCATCAAAAAAGCCACCGGCGAACTCGAGGGCGTCAATTACGAAGAACTGCGCTATGAAGGCTATGCCCCCGGTGGCGTCGCCGTCATCGTGGACTGCATGACCGACAACAAGGTGCGAACGGTGTCGGATGTGCGCCATGCTTTCAGCAAATACGGCGGCAATCTCGGCACCGACGGTTCGGTGGCCTTCATGTTCCGCAAATGCGGCGTGATCAGTTTCCCGGCCGGTTCCGACGAGGATGCAGTCACCGAAGCGGCCATCGACGCCGGCGCCGATGACATCGTGGTCTATCCGGAAGACGGTGCCATCGACGTCATCACCGCGCCCGATCAGTTCGAAGCGGTCAAGAACGCGATGCAGGCGGCCGGACTGGTGCCGGAGGAAGCCGGTGTCACCATGCGCGCCGACAACGACGTCAAGATCGGCGGCGAGACCGCGGAGCAGGTGCTGAAACTGCTCGACATGCTGGAAGATCTCGATGATGTGCAGAACGTGTATTCCAACGCCGAACTCGAATCCTGATACGTGACCGTCCGCATCCTCGGCATTGATCCAGGTTCGCAGCGAACCGGTGTCGGCATCATCGATGTCGATGCCGCCGGGCGCATCACGCATGTCCATCATCAGCCGATCGTATTGCTGGTGGCCGAGAATTTTCCGCAGCGCCTGAAGGTGCTGCTCGATGAACTCGATGCCCTGATTACCCGTTTCGCGCCCCACGAAGTGGCCATCGAAAAAGTCTTCATGGCACGCAATCCGGATTCGGCGCTGAAGCTCGGCCAGGCCCGCGGTGCGGCCATGTGCGCGGCCGTGCTGCGTGATCTGCCGATCCATGAATACGCCGCCAAGGAAATCAAGCTGGCGGTGGTCGGCAAGGGCGGCGCCGACAAGGTCCAGGTCCAACACATGATGGGCGTGCTGCTGAATCTCAATGGTAAAATACAGGCCGATGCCGCCGATGCTTTGGCGGTCGCCGTTACCCACGCCAATGTGCGTGCCACCGCCAACCGCATCGGCATCTCGGCGCGGCAGGTTTGGAGCCGGAAATGATCGGACGATTGCGCGGTACCCTCATCAGCAAACAGGCGCCCTGGATTCTGCTCGAAGTCGGCGGTGTCGGTTACGAGCTGGAAGTGCCGATGTCGACCTATTACGACCTGCCGGCGGCCGGCGAGGCGGTTACCTTGGTGACCCACTACGCGGTGCGCGAGGATGCGGTAGCGTTGTACGGATTCGCCACCGAAGCGGAGCGCCGTCTGTTCCGCGATGTCCAGAAGGTTTCCGGCATCGGCGCCAAGATCGCGCTCGCGGTGCTTTCGGGCAGCAGCGTCAATGAGTTCACCCGCATGCTCCAAAACGGTGACGTGGCAGCACTGACCAAAATTCCCGGTATCGGCAAGAAAACCGCCGAACGCATGATTGTCGAGCTTCGCGAGCGCAGCCAGCAGATGCCGGTGACGGTTGGCGGCGGTTCCGCCATGCCGGCCGATGCCATCAGCGAAGCCAGCATCGCGCTGCAGCAGCTGGGCTACAAGCCGGCCGAAATTTCCCGCATGGTGAAAGATGCCAAGCCCACCGACAGCGCCGAGGACATCATCCGCGCCGCCCTGAAATCCGCCCTCCGGAGCTGACATGAGCGCCCACAGCCATTCCGCATCGAATGCATCGAAATCCGCACTGATCCTCGGTGCCATCGGCGTGGTGTTCGGCGACATCGGCACCAGTCCGCTGTACACCCTGAAAGAAGCCTTCGGCAGCCATTACGGTCTGGCGGCCAGCCATGACAACGTGCTCGGCATCCTGTCCCTGGTGTTCTGGGCCATGATCCTGGTGGTCACCCTCAAATACGTGATGGTGATCATGCGCGCCGACAACCGCGGCGAAGGCGGCATCCTGTCGCTGATGACGGTGGTGCACCGCGCACTGCCGATCGCCTCGCCGCTGACCTATACCGTGGGCATCCTCGGCATTCTCGGTACCGCATTCTTCTTCGGCGATGCGGTGATCACTCCCGCGATGTCGGTGCTTTCTGCCGTGGAAGGCATGGAATTGGTTGCGCCGCAGCTGCATCCGTACATCATGCCGGTCGCGCTGGCGGTTCTGGCGCTGCTGTTCTCATTCCAGCGCTTCGGCACCGACAAGGTCGGCAAGGTATTCGGGCCGGTGATGACGGTCTGGTTCATCTGCATTGCCATCCTCGGCGTCATCCAGATCGTTCACAACCCGTCCGTGCTTCTGGCCCTGAATCCCGCTTACGGTGTTTCCTTCTTCATCGAAAACGGCAGAGCGGCCTGGCTGGTGCTCGGCGCCGTGGTGCTGTGCGTGACCGGCGGCGAAGCACTGTATGCCGATATGGGCCACTTCGGACGCATGCCCATCCGACGGGCCTGGATGTTCTTCGTGCTGCCGGCGCTGGTGCTGAATTATTTCGGCCAGGGCGCGCTGGTGCTGGCCGATCCCTCGGCGCTGAAGAATCCGTTCTACAGCCTGGTGCCGCAGTCGCTGTTGATTCCGATGATCCTGCTGGCCACCATGGCCACCGTCATTGCTTCGCAGGCGGTCATTTCCGGTGCATTCTCGCTGACCCGTGAAGCGGTCCAACTCGGCTATCTGCCCCGCATGAAAATCGTGCACACCTCGGCCGATACCATCGGCCAGATTTACGTGCCCTGGGTCAATAACATCCTGTTTATCACCGTAATCGTGCTGGTTCTGGGCTTCCAGAGTTCCTCGGCGATGGCCGCCGCCTACGGCGTGTCGGTCACCGGCAGCATGCTGATCGACACCGTCCTGCTGATCATCCTCGCCTCGCAGGGCTGGCGCATCAAGCCGGTCTGGATCTGGACCCTCGGCATCGCCTATCTGATCATCGATACCGCCCTGTTTTCGGCCAACGCCATCAAGTTCCTGCACGGCGCCTGGGTGCCGGTCCTGCTCGGCCTGTGCGTGTTCACCATCATGCGTACGTGGCGGCACGGCCGCGATCTGGTGCGCGAGCAGGTCAACCGCGACAGTCTGCGCATCGAGCATTTCGTCAAGAGCATTCTGGTCGATCCGCCGACGCGCGTTCCCGGTACCGCCATCTTCATGACGCCCTCGAACGATTACATGCCGCCGGCGATGCTGCACAACCTCAAGCACAACAAGGTCCTGCACGAGCAGAACATCCTGCTGACCGTGGAAACCTTCAGCGTGCCGCGCGTGGACAAGGAAGAACGCTATTCACTGACCGATCTGGGTTCCGGCTTCACCCGGCTCAGCCTGCGCTACGGTTACATGGAAGGCCCCAACGTCCCGCTTTCGCTGAAAACGCTCGACATTCCGGGCCTGCACATGGATCCGATGGACACCACGTATTTCGCCAGCCGCGAAGCACTGATTGCCAAGGCCGATCAGGGCATGGCGCTGTGGCGCGACAAACTGTTCCTGTTCATGTCCCGCAATGCCACGCCGGCCACCGAATTCTTCGGCATTCCGGGCGAACGGCTGGTGGAATTGGGCACGAAAGTGGTAATTTAGGTGCTGGAATCGGGTATCACGGAAAAGGTTGCCGTCAATGGATGAACTGCGCGTAGTCAGCGGTGCCGCGAACCGGGAGGACGAGCTGATTGAAGCCAGCATCCGCCCGAAAAAACTGGACGAATATCTCGGCCAGACCGCCGTGCGCGAGCAGATGGGCATCTACATCGAAGCCGCCCGCCAACGCAACGAGGCGCTCGACCATGTGCTTATTTTCGGGCCGCCGGGCCTGGGCAAAACCACGCTCAGCCATGTCATTGCCAATGAAATGGGCGTTTCGGTCCGGCAGACCTCCGGTCCGGTCATCGAGCGTGCCGGCGATCTGGCCGCCATCCTGACCAACCTGCAGCCGAACGATGTGCTGTTCATCGACGAAATCCACCGGCTGTCGCCGGTCATCGAGGAAGTGCTGTATCCGGCCATGGAGGATTTCCAGATTGACATCATGATCGGCGAAGGCCCGGCCGCGCGCTCGATCAAACTCGATCTGCCGCCATTCACCCTGATCGGCGCCACCACCCGCGCCGGCCTGCTGACCGGGCCGCTGCGCGACCGTTTCGGCATCGTGCAGCGTCTGGAATTCTATTCGGTCGAGGAACTCTGCCGCATCGTCACGCGTTCGGCCGGCATCCTGTCGATTGCCTGCGACGCCGGAGGAGCGCGTGAAATCGCCTGCCGT
>NZ_JAPDUI010000045.1 GCF_025980345.1 Arenimonas sp. GDDSR-1 | reverse complement strand
CAGACAGGCGGCCGGAAGTCCCAGCGCTGTCCGCAGGGCTTCCAGATCGTGCCGCGACAGCGGGTTCTGCAGGTAATCGATGACCGTCGGCTCGATGCCGGCGGCGCGGATCAGCGCCAGGGTCTCGCGGGATTTGCTGCAGGCGGGATTGTGGTAAAGCGTCACGGAATGCATGACGGCATTATACGGCGGTCCGGCGACTCTTCAAATGTGCGGATAGGCGCATGCCGAGCAATACGGCAAGAAGCGTAAAGCACCGGCTCGCGGATATCCGATTTCACCAGCCACCAGAAATGCAGAACGGCCAGAATGCCGATGGCATACACCAGCCGATGCAGGCGCTGCCAGTTCTTTTTCAGCAAACGCATCATCCATCGGTTCGAGGTCAGGGCCAAGGGCAACAGAAGCAGCCAGGCCGTGAACCCGACGGTGATGAACGGCCGTTTCAGGATGTCGGCGCCGATCTGCGACCAATACCCGCTGCCCAGATCGAGGAACAGATAAATCGCGAAATGCAGACTGGCATAGAAAAAGGCATACAGACCGATCAATCGACGGAAGCGGATCGGCCAGGCCTGTTTCACCAGCATCCGGATCGGCGTCATGGCCAGGCTCAGCAGCAGCAGACGCAGCGCCCATTCGCCGGTCTGGTGGGTCAGTGCGGCCACCGGGTCGGCACCCAGCCGGTCATTGAGGGCGTTGTTGATGAGCAAGACCGCCGGCAACAAGGCCAGGGCATGCGCCGCCGACTTCAGGCCGAACCAGCGCCAGTCCACGCGGCTCAGAACCATTTACGCAGATCCATGCCTTTGTAGAGATGCGCCACCTGCTTGGCATAGCCGTTGAAGGGCAGGGTGGCGATGCGCTGCGCGAACAGTTTGCTTTCCGTTCCTGCGATGCGGCGTTCACTGGCCTGGCTCCAGCGCGGATGGTCGACCGCTGGGTTGACGTTGGAATAGAACCCGTACTCCTCGGGCTGCAGCATGTTCCAGCTGGTCTGCGGCATTTTCTCGGTGAACACGATGCGCACGATCGACTTGATGCTCTTGAAGCCGTATTTCCAGGGCACCACCAGCCGCAACGGCGCGCCGTTCTGGTTCGGCATCGGCTTGCCGTACATGCCGGTGGCCAGCAGCGCCAGCGGGTTCATGGCCTCGTCGATGCGCAGTCCCTCACGGTAGGGCCAGGGGATGCTGTCGTAGGCCATGCCGGGCATCTGTGCGCGGTCGGCCTTGCTGTAGAACGCCACGTATTTGGCCTTCGAGGTCGGCTTGAAGCGTTTCAGAACCTCGGCCAGCGGGACGCCCTGCCAGGGAATCACCATCGACCAGCCCTCCACGCAGCGCAGGCGGTAAATGCGGTCCTGGACGGCCATGCCCTTGAGCAGCTTGTCGAGGTGGTAGGCGCCGGTAATTTCCGCTTCGCCCTCCACCGACACCACCCAAGGTGTCGTTTTCAGACTGTGGGAAGTGCGGGCAGGATCGGCCTTTCCGGTGCCGAATTCATAGAAATTGTTGTAGGTGCTGGCATCTTCGAAGCGCGTCTGAATATCGGTGGTGCGGAATCCGTCGGGGCTGTCCTTCGGACGGTTCACGGCCAGAGGCTCCTTGGCTTCACTGCAGCCGGCCAATGCCAGCAGCGGGCTGGCCAGGCCGGCACCAATCAGTTCACGCCTGCGCAGGAATACTGATTCGGGGGTGATTTCGGAGGCGGGAATGCGGCTCATGTCATCCATCATCTATCCTTTTGCAGAAGGCGGCTTCACGGATTGGTCGCGGTTCCGCGTTTAAACTTATCCGGCCAATGAAAATCGAACAGGCTTTCCCGTCCCAGTATGCCGTCAATGCGGCAAGGAATTGTGAACCATGAACGTCTGCGTCATCCCCGGTCTGAATCTGCGTGTGTCCCCCGAACAGGTCCCGGCGCCCCAGACCCCGATGCCTGCGGCGCAGGATGGCGGCGTCGCCATTCTGGCCGGCGGCTGCTTCTGGTGTACGGAGGCCGTATTCGGCGCCCTGAACGGCGTTCACGGCATTGCCCCGGGCTATGCCGGCGGCCGGGCCGATCGCGCCAATTACGAGGCGGTATGCACCGGTGTGTCGGGCCATGCCGAGGCCATCAAGATTGAATACGATCCCGCCGTGATCGGTTTCCCGGCGCTTCTGCAGGTGTTCTTTGCCGTGGCACACGATGCGACCCAGTTGAACCGGCAGGGCAATGACATCGGCAGCCAGTACCGTTCCGCCGTTTTCCCCCAGGATGGCCAACAGGAACAGGTGGCGCGGTCCTACATCCGCGAGCTGGATGAGGCCGGCATTTTTCTGGCGCCGATCGCCACGACCATCGAGCCCGGGCAGGTGTTCTACCCGGCCGAGCCCTATCATTTCGACTATGCCGCACGCAATCCGGACCAGCCCTACATCCGCGGTGTCTCCGCGCCCAAGGCCGGAAAGCTGCGCCAGTTTTTCCCGCATTTGCTGAAACCGGCGGATTGACGCCCGGGACGCATTATCCTGGAATTGTCCGTTTATAATCGGACAGGGCGCACCGGCGCCGTTCATTCATCCGTTTCTGGAGATTCCATGCGTTTTGTCCTGACTTTGGTGTTTTTATCCTTTTCGGCAGCGACCGCCGCCGCCGAGCCGATCGATTACGCGGCACTGGCGAAAATCCGCCAGGAAGGGTTTTCCAATTCCAAGGTCATGGAAACCGTGACCGCGCTGACCGAGAAGATCGGTCCCCGTCTGAGCAATTCCCCGCAGATGAGCGCGGCCAACGCCTGGACGCGCGACCAGCTTGCCGCGTGGGGTCTGAGCAATGCCCGTCTGGAATCCTTCGGTCCGTTCGGCCGAGGCTGGCAATACCAGTCCGCATCGGTCAACATGACCGCGCCGCGTGCATTCACGCTCAGCGCCTTGCCGAAGGCCTGGACGCCCGGCACCGCCGGTCCGGTCGAGGGCGAGGCCATGCTGCTGGTGGCGAAAACCCGCGAAGACCTGGAAAAACACAAAGGTCAGCTGAAGGGGAAAATCCTGTTCATCAGTGATGCCCGGGAATACAAGCCGGCCGACAAGCCCGATTTCACGCGTTACGACGAAGACAAACTGAAAGAACTGCAGACCTTCACCATTCCGGCGCCGGCCGATGTCAAAAAGCGCGCGGCCGATGCCGAAGCCTTCCTCAAGCAGCGCGAATTCAGCACCTTCAGCAACCGTTTCATGGCCGAAGAGGGGGTATTGGCCACGGTCAGCCTCAGTTCGTGGGACAACGGCATCCTCCGGGTCATGGGCGGCGGTTCGCGCAAAGCCGGCGAACCGGTCGGCGTGCCGGCTTTGGTGATGATTACCGAGCATTACAACCAGATCCTTCGCCTGCTCGAGAAAAAGGAAACGGTCCGTCTTGCGCTCGATGTCAGGGCGCAGTTCACCTCCGATGACGACCGGATGGCCAACAATACGCTGGCCGAACTGCCGGGCAACAGCCTCAAGAACGAAGTCGTGATGATCGGCGCCCATCTGGATTCCTGGCATACCGGCACCGGTGCCGCCGATAATGCCGCCGGCGTGGCGGTCATGATGGAAGCCATGCGCATCCTGAAGGCCAGCGGCCTGAAGCCCCGGCGCACCATCCGCATCGGCCTGTGGAGCGGCGAAGAGCAGGGTCTGCTGGGCTCGGCCGCCTATGTCGGGCAGCATTTCGCCGAATTGCCGGCGCCGACCGATCCCAAGCTCAAGGATCTGCCGCGCTCGCTGCAGGAAAATCCGTTGCCGCCGGTGTACAAAGCCGATCATAAACGTATTTCGGCCTACTACAATTACGACAACGGCGGCGGCCGCATCCGCGGCATCTATGCCCAGGAAAATCTGGCCGCGGCCGAAATCTTCAAACAGTGGATCGTGCCGATGGCCGACCTGGGCGTGACCACCGTGACCAACCGCAATACCGGCAGTACCGACCATATTTCCTTCGACCGCGTCGGCATCCCCGGCTTCCAGTTCGTGCAGGACAACCTCGATTATTTCACCCATGTCCACCATACCCACCTCGATGGTCTGGACCATCTGCAGGCGGAAGATCTGCGCCAGTCGGCGGTGGTGGTGGCCACGCTGGCCTACCTGACCGCCATGCGTGACGCACCCCTGCCGCGCAAAGCCCAGCCCTGAGTCCGGAGAGTCCATGAATTGCCGTCAACGTTTCTGCTTTGCATTGTTCGCGCTGTTGCTGCCGGCGGCATCGATGGCGCAGCTCCCGGGACTGGGCAAGCCCGAACCGGCGCCTGCCGAGGAAAAGGCGGAAGCGCCGGCCACCATCCCCATCGCCAACATTCCGCTGAAGGCGGAGGAAGACGAGCGTTTCATCCAGGAAGCCATGCTGAGGGCGCAGTCCTCCCACAAGGCCGAAGCCATGGCCCGGCAACTGAAGGAAATCCAGAAAAGCGTCAATACCCTGTCGCAGAAGTCGCAGACCGTAAAACTCGAGGGCGTCCAGATTTCCCGGCTCGAAAGTCTGGATCGGCATTGGAGTTTCCTCGACCGTGAATTGGCCCAGTGGCAGGGCCGGCTGCAATCGTCCGCAAAGCCGCTTTCCGAGGATGCCGCCGAACTGGCCGCGCGCAAGCAGGTCTGGATAAATACCCGTACTGCCGCCGCCGAGACGCTGGCGCCACCCTTGCTGCGCAGCTTGGATGACCTCCTGGTCGAATTCGAAAAGGCTGACCGAACGATCTCCCAGCCCCTGACCAAACTGCTGGACCTGGGCCGTGACGCCAGCATCATCCAGGCCAGCGTCAGCCGCAACCTGGCGGCGGTACGCAAGCAGATTGCCGCAGTCGACCATGACCTCGCAGTGCTCGATTCCGACAATCTCTATGTGGCACTGACCGCATCCAAGACCGATCAGGCCGGGGATCTGGAATCCTTGAAGAAGGGGCTCAGCATCGAAGAGGATTTCAGGGCGGAGTTCGACCGGTCCAATGAAAAGCCGGAGCGGGTATTCTGGATTTTCGCCGCGCTGCTGCTGCCCCTGTTTCTGTGGCTGGCCTACAGCGCCCGTACCCTGCTGAAAGGCGATTCCCGGCTGGAACAGTACCGCAAGACCCTGACCCGGCCGTTCTCGGCCTGGTTGCTGCTGACCGTGATGGGGCTGCTGATTCTGCAGATGTCCGGACCGATGATCCGCATCCAGCTGCTGATGTTGCTGGCCTGGCTGCCGGTCATGCGCCTGCAGCCGCAACACGTGCACGACGGCATCGGACGCTGGATGTACCTGACCGCGGTTTTCTATGTCATCAATCTGGTGGCCTTTCTGCTGTCCCAGAACCCGCTGCTGTTCCGTCTGACGGTGCTGTTCAACGGGCTGCTGATGCTGGCCACGCTCGCCTGGCTGCTTTACCGTTCCCGCACCGCACTCAAGGCACGGACCAGTCGGCAATTGCTGGTGCTCAGGATCATCATCGGGCTGAGTGCCGTGGTCATGCTGGTGGCAGTCGTCTCCAACATCATCGGCAACGTCACCTTGGCCGGAATGCTGACCGATGCCACGCTCGACACCGCCTACATGGGTCTGTTCCTGTTCGCGGTCGGAAACGTGGTGCGGGCCTTCTCGCGGTTCCTGTTCCGCGCTACTGCCGAAAAGCTGAAGTCCAGGACGCAGCATGCCGGCGGGCTGCTGGACGTGATGTCGGGCCTGTTCAATTTCGCGCTGGTCGCGCTCTGGCTGTACGGTGCGATGTCGGCTTTCCGCATCTTCCGGCCGATGATGGCGCTGGTGAAATCGATTGCCTCGTTCGCCATCGAGTTCGGCAATATTTCGATCACCATCGGCAGCATCGTGCTTTTCGGCGTTTCCGTGTACCTGTCGTTCTGGCTGGCAAAAACCATCCGGGGCGTGCTTTCGGAGGACATCCTGCCGAACATGGAACTGCCGCGTGGCGTGGCCAACAGCATTTCGTCCCTGTCCTATTACGCGCTGCTGGTGTCCGGATTGATGGTGGCACTCGCCGCTGCCGGGTTCCACATTTCCCAGCTCGCCCTCATACTCGGTGCGCTCAGCGTCGGTATCGGCCTCGGTCTGCAGGATGTGGTCAAGAATTTCGTTTCGGGCCTGATTCTGATGGTCGAACGGCCGGTCCAGCCCGGCGACATCGTGGAAGTGTCGAACACCACGGGCAGGGTGCGCGACATCGGCATGCGCGCCACCACGCTGACTACTTTCGAGGGTGCCGATGTCATCGTGCCGAACGGCATGCTGCTTTCGGAAAAAATGATCAACTGGACCCTGAGCAGCGATAACCGCCGGATCGAGATCGCCATCGGGGTGTCCTATGAAGCCGACCCGAAAACGGTGCTGGCCCTGCTTTCGGAAGTTGCCGGAAAAGCCGCCGGCGTGACCCATAATCCGCCGCCCTCGGTGGTGTTCACCGGATTCGGCGCCAATTCGCTGGATTTCAGCGTGCGGGCCTGGACCGAAAATTACGATGATGCCGTCTTCGTGCGCAGTGCCCTGGCGGTGGATATCCATGCCGCATTGACCGGAGCCGGCATATCCATTCCCTTTCCGCAGCGCGATCTGCATGTGCGCTCGATCGACCCCGACATTCTCAGTCAATTGCAACGGAGCAGCCCATGAACACGCCAGGCGATCTGCCGCAGCCGATCATCGATCTTTATGATGAATACACCCATGCGCCGCTCGACCGGCGCGTGTTCCTCAAGCAACTGGCGTCGCTGGCCGGCAGCACGGCCGCCGCTTATGCCCTGTTGCCCCTGCTGGAAAATAATTACGCGCACGCGGCACTGGTGCCGGAGTCCGACAGCCGCCTGAGAACGCAGTCGATCGAATTCAGCGGCCCCAAGGGCATGCTGAAAGCCTATCTGGCGCAGCCTTCGGGCAAGGCCAAACGCGGATCCGTACTGGTGATTCATGAGAACCGCGGCCTGAACCCGCATATCCGCGATGTTGCCCGCCGTGTCGCGCTCGCCGGCTACAACGCCCTGGCCCTGGATTTCCTCAGCCCGCTCGGCGGCACGCCGGACAACGAAGACACCGCGCGCGAATGGTTCGGCAAGCTCGACCGTGCCGAGACGGCGAACAACGGTCTGGCCGCATTGGCCCATCTGAAGACGCTGCCGGAAAGCAACGGCCGTACCGGCGCCGTCGGGTTCTGCTGGGGCGGCGGCATGGTCAATCAATTGGCGGTGTTCGCGCCGGATCTGGATGCGGCGGTCTGTTTCTACGGCATGGCGCCGGAATCGGCTCTGGTGCCGCAGATCAAAGCGCGGGTGTTGCTGCACTACGCCGGGCAGGACGAGCGTATCAATGCCGGACGCGCGGCCTATGAGGCGGCCCTGAAAGCCGCCGGTGTCCGGTACGAAAGTTATCTCTATGATGGCAAGCAGCATGCCTTCCACAACGACACCAACACCGCGCGCTACGACAAAGCAGCGGCCGATCTGGCCTGGACGCGCACGCTCGCGCTGTTTTCGAAAACCCTGTAAGGTTTACAGGGTTTCGTCGAGCAGGCGGGCCAGACGGACTCCGGCCAGATACAGGCGGTCATAAACTACCGGCAGGAAGCGGTAGCCGTATTCGTAACCGAGTTTCGGCATCGCTTCCGCCGCCACGGGTTCACGGCAATAGGTCAGATAGGTGACCGGAGCATTCGGCGCCACTGCTTCCGGCGGATAGAGGTCAGCCCGGAGCTTCTTGGATTCCTGTGACCAGCTGCGCAGGTCGCCGCGCTTTGCGGCGGCGATGTCGGCGGCGGTACGGCCCTGACTGGCAAACCCGGCCAGTTCGGTGTAGCTCAGGCCGTTGCTTTCGATGATTTCACCGTCCCAGACCGAATGCAGATTCGTCGCTTTGCCGAACCAGGTCACCCGGCAGGTATTGCCGCCGCGATCATTGCCACCGCCCACATGCAGCGGCTGGTGGGCATCGCCGACAAGGTGCACCACGAAACGCAGGGCCTCGGCGCGTTCGGTTTTCGGGGCGCGGGTGTTTTTCAGGATGGCCAGCTGCTTGTCCACTTGGGTCAACAGAAAGCCCGTATCCTTGGTTTCGTCCGCGGAATGGAAACGTTCGTCTTCATCCTGCCAGGTGGTGTAATGCCAGTTGAAGGTATGACCGTAGCGTTTGGGGTCGGAGCGGATTTCATCGGCCCAAGTGGACGCATAAGCCAGATCATGGCCGTCGAGCAGGGCGCGGGCCTTTTTCACCGTTTCAGGGCGCATGTGCGCTTCGGCAATCTCGCCGATGGCGCGGTGGCCGGTCTGACCCCAGGCCGATACCTGCTGCGCGGACAGGAGCAGGCTCAGGCACCACAGAACACGGAACGGACGCATCATCGGATTATCTCGGCAGGGTCAGGCGACCATTATCGCTGAAGCGCACGGTGCCGAACAGGCCGCTGTCGAGCCGGCCGCGCACTTCGTAGCCGATGCCGTTCGGCGGCGGTTGCTGCATCAACCGGAACGCCTGGCCGAGGGCATCCAGCGTCGAAACGGTCACCGGCAGATCATAGAGCAGCTCGCCGTATGCCGGGACTTTGCCCGGGACGTTGCTGAGGCCGGTCGCTACCCGCTTGCCTTCGACATAGAGATCGACCACGACCCCGTTGTAGTTGATGTCGACCCGGTTCGGATTCTGGATGCGCAGCTTGACCTTGAAACGCAGCTCGCTGCCCTGTCCGGCCAGCGGTACGATGCCGGCCACGCCTATGCGCGGCGGATCGTATTCGGGCAAAGACGCGCAGCCGGCCAAAATAGCCAGAATCAGAACCGAAAACAACAGGCGGAAGGCGTAAAGACGGGCGGAAAGCATGGACGGGCTCCGGGAAGATTCGGCACAGTATGCCCGATGCCCGCTGAAATCGGCGGCTTTGCGAGCGGCAACCGGAGCGCCTATTCAGTCCGGATTCAAGCGCGGATCAGGGCTGCCAGGCGTAGCCCAGCTTCAGGAACAGCGAACGGTTGGTCTGGAAGCTGTCGATGCTGTCGGAGCCGAAGTAATTGTCGCTGTACCCGGCATAAAACACCGTGCGCGGATTGATTTTGTAGGAGTACACCAGCTGGGTGCCGAAATCCGACAGCTCGGCGTCGGTCTGGCCCGGGTTCAGGCTCAGGTCGAAGTCGGTGGTTCCGTATTGGACGGCCAGACGCAGGCGCTGACGCAGATTGAATTGCCAGGACAGCCGTGTGTCCAGCAGCCGCGCGTGGTAAACCGTGCCGCCGTCGCGGCGGAGCGCTTCATCCACGTAATTCAGGTTCAGACTGATGTTGTCGTTGATGCTTCCGGTCACGCCCGGCTCGAAGGTCGTGATGCGGCCCAGTGCGTTGTTGCGGAAGTCGATCTGATCGCCGCCGCGGTAGAACAGCTCGAACTGCCAGGACTTGAACGGCGTGAACTGGCCGTAGAACGTATAGAAGGTTTCGTCATAGTTGACGCCGCGCCAGTAACGCACACGCTGCCCGCCGCCGGCCTGCAGGAAGCTCTGCATCTTGCCGTTGGCGCTGACATAGGCTTCGATTTCGCGTTCCATCAGTCGCTCGACGCTGACCTGATGGGTGATGTCCCAGTCGCCGTTGACCGAGATCTGGTTGAAGAAATGGTCCTTCGGGTACCAGCGGTAGGCGCCGCCGACCACTGACTTGGTGAAGTCGACCTGGCCGATGAAGCCCATGTCGGCACGGAAGCCCGGGTCATAACTCAATTGCCGCAGATTGAATGACTTTTCGCGGTCGCTGTAGTTGTAGGCCAGAAAATAGGCATCGCCGGAAAACGGATCGGCCGAGTAACCCAGGGCATCGTCGGTTTCGCTGTGCATCAGCTGCGCGGTCAGGGTATGGCCGCCTTTTTGCCATTTGCCGTCGACCGCGGCCAGCGTGCTGCTGTAATCGCCGCCGCTGCGGTGGGTGACCAGCGTGCCGATGTTGGAGGTCGAGTTGAAGTTGTAGCGGTAGGTGCCGACCAGATCGGTCGATTCGGCATTGATCAAACCGATGCGTGAACCGTAGGGTCCCGGACGCAGCACATTGGTCTGGGTATCGCTGGCTCCGAAGAATCCGTAGGTGTTGTCGCCGCTGCGGCCGGTGAAGCGGGCGCCGTAATCGGGATCGGCGATGTTGCGGGTATACACCAGTTCGTTCGGGGTGCTGAAGAAATCCGCGCTTTCCAGGAAGAACGGCCGTTTTTCCGGATAGAACAGCGCGAAGTTGGTATTGACGTCGAGCTGCGCGCCGTCGATTTCGATCTGCGAGAAATCCGGATTGTACGTCGCGCTCAGCGTGTTGTTCGGCGTCGGCGACCAGGTCAGGTCGAGACCGAAATCGATGTTGCTGCCGTCACTGCTGAAGGCCTGCCCGGGCGCGTTGCGGTATTGCCCGTAACCCGCGGTGAGGGTCGGATTGACCAGGATGTTCCTGCCCGGATCGGCATGCGCGAAGCCGCTGATCTTGTTCTGCTGGCACAGGTCGCATTTGTTGTTGCGGTCGTCCTTGCGGTCGGAATACACGAAGCGGTTCTCGCGCGGACGGATGCGAATGAACTGGATGCCCCACACCTGGGCTTCGGTGGAATGCTTGAATTTCAGGCTGGAGTAGGGGATATCCATCTCCACGGTGTAACCGTCGGCATCGATCTGCGCCCCGGAATCCCAGATGGCATCCCAGGAATCGTCTTCGTTGCCGTTGGTTTCATCGTAAGTCAGGTCCATCTGCACGCCGCGTGCGCTGACGAAGAACTGCAGGGCGCGCTGCTGGGTATTGAAGGTGTCGACCCGGATACCCAGAAAGTCGTCTTTATAGGCGCTGTCCCGGTCGCGCAGGACCGCTGCGATCTTGGACGGGTCCGGATCCTTGGCTTTGAAGGCGATGCGCAGGCTTTTGCCGGAGTCCACGACGTAAACCGTGGTTTCCGCGCCTGCCGGCGTGTTCTCGCCCGGGCCGATTTCATACGGCATGGCGGTAACCGCGGCCTGCTGCCAGAACGGTTCATCGAGCTTGCCGTCGGCCTTCATCGCACCTTCGATGCGCGGGATGCTGAGTGCCGGCGTGTTCTGGGCGGCAAGGACGCCGGGGACGGCCAGGGCCAGCAGATTGAGGGCGAGCGGAAGTTTTTTCATGGGGTATAAAGGGGGCTAGTATTGCGGTCATTATGGACAGCCGGGGCGGGGTCGGCTTGTGCCATAAGTCATTGCCGGGGTTTGCTATCATGGAGCCATGAATACACCGCCCATCCGCCTCACCGAATACAGCCACGGCGCCGGCTGCGGCTGCAAGATTTCGCCGCAGGTGCTCGACACCATCCTGGCCTCGCGTCTCGACCTGAAAACCGATCCGAACCTGCTGGTCGGCCACAGCAGCAAGGACGATGCCGCCGCCTACGATCTGGGCGACGGCCGGGTCATCCTCAGCACCACCGACTTCTTCATGCCGATCGCCGATGACCCCTTCGATTTCGGCCGGATTGCCGCTACCAATGCCATCAGCGATATCTATGCCATGGGTGGCAGCCCGATCATGGCCATCGCCATACTCGGCTGGCCGGTCAACCTGCTGCCGCCGGAAGCGGCGCAACGGGTGGTCGATGGCGGACGGCAGGCCTGCCACGATGCCGGCATTGCCCTGGCTGGTGGCCACAGCATCGATTCCCCGGAGCCGATTTTCGGCTTGGCGGTCACCGGGCAGGTGGCCAAGGCTCATCTGAAGCAGAACAACACGGCCGAGGCCGGTTGCCTGCTGTATCTGACCAAGCCGCTCGGCGTGGGGGTGCTGACCACGGCCCAAAAACAGAAGAAACTGCAGCCCGAACACGATGGATTGGCCATCGCGACCATGTGCCAGCTGAACAGTGTCGGTGCCAAACTCGGGCCGATGCCAGGCGTGAAGGCGGTCACCGATGTCACTGGTTTCGCGCTGCTCGGCCACCTGTTGGAAATGTGCGAGGGCAGCGGCGTGCAGGCCGAGCTCGATATCGCGGCCATACCCGTGCTCGAGCCGGTACCCGGATATATCGCTTTGGGCTGCGTGCCGGGCGGAACCGGCCGTAATTTCGCCAGCTACGGGCATAAGGTAACCCCGCTGAGCGAAAATCAGAAAGCCCTGCTGTGTGATCCGCAGACCAGCGGTGGCCTGCTGATCGCCGTTGTGCCCGAGTCCGTCGTGGAGCTTGAAACGCTGCTGCGCAGTGCCGGCATCGTTCCGCACTGCATCGGCCGCCTTCAGGCGCGTACCGACGGGCCGTGGGTGCGCCTGCGTTGAGCCGGCCGGACAGCCGCGATTTCAACCGGCTGTTTCTGGCCGATACGCCGCTGATCGATACCCGTTCCCCCGGGGAGTTCGCCGAGGGTGCATTTCCGCACGCGGTCAATCTGCCGCTGATGGACGATGACCAGCGGGCACAGGTCGGACGCTGTTACAAACAACAGGGCCAGCAGGCCGCAATCGCCCTCGGTCACCACTTGGTGCAAGGTGCACTCAAGGAGAGCCGGATAGCCGCCTGGCTGGCCTTTGCCAAAACCCATCCGGAAGGTTATGTGTATTGTTTCCGGGGCGGGCTGCGTTCCCGCATCAGCCAGCAGTGGATGCAGGAAGCCGGCATCGCTTATCCACGCATCATCGGTGGCTACAAGGCCATGCGCCGGTTTTTGCTCAACCAGTTGGAGCTATCGGCGAAGCACTCCTATGTGATTCTCTCGGGTCAGACCGGCTGCGCCAAAACCCGCCTGCTGCACGGGCTGGACAATGCCATTGATCTGGAGGGGCTGGCCAATCACCGCGGCAGCGCTTTCGGCAAGCGGCTCGGCGGGCAACCAAGCCAGATCGGGTTCGAGAATGCCCTGTCCATCGCCCTGCTCAAGCGCCGGCATGCCCGGCCTGAGGCAACCGTGGTGCTGGAAGATGAGAGTCGCCTGATCGGCCGCATTGCCGTACCCGATGTGCTGCGGGAAACGACACTGCGAGCGCCTCTGGCGGTGGTCGAGATGCCCTTGGCGGAGCGCGTTGAGCACACCTTCCACAATTACATCCTGCGCAATCTGGCCGATTGGCAGGCGCATGCCGGCGACATCGCCGGGTTCGCGGCCTTCGCCGAGGAACTCCGGCAGAATCTGGCGACCCTGCAGCGCCGGCTCGGCGGACACCGCCATAGCCAGTTGCTGACTGAGATGAATACGGCCTTGGCGGCGCATGCCCGCGGCAATCCGGAAGCGCATCGGTCCTGGATCGAATTGCTGTTGCGCGACTACTACGATCCGATGTACGCCTACCAGCTTGGCCTGAAAGCCGAACGCGTGGTGTTCCGCGGCAGTTATGCCGAGGTCGCCGCCTATCTGGGCAGTGCACGCTAGATCTGCAACACTGAATTGCGGCTTTGCCGTTGGTCATCCGGCAGCGATTGCCTACACTGGAGGCCTGATCAGGAGCGACCATGAGCCTTTCCCGCATGCCCGCAGTGTTCATCGGCCACGGCAGCCCGATGAATGCCATTACCGACAACCCGTTCCGCAGGGCCTGGGCGGCACTCGGGCGTGAATTGCCGAAGCCACGCGCCGTGCTGTGCATTTCGGCGCACTGGGAAACGCCTTCGCCCCGGGTGTGCGCTGTCGCGCAACCGGAAACCATCCACGATTTCGGCGGCTTTCCCGCCGAGCTGTTCGCCGTGCGTTATCCCGCGCCGGGCAGTCCGGCTTTGGCGCAGCAGGTGGCCGCACTCAGCGCCGGCACAGTCGAACCTGACCTGCGCTGGGGTCTGGACCATGGCGCCTGGCAGGTATTGATGCATCTGTTTCCGCAGGCCGATGTGCCGGTGGCGCAACTGAGTCTGCCGCGCGCCTATACGCCACGGCAGCATGCGGATCTGGCCCGGTCGCTGGCCCCCTTGCGCGATGAAGGCATCATGGTCATCGGCAGCGGCAATATCGTGCACAACCTCCGCTTGTTGGCACCGGGCGGCGTTACGCCGGAGTGGGCGTCCGACTTCGATGCCGCGGTGGCCGATGCCATTGAACAGCGTGACCTGGAAGCCTTGGCTGATTACCGGAATTTCCCCGGCGCCGCGCAGGCCGTGCCCACGCCCGAGCACTACTGGCCGCTGCTGTATGTGATGGCGATGGCGGCGCCCGATGAGCCCTTGCAGATGTTCAATACGGCCTACGACTGGGGCTCGATCAGCATGCGCAGCCTGCGCGTCGGTTAATCCGGCTCACAGGGTATCCAGTCGCGCGCGCAGTGCGGCGGCGTGTTGCCGGATCGCGTCGGTTTCGGCCGTATCCATGGCCGCCAGATTGCGATACACCATGCCGATACGGGGGTTTTTGGCAAGACGCTCGGCGTGGCGCAGGTGGAAATCCCAGTACAGCGCGTTATACGGACAGGCTTTCGGCCCAACCCGTTGGTCGCGCTTGTAAGCGCAGCCACGGCAGTAATCACCCATGCGGTGCATGTAAGCCGCGCTTGCCGCATACGGTTTGCTGGCCAACAGACCGCCATCGGCGAATTGGCTCATGCCCAGCGTGTTCGGCAGTTCAACCCATTCGAACGCGTCGATGTAGATGCCCAGATACCAGCGGTGCAGGGCTTGTGGATCGAGACCGGCCAGCAGGGCGAAGTTGCCGATCACCATCAGGCGTTGGATATGGTGGGCATGGGCATGCTTGAGCGAATTGCCGATGCTCTCCTGCAGACAGCGCATGCGGGTGTTTCCGGTCCAGAACCACGCGGGCAAGGGCGCATCATGCCCCAGTGCATTGTTGCTGTCGTACCCCGG
>NZ_JAPDUI010000087.1 GCF_025980345.1 Arenimonas sp. GDDSR-1 | reverse complement strand
CTGCGCTTTTCCACCTGCCTCGGCGGCGCCGAGGTACTGGCGTTGATGGCGGATGCCGGCTTCCCGGTCGCGGCCTCGGCGCTGGAAGGCGTGCCGTCGGAATGCTGCGGCGGCTGCGGCGGTTGAGCCGGACAGCCGGGAGCGCCCCCATGTCGATCGAAAGCGAACTCAAGAACCTGCCCGACATACGCCTGCTGGCGGCCGCGCCGCACCGGCTGATGTTCTTCATCGGCGCCGGCAACGTACTGTTGGCCATGGCCTGGTGGACGTTCTGGCTGCTCAATTCGCGCTGGCCGATGCTGGATGTGCCGCAGCTGGCGATTCCGGCCGGTTGGATGCACGCGCTGATCATGCAGTACCAGGTGCTGCCGTCCTTCATCTTCGGCTTCCTGCTGACGGTGTTCCCGCGCTGGATGGGTTTGCCGGCGTTCAGCCGCTGGCATTACCTGCCGGTCGGTTTCGGCCTGCTGGCCGGCCAGGCGCTGACCCTGGTCTCCTTGTTCGGTTACGAGCACCTGCTGTTCCTGGGCTGGCTGTTGACCGCGGCCGGCTGGCTGACCGGCACGGTGTATCTGGCCCTGCTGTTATGGCGCGACCCGAACACCACCTGGCATGCCATCAGCGCGTTCGTGGCGCTGTTGCTGGGCTTGACCGGCATCGGCCTGGTGTTCGCCTACCTGTTCAGCCGCGATCCGCACTGGATGTTCGCGGCCATCAAATTCGGCGGCTTCGGATTGCTGCTGCCGGTGTATGTCACCGTCTGCCACCGCATGCTGCCGTTCTTCGCCGGCGCCGCGTTGCCGGGCTACCGCGCCTATCGGCCGATGCCGGCGCTGGCCGCATTCTGGCTGCTGGCGATGGCGCATCTGGGCCTGGAGCTGGCGCACGCGTATGCCGGCCTGTGGCTGGTCGACCTGCCGCTGGCCGCGCTTTCGGCATGGCTGCTGTGGCGTTGGTGGCCGCGGCGGCGCATGCCGGCGCTGCTGGCGGTGCTGATGCTCGGTTTCGCCTGGCTACCGCTGGCCGCCCTGCTGTATGCGGCACAGAGCCTGTGGTTGCTCAATACCGGCGAATTCCTGCTCGGCCGTGCGCCGGCGCATGCGCTGTTCATCGGCTTCTTCGGCAGCCTGTTGGTGGCGATGGTGACGCGCGTGACCCAAGGCCATTCCGGCCGGCCGCTGCAATTAGGTGGCGTCGCGGCGTTCGCTTTCATCACCGTGCAGGTCGCCGCCGTAGTCCGCATCGGCGCCGAGCTGGGCTCCGATATCCTGCTCTGGTACGGCGCGGCCGGACTGCTGTGGTTGCTGGCGTTCCTGCCCTGGGGCCTGCGCTCATTGTGGATCTACCTGACGCCGCGCGCCGACGGACAACCGGGATAAGGCCATGATCGAATTCTATGTACCTATCAAATCGGTACACGTCGCGGCGGTACTGGCCAGCGGCGGCCTGTTCGCCGTGCGCGGCCTGCTGGTGCTCTCCGGCCGCGCCTGGGCGATGTCGGCGCCGCTGCGCTATCTGAGCTACGGCATCGACAGCGTATTGCTGACCGCGGCACTGATGCTGGCCACCATGTTGCCGGGCGCGGTGTTCGCCAACGGCTGGCTGGCGGTGAAGCTGACGCTGTTGGTGCTGTATGTGGCACTCGGCAGCTTCGCGCTCAAACGCGGCCGCAGCCGGCGCACGCGCGCATTGTGCTTCGTCGCCGCAGTCACGGTGTACGCGTTCATGTATTCGGTGGCGCGCACGCACCAGCCGTTGGGCTGGTTTTTCTTTTTTCAGGCGGATTGACATAGGTCAGGGACGCGACGGCGGAATCGGCGTACTGTGGCCTCATCTACACACGGATGGAGGTCCCATGAAACGCCTGATATTGCCCCTGATGATCGGTGCCGCGCTGCTGACGGTGACCGCTGCGAAAAACCCCGCCGATACCGGTGGCTCGGCCGCCGGCGATTTCGGTCCGCCGCAGGGCGAGCCGATTCATGCCATTCTGACCAGTCCGCCGATGGTGCCGCCGGCAATCACCCGTAAAACGCCGGCAAAGGTCATCGTCGATCTGGAAGTGCGCGAAGTCGAAAAAGAAATCTCCGAAGGCGTCAAGTACACGTTCTGGACATTCGGTGGCACCGTTCCGGGCAGCTTCATCCGCGTGCGTCAGGGCGATACCGTGGAGTTCCATCTGAAGAACCATCCCGACTCGAAGATGCCGCACAACATCGACCTGCATGCCGTAACCGGCCCGGGCGGCGGCGCCGCTTCGAGCTTCACCGCCCCCGGCCATGCGTCCCAGTTCACTTTCAAGACCCTCAACGCCGGCCTGTACGTGTATCACTGCGCCACCGCGCCGGTGGGCATGCACGTTGCCAACGGCATGTATGGTCTGATTCTGGTCGAACCGCCGCAGGGCATGCCGAAAGTGGACAAGGAATACTACGTGATGCAGGGCGATTTCTATACGGTCGGCAAATACCGCGAGAAGGGCATACAGCCGTTCGACATGCAGAAGGCCATCGATGAAAACCCGACCTATGTGCTGTTCAACGGTTCCGAGGGCGCGCTTCTGGGCGACAAGGCGCTGAAGGTCAATGTCGGTGATACCGTCCGCCTGTATGTCGGCAACGGCGGGCCGAACCTGGTGTCGAGTTTCCACGTGATCGGCGAGATCTTCGACAAGGTCTACACCGAGGGCGGCAGCAAATACCAGGAAAACGTGCAGACCACGCTGATTCCGGCCGGCGGCTCGGCCATCGTGGAGTACAAGGCGGAAGTCCCGGGCACCGGCGTCATCGTCGACCATTCAATCTTCCGAGCCTTCAACAAAGGCGCACTGGGGATGGTGAAGACCGAGGGTCCCGAAAACAAAGCGGTTTATTCCGGCAAGGAAGTGGACAGCGTCTATCTGGGCGACAAAGCGGTCAGCTCCGCGCCGGTATCGGCGGCGGCCGTGGCTTCGGCCGGTGGCACATTGACCAAAGCCCAGCAGATCAAGGCCGGCGAGGCGCTGTTCAACGGCACCTGTTCGGTTTGTCACCAGAGCAACGGCGCCGGAATTCCGAATGTATTTCCGCCTCTGGCGAAATCGGACTACCTCAATGCCGATACCGTCCGCGCCGCCGGCGTGGTGCTGAACGGCCTGAGCGGCCCGGTTACCGTCAACGGCGCCACCTATAACTCGGTGATGCCGCCGATGAGCCAGCTCAACGACGATGAAGTCGCCAACATCCTGACTTATGTCCTCAACAGCTGGGGCAACAACGGCGGCCAACTCAGTGCCGCGGATGTCGCCAAAGTCCGCGCCAACACGCCGCGCCCGAAAGGTGCCGCACACTGACCGTGCACAGCCTGTTGCTCGCAATCGCGCTGATACCCGCTGCCGGCCATGCCGGCAGCGGATTCGTGCATATTCCGGCCGGCGAATTCAGATCGGTGCTGAAATACGAAGATGTCACTGGACCGGTGAAAGTACCGGCATTCGCCTTGATGCGGACGCCGGTCAGCAATGCCGACTTCCTGGCATTCGTGCGCAAGCACCCGGAGTGGCAACGCGGCCGTGCCGCGCCGGTTTTCGTCGAGGCCGACCATTACCTGTCACATTGGCAGTCACCGCTGGTGCCGGGGCCGAATGCAGCACCGCAGCAACCAGTGACCCGCATCAGCTGGTTCGCCGCCACGGCCTACTGCGAATCCCTCAATGCCCGCCTGCCGACCTGGAACGAATGGGAATACGTGGCTGCCGCGGACCGGACACGGCGTGATGCGCGTTCCGATCCGGCCTGGCGCGAAGAACTGCTGCGCTGGTATGCGGAGCCGTCCAGCGGAACGTTGCCGCCGGTCGGCCGGCAAGCCGCCAATGCCTATGGCATCCAGGACATGCACGGTCTGGTCTGGGAATGGACCCAGGATTACGCCGCCATGCTGGTGTCCGGCGACAACCGCACCCAATCCGATCCGGACAAGGCCAAGTTCTGCGGCGCCGGTGCGCTTGCCATCGAGGACAAGGAAGATTTCGCGGTGATGATGCGGGTAGCCATGCTGTCCTCGCTGGAGGCCGTCAACAGCACCTCCAATCTCGGTTTCCGCTGTGCCCGTTCGATACCCTGAGGTTCCGATGAAAATCCTTTTTCTTGCCCTGCTGATGCTGTTGCCCCTGGATGCGAATGCCGGCGACTTGCCGCCGGATTCCGTGCTGCAGACCGGCGGCACCTTCACCGACCAGGACGGGACAGCGTTCCGGCTGGCATCACGCCAGGGCAAGGCCCAGATCGTGGCGATGTTCTACACCTCCTGCCAGTACATCTGCCCGCTGATCATCGACAGCGCCAAAGGCGTCGAGCATGCGCTGAGCGAATCCGAACGCGGCGGGCTGCGCGTCCTGCTGATCAGTCTGGATGCGGAGCGCGATTCGCCGGCGGTACTGCGGGCGGTCAGCCGCGAACGGCACCTGGACACGGCGCGCTGGACGCTGGCGCACACCGATGCCGACGGCGTGCGCAACACCGCCGCCGTGCTCGGCATTCGCTACCGGCAACTGGAAGGCGGTGACTTCAACCACACCAGCGCGATGATCCTGCTCGACCGCAGCGGCCGCATCGTGGCGCGCACCGAAAATCTCGGCCCAGTGCCCGATCCGGATTTCCTGGCCGCCGTGAAGCGGACGCTGGCGCAGCCCTGAGGCCCGTGCGGGATGGCATGAAAAAGCCGCCATCCGGCGGCTTTTTCGGTGAAACGCAATCGGCGCTCAGTACACGTATTCGACGCTGACCCACAGCTTGCGGGTATCGCGCGCGAAGCTGTCGGCCTGATAGTCGGCGAGTTTCAGCAGACCGGCCCAGTGCTTATCGAAGGCATAGGCCAGCGATGCGTTCCATTCGCTGCCGTAGTGGCGGCTGCCGGCATCGGACCGGTAATCGTGCCAAGCCACGGCGGCGGTGGCCTTGCCGAATTTTCGGTTCCAGCCGAGGTAGGCATCGTCCAGGCCATCGACCGGTGTATTCAGGAATTTATCGGCCCAGCCGTTGAAGGCATGCAGCGTGGCGAACGGGGTCGCGAAGCCGTAGCGGCCGTTGCCGCCCAGTTGTTCCCAGCCCGCTTTGAAGGTATTGGCTTTCCAGACCAG
>NZ_JAPDUI010000044.1 GCF_025980345.1 Arenimonas sp. GDDSR-1 | reverse complement strand
GCCCACTCGCAGGCCAGGTTTTTGCTGAGCTGGTGCACCGCCGCCTTGCTCAGACCGTACAGCGGGCCGGTGCGCACATGGGTCAGCCCGGACACGCTGCCGACATTGACGATGCTGGCGCTGCCGTGCTGCTTCAGGAACGGATGCGCCAGACGCGCGAGCTCGAACAGCGCATGCACGTTGGTGTCGAGCACGGTGTCGAAATCGTTTTCGGTGAGCTCCAGCGTGGGTTTGCGGATGTTGGTGCCGACGTTGTTGACCAGAATCGACAAGGGCAGATCCAGGTCGGTGATCCAGTCGAAGATTTCCTGGCGCTGCTCGGCATCGCTGACATCGGCGGCGAAATAACGCACCACCGCACCGGCGCATTCCTCTTCGATCTCGGTGGCCGCTTCGGCCAGTTTGGTTTCATCACGCGCCACCAGCAGCACCTCGGCACCGAGTCCGGCCAGCTCGCGCGCCGCGGCGCGGCCGATGCCGGCGCTGGCGCCGGTCACCAGCGCGGTCTGTCCCTGCAGGCGCCAGCGGGTATGCATCGCCTCAGAACGTGCAGAAGCAGTGTGCGACGGCGTTCACCGGCTTGCTGCCGTTGCGGTCCAGCCACTGCAGATCGGCACGGATCTGTTGGCCCATGCGGGTCTGCTGGATCAGGCCAAGCGCCGGCGACGCCCAACGCACCAGACCCTGGGTTTCACTGTTGCCGGCGAGATTGGAAATGAACTGCTCGAACGGCGACATCGGTTCTTCGATGTAATCCACGCGATAATCGTTCCGGCCGAGCTTGGCGCGGGCGGCGGCATCATCGATGGCGGCCTGAAGGCCGCCGAAGGCATCGACCAGGCCTTTTTCCTTGGCCTGGGCACCGCTCCAGACACGGCCGCGGGCGTTGGCATCGATCGCTTCCGTGGTCTGTTTGCGCGCCTTGGCGACTTTGCCGATGAATTGCGCGTAACCGCGTTCGATCACGCTCTGGATGACCTGCTTGGTCGGCTCGTCCATCGGCCGGGTCATGTCGAACGCGCCGGCCCAGGGCGTGGTGGTGACGCCATCGGAATGCACGCCGATTTTCTCCAGCGTCCGCGGCGCGCGGATCATCAGGCCGAAGATGCCGATGGAACCGGTGATGGTCGATTCATCGGCGTAGATGCGGTCGGCGTTCATCGAGATCCAGTAGCCGCCGGAAGCGGCCACGTTCGCCATCGACACCACCACCGGCTTGCCGGCGGCCTTGGTCAATTCCACTTCGCGGCGGATCTGCTCGGAAGCGAACACGCTGCCGCCGGGTGAATCGACCCGCAGCACCAGCGCCTTGACTTCGTCGTCTTCGCGTGCGGCGCGGATCAATGCCGATGTGGTGACGCCGCCGACCATGCCCTGCGGTTGCTCGCCGTCGACGATTTCGCCCTGGGCAACGACCACGGCCACGGCATCCGCAGACGGCTTGGCGATTTGATTGCTGTTGACGTGGCCGAGGTAATCGATCATGTCGATCTGCTGGAAGCTGCCGCTTTCGTCATCGAAGGCGACGCCCTGCTCGACCAGATATTGTTCCATTTCGTAGGCGGTTTTCAGACCGTCCACCCACTTTTCATTCACGGCCAACTGCGCCAGATCACCTTTGACCGCGGCCAGACGCTGCGGCAGTTCGTTGATGGCGGCGCTGATCGCTTCCGGCGCAATGCCGCGGGCACTGCCGACCTGCTGCAGATAGCGCTGCCAGATGTCATTCATCCAGAACAGATCGGCCTGCTTGGATTCTTCCGAGGCGGCATCGAGGATATAGGGCTCGGCGGCCGATTTGTATTCGCCGACGCGGAACAGGTGCACATCCAGCCCGAGCTTGTCCTGCAGTGCCTCGCGGTAGAACAGACGGTAGCGGCCGAGGCCTTCGGGAAAGAACGCGCCTTCGGGGTCCAGGAAGATTTTATCGGCCTGCGCCGCCAGCAGATATTGTTTCTGCTCGTAGTTGTCGGCAAACGCATACACCGGCTTCTTGCTGGTCTTGAAGTCCTTCAGCGCCGCGACGATTTCGCGGGTGGAGGCCATGCCTGCGGCATTGTAGCCGTCGGTGTTCAGCACTAGATGGGTGATGTGCGGATCTTTCTTGGCGGCTTTGATGATGCGCAGCACATCGCGCAGCAGAATCTCGCGTTCGCCGCCGCCCTGGGCTTCGGCCAGAGCGGTGCTGATCGAATCGACCGTGCGCTGTTCGACCAGCACGCCTTCCAGATCCAGCACCAGCGCGGTTTTGTCGCGCAGCGGGGTGAACGACTTGGCGGACATCCCTGCGGAAATCACTGCCAGAATGCCGATCAGGATGAACAGCATGATCAGGTTGAACACCAAGTGATTGGTGAAATTGACCGCATTCCAGATGAACTGGAAGAAGGTGCGGATCGGGCCCGGTTTGGCATCGCTCATGGCGCAGGAACTCCTCGAATCAGGCTTCTAGAATACCCGATTCAGCCCGCGCATTCGTGTGCCATGCGTCATTGCCGCGTGAGTTTGTCGAGCGCACGCCGGAAGCGCAGAAACAGCAATACCGCGGCCACGCTCAGGCCGATGCTCAGGCCGATCCAGAAACCGGGCGCGCGCAGGCCCAGCACCAGGCCGAGATAGATGCCGGAGCTGAGCCCGACCGCCCAGTAAGCGAAGACGGTGATGATGGCCGGCACCGTGGTGTCTTTCAGGCCGCGCAGGGCGCCGCCGGACAGGGCCTGGATGCCGTCCGGATACTGGAAAACAGCGGCATAGATCATCAATGTCGCGGCCAGACCGGCAATGGCGGCATCATCGGTGTACCAGCTGCTGATGACCTGCCCGCCGAACACCAGCATCAGCGCAGACAGGGTCTGGGTCACCAGCACCAGCAGCAGTCCTGCACGCATGGCCCAGCGCACCGCGGACACATCGCCGGCACCGACCGCATGGCCGACACGGACCGTGGTGGCCAAGGCGACCCCGAGCGGAATCATGAAGCTGGCACTGGCCACATTCAGCGCAATCTGATGCGCCGCCACATCGACCGCGCCCAGGCGCCCGATGAACAGCGCGGTAGCCACGAACAGGCTGCCCTCCATGAAGATGGCGATGCCCATCGGCACGCCAAGCACCAAAAGCTCCCGGATGACTTTGAAATTAGGCCACTCAAAGCGCGACAGCAGACCGAGATCGCGGAAATGGGATGAGTGC
Source organism: Arenimonas sp. GDDSR-1 (assembly GCF_025980345.1). Taxonomy (GTDB): domain Bacteria; phylum Pseudomonadota; class Gammaproteobacteria; order Xanthomonadales; family Xanthomonadaceae; genus Arenimonas. Next base: position 11,513 of record NZ_JAPDUI010000044.1, on the reverse strand, counting down.
TGCAAATAGGCGGCGAAGGCGATGAACTCCAGCCACATCACGATGGCGGTGGCGTAACCCAGTCCGGCCGCACCCAGTTCCGGAATCGGGCCATAGCCGAACAGCAGCACGGCCCCGATCGGAATCAGCAGAATCAGCGCGGCGACGCCGAACACCAGCGTCGGCTGGGTCCAGGACAGGCCCTCGCTCAGATACCGGGTGGCGAAAAACAGCGCAAGTGCGGGCGCGCCCCAGCTGATGGCATGCAGGAACGCCGTGGCCGGGGCCAACACTTCGGGAGCAATCTGCATCCACACCAGCAGCTGCGGACTCCAGCGCATGAACGCCTGCAGCAGCAGGCCGACCGCCAGAGCCAGCCACAGCGCCTGCCGCCAGACCGGGCCGACTTCCGCACGACGCCCGGCACCGTTGAGCTGGGACACCGTCGGCGGTATCGCCATCATCAGCCCGACGCAGATCAGCAAGGCCAAGGACCAGATGGCGCTGCCGACCGCAACCGCCGCCAGGGTGATCGGACCGTGCCGGCCGGCCAGCAGCGAGTCGACCACGCTCATCGCCATGGACGCCAGTTGCCCGATGGCGATCGGCAGGGCCAGGGTGAAGGTGATCCGCGACTCGGCGCGCAGCCGTTGCCAGGAAGAGGGGGAATGCGTCATAGTGGCCACTCGGGGAATCACCCAGTTTAAACCAGATCACGGAGCCCACGCCATGACGCTGCCGAATGCGCGGCAACGACGCTGCGGTGACTGCCTTGCGGTGGTGACCGGTATTTTCTGCGCGCAATGCGGCCAGAAGCAGAAGTCCCCGGTCCGGCATTTCCGGCAGCTGGCCGGCGAATTCTTCAACGATGTGCTGAATCTGGACACACGGCTGCTGGACACCCTGAAAACCCTGCTGCTTCGCCCGGGCCGGCTCAGCACCGAATATTTCGCAGACCGGCGCACGCGCTACCTGAGTCCGATCAAGCTGTACTTCCTGCTCAGCATCGTGGCGTTCTTCCTGATCCAGCAGAGTCTCGATACCGCGGTTGAAGCGGAGGCCGCCGTGGTTGCACCGGGCAAAGCCGGCAGCGACGATATGAACTTCACCATCGGCAACTTCAACGGCAAGGCCTGGAATGCCAAAAGCAATCCGATCGCCGTGAGTTGGCTGCCGGATGCAGCCAACGACCTGATGAACGAGCGGCTTGGCCGGCTGGAAAACACCGTCCGACAGAAAGACTGGACGCAGCTGCTGCACGCCGGCCTGGCCGCCACCCCGCAGGCCTTGCTTCTGCTATTGCCGTTTTTTGCACTGTTGCTGAAGCTCGCCTATCTGTTCCGCAAGCGCCTGTACATGGAACACCTGATCGTGGCCCTGCACAACCACGCCTTCCTGCTGCTGGCCATCTCCATCGGCTTGGTGCTCTCGGCCATGAGCGGATGGGTTGCGGCCGGCTGGTGGCCGGCGCTGTTCGGGCTGTTGGGCAGTCTGTTGGCGTTCTGGGTGCCGGCCTATTTTCTGATCGGGCTGAAACACATTTACCGGCAAAGCTGGAAAATGACCGTTTTCAAATTCGGGCTGCTGGGATTCTGCTATCTCAATTTGCTAGCCGTGGGTGTCATCTTCAATGTCATCATCGGCCTGCTCATGCTCTGAGGCCGTGAAACAATTCACGGATTCTTACCGAATTTTTCACTGAATGCTGTCTGAATAAGGCTTTGCGTGTGGAACCTTTTCAACAGGCGAAAAAATGGTCAGCGTCGCTCCGCGCTGGCCACGAAAAACCGGATTCCGGGCCACTGCCATCATTCAACACCTTGAATAATAAACATTATTTCAAATTGATTAAAAATTAATCAAGTTGCTGAAACAACCGTCACAAAGAGCCGGACTCCGCTTGTACGGGGCCCTATCCACATTGTTATCCACAATGTGTGTGGATAATACGGTTTCTTGATATAGATGAACAAGATAGTCCACAGTCTTGGAAGTTTCAGTCAATAACCGACTGCAAGTGAGGTCCGAATCCATGACAGCGCCAAACCCCATCACGCCGATCCCTCCTTTTGCACGGCTAAGCGATTGAAGCTTGTACACAGCAAAGGCTAAGTGCTTGATTGTCTGGCTTGGCAACGCAATACCGGGCCACACGCCAGTATTTTTTGTGCAATCCATTGATTATAAATCCTAATTTCTCCGATTCAGGCTGGCACTTCCGGCAGCGCGGATGCCCTTAAATCGGCATTTGCTCTATGCTAAGCCAGTGAGTCCACAATCTTATCCACCGCTTCCGGCCAAATCCGAGACGCCCTGCTTGCCTAAACCGCCCCACTGCCTGAAAGTCGCTCTGCCCCTGCCGCTGCCGGGTCTGTTCGACTATCTCCCCGAGGGCGGCAGCACGGCCGACGGGGACTGGATCGGCTGCCGGGTCCGGGTCCCGTTCGGCACCCGTGAATTGGTCGGCTGGGTCAGCGCCGTGGGCGTGGCGGAAACTCCCCCGGAGGCGCTGAAGCCGATTTTGCAGCGTCTGGACCGGACGCCGGTGATCAGCGCGGAGCTGCTGCAGACCCTGCGCTGGACCGCACAGTATTATCAGGCGCCGCTGGGAGAAGTCATGAGCGCGGCCGTACCGGCGCTGTTGCGCGAAGGCAAGGCACCGCCCGATGTCTGCCTGTACGCCTGGCAATTGAGCGCCGAAGGCGATGCCGGCATCGGCAGTCTGCGCAGAGCCGGCAAAGTGCAGGCCTTGGCGATGCGCCTGCGTGCCGGTGCGCTGCCGGAAATGCTTTTGGAGACGGACACGCCGGGCTGGCGCAGCAGCATGCGCGCACTGCAGGCACGGAATTGGGTCGAACGGATCGCGCTGAACCGCCGGGATGCATTAACAAGCGCTACTCCGGAACAAGGCCCGGCACTCAATGCCGACCAGACGGCCTGCGTGCAGGCACTGAAGGCATCGCCGGGATTCGGTGTGCATCTGATTGAAGGCGTGACCGGCAGCGGCAAAACTGAAATCTACATCCAGGCCGTGCGCGACTGTCTGGCACGCGGTCGGCAGGCTCTGGTGCTGGTCCCGGAAATCGGACTGACGCCGCAAACCTTGGCACGCTTCCGGGCGCGGCTGCCGGTTCCCGTGCATGTGCTGCACTCCAATCTGTCCGATGGCGACCGTGCTCAGGCCTGGACCGCCATGGCCGACGGCATCGGGCGCGTGCTGCTCGGCACCCGCTCGGCGGTGTTCACCCCGGTGCCGGAAGCCGGGCTGATCATCGTCGATGAGGAACACGACGCCAGCTACAAACAACAGGATGGCTTCCACTATCATGCGCGCGATGTCGCCGTGCTGCGCGCAAAAGCCCTCGATGTGCCGGTGCTGCTCGGCAGCGCGACACCCTCACTGGAATCCTGGCACAACGCCGACATCGGCCGCTATCAACGTCATCGTCTGCCTGAGCGAGCGGGTGCCGCCAAACCGCCCGCGGTTCGCATCACCGATGTCCGCAAAATCCGGCTGCAACACGGCTTGAGCCAGGCCATGCTGGACGGCATCGCGTCTTGCCTGAATGCCGGAGGTCAGGCGTTGGTGTTCAAGAACCGCCGCGGCTATGCCCCGGCACTGCTCTGTCACGACTGCGGCTTCACCGCGATGTGCCCGCGCTGCGATACCGCACTCACTCTGCATGCCGGCCAGCGCCGCCTGCATTGCCATCACTGCGGTCATCAAAAACCGAAACCGCCGGCCTGCCCCGACTGCGGTTCGCTGGCACTGCAGGCGCAGGGCTTCGGCACCGAACGGCTGGAAGAGGCCTTGATGACGGCCTTTCCGGACGTCCCCTGTGTCCGCGTCGACAGCGGCACCACGCGCCGGCGCGACGGGTTGGCGAACCGTCTGGCCGAAATCGGCAACGGGCCCGGCATTCTGGTCGGCACCCAGATTCTGGCCAAAGGCCACGACCTGCCCAATCTGCGCTTTGTCGGCGTGGTTGGGGTCGATGAAAGCCTGTTCTCTTCGGACTTCCGCGCCCATGAAAAACTGGCGCAACTGCTGATCCAGGTGGCCGGGCGCGCCGGGCGCGCCGACATGCCGGGTCAGGTGCTGATCCAGACCCATCATCCGGACCATCCCCTGCTGGCGGATCTGCTCGGCGGCGGTTATCCGGAATTCGCGCGCAAGGCGCTCGACGAACGCCGGCTGGCCGAGCTTCCGCCGTTTACGCATATGGCGTTGCTGCGTGCCGAATCGGTACACAGCGAAGCCGCGCGCCACTTCCTGGAAGACGTGACCGCGCTTGTCGATACGCGGCGGCGCGAACTGAAACTCGCGGTGCACAGCTCCGGCGTCCTGCCGGCCGGCATGCCGCGCCGGGCGGGCCGCTACCGCTGGCAGCTGGTGCTGAACGCGCCGCGGCGCAACGCCCTGCAGATGTTGCTGGCCGCCGTCCGCGAAGAGGTGCATGCACTCAAATCATCGCGGAAGGTGCGCTGGTCGTTCGATGTGGATCCCTGCGATTTTCTTTAGCATTGCCGGACTGCCGCAACAGCACATGCACGCGCAGTCCGTAACGCGAACGGATATGCAGGCGGCCGTTCAGGGCCAGCGTGCGGTCGCGGATGGACACAAATCCGGTTTCGATGGCCGATGCCCGCGCCAGACCGATGCCGTCATCCTGGACCGCGATGAACAGCAGCCATTCGCCGTGCCGGTGCCGCAGGGACAGACTGACCCTGCAGCTGCCGGCGTGGGCATGCCGGATGCTGTTGGTCAGTGATTCCTGGACGATCCGGTAGGCCGCGAGCAGGGTACTGGCATCGAGATATTCAAGCGCTTCCGGATCGCCGTGGAACACGACGTCGTAGCGCAGACCGGCCTGGCGCGCGATACGCGCGAACGATCCATGCGAAAGCGCCATCACCAGGCCAAGCTCGCCCAGTTCGATCGGCGCCAGATCCATCACCACGCTGCGAACGCCGTCGTTGATCTTGTCGGCGATGCCGACCAGACGCCCGGCCAGTACCGACTTGCCCTGCTGGTGCAGATCGTTCTGGAGCAGATTGAGATGGATCTGCAGCGCGGTAATCGATTGGCCGACCTCGTCATGCAGTTCATGGGCGATGCGCTGGCGTTCGTTGTCCTGGGCCTGCATGCTGCGCCGGCTGGCGGTGATCAGCTGATTGAGCAGGTCCTGCTTCTGCATCGAAGCGCGGTACAGATCCGCGCGCTGGCGCTCGAGGTCGCTTTCGCGGGCCTTGAGGTCGTCCATGGCGGCGCCGAACAGCAGGGCCATCGCGCCGACGATGGAAACATACAGCTGCATCTGCTTCGGATCTGCGGAATACGGATCCAGGTGGTTGTCGACGGTGATCATCAGGCTGACCAGTACGATCGACACCACCGCGCCGCGCCAGCCGTGGAAGAACGAAAACACCACCACCGCCGCCAGCAACATCACCTGCAGCAGGCCGAAGAACTGCGAATCATGGCTGCGGTAAAGCGCAACGGCGATCAGCGCCGCGGTCGGCAGCAGGGTCAGCAGCGCGCTGCGCAGCAGGCGGCGCGAACCGGCACGGAATTCCGGCTCGACCAGCCACATCGCCAGGGGCGCCACGATCATCACGCCGATGAAGGCGCCCATGAAATGGCTGATGATGAAACTTCCCAGCGACTCCACCGCATTGGACCACTCCAGAACTTGGGTGCCGATGATGCGGCCGGCCTTGACTTCGGAAATCTTGCCGTCGGTCACCACATACGCGATGTCCTTGAGCGTCAACAGCAGTGCCACCGCCAGCCCGGCGCCGAGCAGGTAGGACATGCCGCGGAAACTGTTGGCATTGCCGGTCCTGATGTCATTGCGCTTGAGCAGCTGGACGCCGGTGAACACCAGCAGCGGCAGGGCCATGGTGCCGAGCAGGAACAGTTCGGCGCTCGGCCAGAGACCAAGGAAGGGCATGTCGCTCTGCTCGCGCAGCACCAGATTCTTGTAGGCATTGGCGGTCGAACACAGCGTGTTGATCAGATACCAGCCCAGGAATTCGCGGTTCGGGCGGATCCAGAAGACGGCGAACAACAACCCGGCTTTGATCAGCCAGTGGTAAAAACCGAAGTGGGTGAACAGCAGCAGCAGGCATGCCACCGCAAGCGCCCACCCGAGCGGCGGCCACTGCTGGCGTTTCAGCGTTGCCAAGAATTCATCGATCACGGACTTCCCCTGCCGACATGCTATCGGGTATTCACGGCGGTGACAACCGCACCGGCTGTCGGTGCGGATATTCTTTGGCATAATGGGCCATGATCAAGATCGCCCTCCTCGATGACCATGCCATCCTGCGCGATGGCATCAAGCATCTGCTGAACAGCGAGGCGGATCTGCATGTCTGCGCCGAATGCGACAGGCCGAGCCAGCTGGAGCCGCTGCTCGAGCGGCATCATCCGGACCTGCTGATCATCGATCTGAACATGCCCGAAGGCGGCGGCTTTCCGCTGCTGCAGCGCATCCGGCCGGGATATCCGGAGCTGCTGGTCATCGTGCTCAGCATGCATGAAAATCCGGGCTTTGTTTCCAAAGCGCTGTCCTTCGGCGTGAACGCCTACATCACCAAGACCCGCGCCGCCGAAGAGCTGGTGCTGGCCATCCGCACCGTGGTCAACGGCAACCGCTACCTTTCCTCCGACATCGCGCGCGGCATGCAACGCCCCGATATCCGGCTCAGTCCGCGCGAGCACGATGTGCTGCGCGGCCTGCTGCAGGGAAAGAACCCGAAAACCATCGCGGCCGAACTGGGCATCACCGACAAGACCCTGTATGCGCACCGCACCCACATCATGCAGAAGACGCAGGCGCGCACGCACTCGGAGCTGCAGGAATATGCACTGAGTCTCGGCCTGATCTGATCCGGTCAGAAGCCGATGCGGACGCCGGCGGATACGGTAAACCGGTCGGCGTTGCCACTGTTCTGGCCGTTGCCGCGCAGATACCATTGCGCGCCGCCATGCCGGTAGCCCAGGCCCAGGCCCCAGCTCAGAAAGCCGTCCGGATAGGGCATGCCATCCACGGTGAAGCCGGTGTCCGGCAACCCCGTATAGTAAGCACGCATCCCGGTATCGACATCATTGACCACGAAACGGTAGCCGGCCTGGGCATCCCACGCAAATCCGCCGGCGAGCGCGCGGCCGTAACGCAGATCGGGGCCGAACAGCACGCGCGTGAAGCGGGCTGACGGGAAGCCGAGCTCGAGTCCGCTGCCGCCGGATTCTTCATAGGCGTCCAGATCGGCCCAGTCGGCTCCGGCCAGCAGCGCCAACCCGAAGTTGTCGCCGAACTTGCGGCCGGCCTCGATGGAAAGTCCGCGCGAATCACCGGTGCTGCGGCTTTCCGCAAGTACCGCAGCGGAACCGGTATCGATCGTACGCGTGACCCGGCTGTCGAACTGGGAATACAGGGCATAGCCCTGCAAGTACCAGGCCTCGCCCTGTTTGCGGGCATACAGGGCAATGCCGTTCCGGTCACCGCGGACCTGATCGCGCACGCCGCCGAACTGGACGCGGTCATCGGCGGTGAATACCGCGGCGCCGATGCTGGTCTCGCGCCAGCGGCCATCGGCACCGGCAGCCCACAGGCTGCCGTTGATGTCGGCATCCAGGAATCCGGACGCGCGTTTGCGCGAATCCGGACTGGCGGCCATGAACCACATGCCGCCGCGCTCGCCATCCACGCGCTCGATGTCGCGCAGACGTTCGTTGAGCAGGGGCTGCAGCGCATCGCTGGTTTCGAGCACGACATCCTTCATGGTGGTCTGCGACTGTCCGGACAGGGCCAGGATCGCAGCCGCGGCGCGTCCGCCGTCGGTGGACTGCAACGCCGCCGCCGATTGCCGGAGGGCCTCGCTGCCGCCGCCCAGATCGAGCTGCGCGAAAGCCGCCTCGAGATTGACCGCCGAATTCAACTGCGTCGTGCTGTAGCTGGCCAGCACATCGGTCACCGCACGGCGCTGGAGGCTGGCATCGATGCGGGCATCCTGCACGGCGGCACTGCTGCTGAACCAGGGCGAGGCGGAAACCACGGCGGCATTGCCGCTGATTCCTGAGGCGGTCAGCACGGTACCCTGCCATTGATCGGTGTACGTGCTCGGCGCGAGCAGCGCAAGGGAGGCGCCGCCCAGATCCAGCATGCCATCGATCTGCAGCGTGCTTCCGGCAGCCAGACCCAGCGAGCCCGCATCGGCATGCATGTCGCCGTTGATGCGGCCGCCGTAGGCATTGAACGCGCCGCCATTCAGGAATACATCACTGCCGAGGCTGCCGTAAAGGTTCAGACTGCCGCTGTCGATGCGCGTCGGTCCGGCATAGGTGTTGTTGCCGGTCAGGGTCAAACCGCCGCCGCCGATCTTGACCAGATCGCCGTCGCCGGCGATGTCGTTGCCGAAGGTCCAGGTCACGCCATCGGGTACGGCCGCTGAAAATGTCGCACGCAGTGCGGCGGGGCCGAGCACCGCTTTCTGGGCATTGACGTAACCCACGCCGTAGATGTCGTCCACGCCGAGGGCGCCGAGATCGGTGGCGGTGGTGATCAGCGTATCGCGCACCTGCTTTCCGGTGAAGCCCGGAAAGGCCTGGTAGACCAGGGCGGCGATGCCGCTGACGATGGGCGCGGCGGTGGACGTGCCGGCAAAGCCGGGTGAGCCGTCGAAACTGTAATAGGAATCGGCCGTAATCGCATCGCCGGCATTGACCGTCGGCAGCAGCAGGTCCACCGTTCCCGGCGCGGCGATGCAGAATTCCTTGGCCACAGCACCACAGCGATTGGAATAGTCAGCGATGGTCCCCCGAAGCGGGCTCATGGCGATGACCGCCAAGATGTTGTCGAGATCGGAATAGAATGCGGGAGCGCCGGCCAGAATCTGTACGCTGTCCTTGGATTCGTTGCCGGCGGAAATGGCGATGAAGGCGCCGGAATTCTTGATGGCGCGCAGATCGGAAAGCCATGGCCCGAGATAGGTGGAGACCTGCGTCGGGGTGGCGCCGGCGGATTCCGGATCATAGCCGAAGGAGAAGTTATAGACCTTCGCACCCCAGTCGATGATCGGCTGGATCGGCGCATCCCAGTCGCTGACCGCGAGGATGGTGTTCGGCGCGACGCCGCCGGGATAATTGCCGACCGCGGCACCGGCCGCGATGGCGGACACGCTGGTGCCGTGACTGGTCGCGTCTGGGCTGTCATCGGTCAGGTCGCCGAATGTCGCACTGATGCGGCTCTTGATCGATGCATTGTTGATGTTGAAGCCGTTGTCGTACACCACCAGCTTCACGCCCGCGCCGGTGAATCCGGCGGCATTCGCTTCGGTCACGCCGGTCTTGTCGCGGAAGTAGGTGCTGTAGTTGATCGGCGCATTGAGATTGCAGACTTTCGGGCGCTGCAATACCGGCGCGCCGATAACGATCGAAGCCGTAGGATCGGCAGTGCTGTTGGGATCGGCACAGCTGTAGCTGGTGGTGGTGGTGACATTCGAAAGACCGCTCTGGACCGCGTACTGCCCGGCCGGGCAGGTGCCGTCGGTCAGTGTATCCGTAACGCTGCTGTCGACGAATGCGCCCTGCCCGTCTTTCTGGGCGCAGGTCAGCGCCGGCGTGACCGTACAGACCTTGGTCTGGGTCACGATCGGTGCCGATGTATTGGTGGCGGCAACCGGATTGCTGTTGCTGTTGGGATCCGGGCAGGAATATGTGGTGGTGGTCGTGGTGTAGGAACTGCCCGCCGTGGTCAGCGTCGATCCCGCCGGACAGCTTGAATCGGTGACGGCCGGATTATTGACCGTACTGCTGACGAAAATGCCGGTACCGAGCCGCTGCGCGCAGGTGGTGCTCGGTTGCGAATCCGGTTTGGTGGAACCGCCGCCGCCGCAGCCGGCCAGCAGCAGGAAAACGAGAGACAGGCTGGTCAGATGAAAACGTGGCATGGCAATGCTCGATCCGGGAGTTGATTTCATTGTAGCGGGGCTGTGCAGGCAGGTTGTGAATGCGGTCACAGACCGGACAGTCACCCGCGGAATCGGGCGGCACTGATGCAGGAAAACACGCTGATCAGGAACCAACCGAAAGGCAATAGGCTCAGCGTGATCAGCCAAGTCACCGCAAAAGCGATGCACGCCGACACGAACCAGAAAACCGCGGACAGCAGACGGCCTTGAATGAGCTGTCCCAAACCGGGAATGAGCAGGCTGCAAAGTGCCGCGATGACGTTACCGGTACTGCCTTGATGTGCTGCCATGATTTTCTCGCAATGGGGTCGGGATAATGGGGTACGGAACGCAGACCGCACCTTTAGTCATTATATTAAATCAATAAGTTACCGGCAGTAATGGGGAAGGGCTTGCCAATCCTTTCAAATGTAAATAAGATTGATTCTCATTTACAAATTGAAGCCGCTGCCCATGCTCCCGCGCACCCCGCTTGCCCTCGCCCTGATCTTTGCCCTCAGCACGGCCGTTAATGCCGCCCCTGAGGACCCGGCGGTGCTGGATAAGGTCGAGGTCAAGGGCTTTCCATTCCGTTACCAGGCCAGCGATCCGAGCAGCGCCATGAAAACCGAAACGGCCCTGAAAGATACGCCACAGGCCGTTTCCGTGGTGACCGAACAGCAGATTGCCGATCAGGCCCTGCACGGCATGGCCGATGTCCTGCGCTATGTCCCCGGGGTCGGCATGGCCCAGGGCGAGGGTCATCGCGATGCGCCGGTGATGCGCGGGAATGCCAGCACCGGTGATTTCTATACCGATGGCATCCGCGATGATGTGCAGTATTTCCGGGATCTTTACAACGTCAGCCAGGTGGAAGTGCTGAAAGGACCGAATGCCATGATCTTCGGGCGCGGCGGCTCCGGCGGGGTCATCAACCGCGTCAGCAAACAGGCCGATGGCGGCCGCCACAACGCTTTTTCGATCCAGGCCGGCAGCGCCGCGTTCCTCCGCGCCGAGGCCGATGTCGGCGATGCATGGAGTGAAACCGTCGCCTACCGGATCAATGCCATGGCCGAAAATGCCGGCAGTTTCCGTGATGGCGTCCACCGTGATTTACGCGGTTTTGCACCGGGCGTGGCCTTCGGCATCGACGCCAGCACCCGGGTGGTTCTAGGGGCCGAACTGTTCACCGATACCCGCACGGTCGACCGCGGGGTTCCGTCCTATCGCGGCAAACCCCTGAAAACCGGACGCAGTACCTTCTTCGGCAATGCCGATGAAAGCGAAGCGGATACCGATGCGGCCTCTTTCGATATGCTGGTCGAACATGACATGGACGGCGCCGTGCTGCGTAACCGGACCCGCATTGCCGACTACGGCAAGTTCTACCAGAATGTCTATCCAGGGGCCGTCAACGCCGCCGGCACTGCCGTTTCGATCTCGGCATATAACAACCGCACCGACCGCACCAATGTCTTCAACCAGACCGATTATGTCATCGACATCGTCCGCGGCGATGTCACCCACCGTATTCTGGCCGGCGCGGAATTGGGTCGGCAGAATACCGAGAATTTCCG
>NZ_JAPDUI010000043.1 GCF_025980345.1 Arenimonas sp. GDDSR-1 | reverse complement strand
GGCCATTTCGGCGTTTACGGCGGCCGTTTCGTGTCCGAAACCCTGATGGCGCCCTTGGCCGAGCTGGAAAAGGCCTACGAGGCGGCCCAGGCCGATCCGGCTTTCAAGGCCGAGCTGGCCTTCGATTACGCCCATTACGTGGGTCGTCCAAGCCCGATTTACGAGGCCAAACGGTTGAGCGAACATGTCGGCGGCGCGCGTATCCTGCTCAAGCGCGAAGATTTGAACCATACCGGCGCGCACAAGATCAACAACACCATCGGTCAGGCCATGCTGGCCAAGCGCATGGGCAAGACCCGGGTCATCGCTGAAACCGGTGCCGGACAGCACGGTGTGGCCTCGGCCACCGTGGCCGCGCGTCTGGGCCTGAAGTGCGTGGTGTATATGGGTGCGGTTGATATCGAGCGCCAGGCCATCAACGTGTTCCGCATGAAACTGCTGGGCGCCGAGGTGGTGCCGGTCACCTCCGGTTCGAAAACCCTGAAAGACGCCTTGAACGAAGCCATGCGCGACTGGGTGTCCAACATCCAGGACACCTTTTACATCATCGGCACTGCCGCCGGCCCGAGTCCGTATCCGCGCATGGTGCGTGATTTCAACGCCGTGGTCGGCACCGAGTCACGGGCCCAGATGCTGGCGCAGTACGGGCGCCTGCCGGATGCGGTAATCGCCTGTGTCGGCGGCGGCTCCAATGCCATCGGCATGTTCCATCCCTTCCTCAACGATGCCGAAGTGAATCTGATCGGTGCCGAGGCGGCGGGCGAGGGCTTGGCCACCGGCAAGCATGCGGCCTCGCTGGCCGCCGGCGTGCCGGGCGTGCTGCACGGCAACCGCACGTATGTGATCTGCGACGATGACGGCCAGATTACCGAGACCCATTCCATCTCCGCCGGTCTGGATTATCCCGGCGTCGGCCCCGAGCATGCGTTCCTGAAAGACACCGGCCGCGCGCAGTATGTCGGCGTGACCGATGTCGAATGCATGCAGGCCTTCCACCTGCTGGCCCGCACCGAGGGCATTCTGGCCGCGCTGGAATCGGCGCATGCCGTGGCGCAGGCGATGAAAACCGCCGCCACGCTGCCGAAAGAGGCCATCGTGCTGGTCAATCTGTCCGGCCGCGGCGACAAGGACATCTACACCATTGCCCAGCGTGAAGGAATTTCCCTGTGAGCGCGGGCTCGCGCTTTGAGCGCCGCCTGGCAGCGCTGGCCGCAAACGGCCGGAAAGCCCTCGTGCCGTTCATCACCGCCGGCGATCCGGGCCGGGAGGCCACCGTTCCGGTGCTGCATGCCTTGGTGGCGGCCGGTGCCGATCTGATCGAGCTGGGCGTGCCTTTTTCCGATCCGATGGCCGACGGCGTGGTCATCCAGAAAAGTTCCGAGCGGGCCTTGGAGCGGGGCGTCAACGCGCCGGCCATCTTCGCCATGGTTGCCGAGTTCCGCAAGCGCGATGCCGACACGCCGGTCGTGCTGATGGGCTATCTGAATCCGATCGAACGCCGTGGCTGGGGCTGGTATGCCGAGCATGCCGCGGCCGCCGGTGCGGATGCACTGCTGATCGTCGATCTGCCGCCGGAAGAGTCGGCCTCGGCGCGGGAGTTGCTCAACCGGCACGGTCTGCAGCTGATCACCCTGCTGGCGCCGACCACCGATGGTCCGCGTCTGAGTGAGGCCTGCGCGCATGCACAGGGTTACCTCTACTACGTGTCCATGGCCGGCGTGACCGGCAAGGATCTGGCGCAGTCGGGTGATCTGACCCGTCGTGTCGGCGCCATCCGCGCCGCCGCGCCGGTGCCGGTGTACGTCGGCTTCGGCATCAAGGATGCCGCCACGGCCAAGGCCTGCGCGGCTTACGCCGATGGCGTCATCGTCGGCAGTGCGCTGGTGGCCACCTTGGCTGAATGCACGACGCCGGAGCAGGCGGCCGAGGCCGCCGGGCGTTTTCTGGCACCGCTGCGGCACGCGCTTGATGCGGCCTGAGCGGCCGGTTTGCAGTAAACTGTCGCCTGGCCTCTACGGAAACATGCCATGAGTTGGTTGACCAAGCTGATGCCCGCCCGCATCCGGACCCAAGGGACCGGCAAGCGCGGCGTGCCGGAAGGATTGTGGGAAAAATGCGACAGCTGCGGCGCCGCCCTATATGCCGCCGAGCTGGACGAGAACCTGCACGTCTGCCCGAAATGCGATCACCACATGCCGATCGGCGCCCGCGAGCGCCTGGTCGCTTTTCTGGACGACGGTGAAGTGTTCGAAATCGGCGACGAACTGGGCCCGACCGATGCCCTGCATTTCAAGGACCAGAAAAAATACGCCGACCGCATCAAGGCCTCACAGAAAGCCGTGGGCGAGAAGGACGCGTTGATTTCCATCCACGGCAAACTCAAAGGCCGCGACATCTGCGTCAGCGCGTTTGAATTCCGCTTCATGGGCGGCTCGATGGGCTCGGTGGTCGGCGAACGCTTCGCCCTGGCCGCGGAGCGTGCCATCGAATACCGCTGTCCGCTGGTCTGCTTCTCCGCAACCGGCGGCGCGCGCATGCAGGAAGGTCTGTTCTCGCTGATGCAGATGGCCAAAACCTCGGCCGCCATCGCCAAGATGCGCTCGGCCGGCCTGCCGTTCATTTCGGTACTCACGCACCCGACCACCGGCGGCGTGTCGGCTTCGCTCGGCATGCTCGGGGATCTGAACGTGGCCGAGCCGAAAGCACTGATCGGCTTCGCCGGCCCGCGCGTGATCGAACAGACCGTGCGTGAAACCCTGCCGGAAGGCTTCCAGCGTTCGGAATTTCTGGTCGAACATGGCGCGGTCGATCTGATCATTGACCGCCGTCAGATGCGTGACCGTCTGGCCGATCTGCTGGCGTTGATGATGAATCAGCCCAAGCACGGCGCGGACGCGGCCTGAGCGGCATGGGCGCGCGCCGCTATTTCGGCACCGACGGCATCCGCGGCAAAGTCGGTGAAGGCCACATATCCCCGGATTTCATGCTCAAGCTGGGTTGGGCCGCCGGCACCGTGTTGGCGCGGGCCTCGGCCGGCAAACCGCTGGTGGTGATCGGCAAAGATACCCGCATCTCCGGCTACATGTTTGAATCCGCCTTGGAAGCGGGACTGGTTGCGGCCGGTGCCGATGTGCGCCTGCTCGGTCCGGTGCCGACGCCGGCGGTGGCGCATCTGACCACCTCGCTGCGCGCCGATGCCGGCATCGTGATTTCGGCCTCGCACAATCCGCATTATGACAACGGCATCAAGTTCTTCTCCGCCAGCGGCGAGAAGCTCAGTGATGCCATGGAACTCGCCATCGAGGCGCAGCTCGATGAAACCCTCGCGGCCGTGGCTTCGGAAAAACTCGGCAAGGCCAAGCGCATCGTGGATGCGCACAGCCGCTACGCCGAATTCTGCAAGAGCACGGTACCGGCCAATTTCTCGCTGCGCGGTCTGAAGATCGCGCTCGATTGCGCGCACGGCGCCACCTACGCACTGGCGCCGGAAGTGTTTTCCGAACTCGGCGCCGAGGTGGTCAGCATCGGCGTGCAGCCCAACGGGCTCAATATCAACGACGGTGTCGGCTCGACCCATCCCGAAGCCCTGCAGGCCTTCGTGCGGGACAGCAAGGCCGATCTCGGCATCGCCTTCGACGGTGACGGCGACCGCGTGCAGATGGTTGATGCCGACGGCACCCTGCATGACGGCGACGCCCTGATTTACGTGCTCGCCAATCATTGGCAGGCCAGTGGCCGTCTGCGCGGTCCGGTGGTCGGCACGCTGATGACCAATGTCGCGATGGAGCTGCATTGCCGTGACAAAGCCATTCCGTTCCTGCGCACCAAGGTCGGCGACCGCTTCGTGCATCAGGCGCTGACGGAACATCAGGGTGTCCTCGGCGGCGAGGCCTCCGGCCATCTGTTGGTGCTCGACCGCACCTCCACCGGCGATGCGCTGGTGGCGGCGCTGCAGGTCCTGGAGGCGCTGATGGCCGGCAACACCACGCTGAAGGCGGCGCTGGCCGGCTATACGCCGTTCCCGCAGAAAACCGTCAACGTCCGCCTGCAGCCCGGCGCCAAACCGCTGGAGCATGCCGCGGTGCAAGCCGCGCGTGCCGATGCCGAGCGTGCGCTCGAGGGCCGCGGCCGTCTGGTGCTGCGGGCATCGGGTACCGAGCCGGTGGTGCGCGTCACCGTCGAAGCCCAGGATGCCGCCTTGATGCAGGGCGTGCTCGATGCCTTATCCGCCGCGGTGAAATCCGCGGTTTGACCCCGATCAAAGCCGGTTCAGGCAGGCCGGCTTATACTGCTCCGAAATTTCCATGGAAGCCCACTGATGAGCCAGATTCCGACTTTAGATATCCGCCGTTTCGACTCCGACCGCGCCGCCTTCGTGGCCGATCTGGGCGCCGCCTACCGCGAATGGGGCTTCTGCGGCATTCGTGGCCATGGTGTGACCGATGAGCTGATCCAGGGCGCCTATGACGCATCGCGGGATTTCTTTGCCTTGCCTGAAGCAATCAAGATGAAGTATCACCAGCCCGGCACCGGCGGTGCCCGCGGTTATACGCCGTTCGGCATCGAAACCGCCAAGGACTCGCAGTATCCCGATCTGAAGGAATTCTGGCATGTTGGCCGCGAAATCGCCCGCGATTCCCAATACGCCGACATCATGGCCGAGAACCTTTGGCCAACGGAAGTGCCGCAGTTCAAGCAATACCTGTATGGCCTTTACAGCGCGCTGGATTCGCTCGGTTCGAAGGTGCTGTCGGCGCTCGCGCTGCACATCGGTCTGCCGGAAAACTACTTCGCCGACAAGACCCACTACGGCAACTCCATTCTGCGCCCGATCCACTATCCCGAAATCACCAACCCGGACGTGCCGAACGTCCGATCGGGTGCGCATGAAGACATCAACTTCATCACCCTGCTGGTCGGCGCCAGCGCGGCCGGTCTGCAGGTGCTGTCGCGCAAGGGTGAATGGATCGACTTCACTGCCGACGCCGACACCATCGTGGTCAACATCGGCGACATGCTGCAGCGCCTGTCCAACCATGTGTACCCGTCCACCACGCACCGCGTGGTCAATCCGATGGGTGAGAACGCGCGCAAGCCGCGCTATTCGATTCCGTTCTTCCTGCACCCGAATCCGGACTTCCTGATAAAGACCCTGCCGCAGTGTATTTCGGCCGAAAACCCGGACCGCTATCCCGAGCCGATCACTGGCCACGAGTACCTGATGGAGCGTCTGCGCGAAATCAAACTGGTCTGAAGCAAAAACCCGGCGAGAGCCGGGTTTTTGTTATCTATTCTGAGTTATGTGCCCACTTAACGTTCTGGCCTTGGTTTGAAGTTAGAGCCAATCAAGCCGCTGCTAACTTGAGTTTACTCACACGCTTCAAATCGACATTCTGCCGCGCAACCCAAAGATCGTAAGCATCCTGCATCAACAGCCAGCTTTCCGGAGAGCGGCCTATTGCTTTGGAAAGGCGCAACGCCATTTCCGGGGTCACGCGGCTACTACCTTTTAATATGCGGCTGAGCGTCGAAGCGGCAACGTCCAGCTTCAAAGCAAGTTCGCGGCCACTGATATTGTTCGGTTCCAGGTAAACATCGGTGATGAATTCACCGGGGTGAGGAGGGTTGTACATATTCATCAGTGATAGTCCTCATAATCTAGTATGTAAACGTTGCCATCCTTGAATTCGAAAGTCAGCCGCCAATTGCCGTTGACGGAGATGGACCAGCGGCCTTTCATTTCACCTTTCAATGGATGCAGACCATAGCCGGAAATTTCCATATCGTCGATTGTCACAGCCGAATTCAATGCAGCCAATTGCATGCGCAGCCGCTTCGCATGATTTGGCTGAATACCGGCAGTGCTTCCGGTTTCATAATATTTGCGAAGACCTTTATGCCGGAATGTTTTAATCATTGATTCAATATAGCATGTTGCGCATCACGCAACAAGCCTTAATCCGCATTCCTGAACTGCTTGGCCTTGCCGCCCACCAATGCGTTGCTCAGGAAGTCCGGTAGGTAGCGGGTCATCCAGGCAATCACTTTGTTGGCGAAGCCGCTGATGACGCGCCGCTTTCCGGCTTCCACGGCATCAATGCCGATCACCGCTACTTCTTCGCTGCTCAGCCACAGGAACTTCGGCAGTTTCGAGACATTGGCGCGCATGCCGTTGACGTCGTGGAATTCGGTGTAGGTGAAGCCGGGACAGAGTGCGGTCACATGCACGCCGCGGCTGGCGCTTTCCAGGGCCAGGCATTCCGAGAAGCGGATCAGCCAGGACTTGCTGGCGCCATATAAGGTATGCCCGGCCGAGGCCGGCACCAGCCCGGCCAGAGAGGCCACGTTCAGGATTCGGCCGTGTTTCTGGGCTTCCATGGCCGGCAGGAACAGGTAGGTCAGCTCGGCCACGGCGGTCATCAGCACCTGCAGGAAATCGCGATGACTGGCCCAGGATTCCGACAGATACCGGCCCGGCACGCCGTAACCGGCATTGTTGACCAGGGTGTCGACCTGCAGGCCGGCGGACTGGATGGCCGCGAACATCTCCTGCGGCGCTTTCGGATCGGCCAGATCGGCGGCCAGCACCACGACCGGAACCTTCTGGCCGAGCTCGGCAGCCAAGGCCTCGAGCCGCTCCTTGCGGCGGGCGGTCAGAATCAGCGGTTTGCCCCGGCGGGCATATTCGCGGGCAATGGCTTCGCCGATGCCGCTGGAGGCGCCGGTAATCAGGGCGTACTGGTCGGTTTTCATGGTCGGGCTTCATTCAGGTTAAAATGGCTTCTCATTGTGCATCAAGCCGTCGGGCAGGGGAGCGACATGCGGAAAAAAATCGTAGCCGGGAACTGGAAGCTCAACGGCAGCCGTGCCTTCGGCGAGGCCCTGCTCAATACGCTGGCCCCGTCCCTGAATCCGGCCGTGGAAGCCCTGATCATCCCGCCGCTGCCGATTCTTGACCACCTGATCGGCCGCTATGCCGGCACCGGTTATGTTTTCGGTGCGCAGGATGTCGGCGTGCATGTGCAGGGCGCTTTTACCGGCGATATCGCCGCCGAGATGCTGGCCGACATCGGCTGCCGCTACGTGCTGGTCGGCCATTCCGAGCGCCGACAATACCAGCAGGAGTCCAATGAATTGGTTGCCGAGAAGTTCCTGGCCGCCAAGCGGGCCGGTCTGATTCCGGTGCTATGCGTGGGCGAAAGCCTGCACCAGCGCGAGGCCGGGCACACCGAGTGGGTCATCGAAAAGCAGCTTAAACCGGTATTCGAGCAGGGCGGGGCGCAGGCCTTCGCCGGTGCGGTCATTGCCTATGAGCCGGTCTGGGCGATCGGTACCGGCAAAACCGCCAGCAAGGAGCAGGCGCAGGAAGTGCACGCATTTATCCGTGGCGAAGTGGCTGCTTTTGATGCTAAAATAGCCAGCTTATTGCCGATCCTTTACGGTGGCAGTGTGAAGGCCTCCAACGCCGCCGAGCTGTTCGCCCAGCCGGATGTCGACGGAGGATTGGTGGGCGGGGCCTCCTTGGTCGCCCAGGAATTCAGTGCCATCGTGGCTGCGGCTGCGGGCACAATTTAACGGTTTAACTATGATTGATACCATTCTGACGGTTGTATACATCTTGGTCGCGGTGGCCATGGTGGTGCTGATTCTGCTGCAGCGCGGCGCAGGGGCCCAGGCCGGTTCCGGTTTCGGTGCGGGCGCTTCCGGTACCGTATTCGGTGCCCGCGGTTCCGCCAACTTCCTGACCAAATCGACCAAGTGGCTGGCCTTCGTGTTCTTCGCCGTCGCTCTGTTCATGGCCTGGAAAGCGGTCAACCTCAACAAGCCGGAGGCCGAAGCGGCTGATATCGGCGTGATGAGCAGCCTGCCGGCGGTCCCGGAATCGGGCGCGTCTCCGGCGGCCACCGTTCCGGCTCCCGGCGCTGTTCCCGCGGTTCCTGCCACGACGGATGCGCCGCAGGCGGCACCCGCCGCCCCGCAACCCGAGAAAAAATAAGCGCCCAAACGGCGCAATGCTAAAATAGTTTCAAGCCCAGGTGGCGGAATTGGTAGACGCACTACCTTGAGGTGGTAGCGCTTTAGGGCGTAGGGGTTCGAGTCCCCTCTTGGGCACCAACGCAAAACGCTTGCTCCGGCAGGCGTTTTTTGTTGCCCGCCATTCGGGCTTGGCGGTTGATTCGTGAGGAAAAAGACGTCCGGATTCATTGCATTGGATGCATCCGAAGCGGTATCATAGTGCGCCTGTCTCCGTTCACGCAGCGTGCCGGAAAGCAGGGATGTTCACCCTTCATTCAAGGAGACGCATGTGCTGAATGCGTATGTGCCGATAGCATTGTTTCTCGCGGTCGCGGCCGGTGTCGGCATCGCCCTGATGGTCCTCGGACGCCTGCTCGGGCCGCAGCGCCCAGGCGCCGAAAAACTCTCGCCTTACGAATGCGGCTTCGTCGCCTTCGAAGACGCGCACATCCAGTTCGACGTGCGCTATTACCTCATCGCCATCATGTTCATCGTTTTCGATCTTGAAATCGCCTTCGTGTTTCCGTGGGCCGTTGTGTTCCGCGAGCTCGGTTTCATGGGTCTGGTCGAGATGGGTATATTCCTCGGCCTGTTGCTGATGGGCTTCATTTACGCATGGAAGAAAGGAGCCCTCGAATGGGAGTGATCGACAACGTTTCCGACTCCGTCGCCCGGGTGATGCACAATCCGATCCCGGTGGCTTCGGTCGATGACATCCTGCGGCCCGGCGGCGACAACCCGCTGGTCGAGCGCGGCTTCGTCACCACCAACCTCGATACCCTGATCAACTGGGCGCGCACCGGTTCGATGTGGCCGATGACCTTCGGTCTGGCCTGCTGCGCCGTGGAAATGATGCATGCCGGCGCCTCGCGTCTCGATCTGGACCGCTACGGTGTGATTTTTCGCCCATCGCCACGTCAGGCCGACGTCATGATCGTGGCTGGCACCCTGGTGAACAAGATGGCACCGGCCCTGCGCAAGGTCTACGACCAGATGCCGGAACCCAAATGGGTGATTTCCATGGGCAGCTGCGCCAATGGCGGCGGCTACTACCACTACTCCTATTCGGTGGTGCGCGGCTGCGACCGCATCGTTCCGGTGGACGTGTACGTGCCGGGCTGCCCGCCGACCGCGGAAGCGCTGGTCTATGGCGTGCTGCAGCTGATGAAGAAAATCCGCCGCACCAACACCATCGCGCGCTGAGGACGGACCATGAACGAACTGCCCCATCCTTTCGTGGAAAAACTGAGCGCCCATTTCGGCGCCCGCGCCAAGCGCATCATCCGCCAGCACGACGAAATCACCCTTGAAGTGGCGCCGGCCGATTACAAGCCGGTGATGACCGAGCTGCGTGACCACCCGGAATTCGCTTTCGAGCAATTGATCGACCTGTGCGGCATCGATTACCTCGGTTACGGCGAAGCCGAGTGGGACACCACCGATGTGTCCTCGGAAGGCTTCTCGCGCGGCGTCGAGGGCGAAGGCCCCGGCCGTTTCACCTGGGCCTCGCGTCCGCAAGGGCTCGGTCCGGCTAACCGCTTCGCCGCGGTCGTGCATCTGACCTCGGTCAAGCACAATCGTCGCATCCGCGTGCGCTGTTTCGCCGAAGACAACGCCATGCCGCAGATCGATTCCGTGGTTTCGGTATATCCGGTGGCGACCTGGTTCGAGCGCGAGGCGTTCGATCTTTTCGGCATCATATTCACCGGTCATCCGGATCTGCGCCGCATCCTGACCGATTACGGCTTCGTCGGCCATCCGTTCCGCAAGGATTTCCCGCTGATCGGCAACGTGGAAGTGCGCTACGACGAAGAGCGTGGCCGCGTCATTTACCAGCCGGTCTCCATCGAGCCCCGTGTCGGCGTTCCGAAAACCATCCGCGAGGATTCACGCTGGCAGCAGGCGCAATCCGAACAAGCCCAGGTGAAACCATGAGCGCCCAGGAAATCCGCAATTACACCCTGAACTTCGGGCCCCAGCATCCGGCGGCGCACGGTGTGCTCCGTCTGATTCTCGAAATGGACGGCGAAGTCGTCCAACGTGCCGATCCGCACATCGGCCTGCTGCACCGCGGCACCGAGAAACTGGCCGAATCGAAACCGTTCAACCAGTCGATCGGCTACATGGACCGGCTCGACTACGTGTCGATGATGTGCAACGAGCACGCCTATGTGCGCGCCATCGAGCAATTGCTCGGCGTTGAAGCGCCGATCCGCGCCCAGTACATCCGCACCATGTTCGACGAGATCACCCGCATCCTCAATCATCTGATGTGGATCGGTTCAAACGGCCTCGATCTGGGGGCGATGGCGGTGTTCCTGTATGCCTTCCGCGAGCGCGAAGAGCTGATGGATTGCTACGAGGCGGTCTCCGGCGCACGCATGCACGCCACCTACTACCGTCCGGGCGGCGTTTACCGCGACCTTCCGGACACCATGCCCAAATATCGCGAATCGCCGTGGCGCAAAGGCGATGCCCTGAAGCGTTCCAACGCCTGGCGCGAAGGTTCCATGCTCGATTTCCTGCAGGCCTTCACCGATGATTTCCCGAGCAAGATCGACGAATACGAAACCCTGCTGACCGATAACCGCATCTGGAAACAGCGCACGGTCGGCATCGGCGTGGTGCCGCCGGAAAAAGCGCTGGCCTGGGGCATGACCGGCCCGATGCTGCGCGGTTCCGGCGTGGCCTGGGATCTGCGCAAGAAGCAGCCGTATGCCGCCTATGCCCATGTCGATTTCGACATTCCTGTCGGCGTCACTGGCGACTGTTACGACCGCTATCTGGTGCGCGTCGAGGAAATGCGCCAGTCCAACCGCATCATCCAGCAATGCATCAGCTGGCTGCGCGCCAATCCGGGCCCGGTGATGGTGTCCAATTTCAAGGTGGCGCCGCCGTCGCGTACGGAAATGAAGGAAGACATGGAAGCCCTGATTCACCATTTCAAGCTGTTCACCGAAGGCTATTCGGTGCCCGCCGGCGAAGTGTACTCGGCGGTGGAAGCCCCGAAAGGCGAGTTCGGCGTGTATCTGGTGTCGGATGGCGCCAACAAGCCGTTCCGTCTGAAAGCCCGCGCGCCCGGCTTCGCGCATCTGTCGTCGATGGATGCCATCGTGCGCGGCCACATGCTGGCCGACGTGGTGGCGATGATCGGCACCTACGATATCGTTTTCGGTGAGGTGGACCGATGAAAGCAACCGGTAATTTCGCTGCCTGTCAGCATGTCGATCCGATGACCGCGCTCAACGCCGAAACGCGCGCGCACATCGATCACTGGGTCGCCAAGTTTCCGGCCGACCGCAAACGCTCGGCCGTGATCCAGGGCCTGATGGCCGCGCAGGAACAGAACGGCGGCTGGCTGACCGACGAACTCATGGCGGCGGTCGCCAAGTACCTCGACATTCCGGCGGTGTGGGCCTATGAAGTGGCCAGCTTCTACTCGATGTTCGATCTGGCGCCGGTCGGTCGCCACAAAGTGTCCATCTGCACCAACATCAGCTGCTGGCTGAACGGCGCCGAAGATCTGGTGCGCCACGCCGAGAAGAAGTTGGGCTGCAAGCACGGCGAAACCAGTGCCGACGGCCGCATCACGCTCAAGGTCGAAGAGGAATGCGTGGCGGCCTGCGCCGGCGCGGTGGCAGTGGTCATCGACGGCCACTACCATGAGCGCGTGACGCCCAACACCCTTGACCAACTGTTCGACGGCCTGAAGTAAGGAATCCCCATGGCGATCGGTCCCGCACCCCAAGCACATCAGGTTGTCTACACCACGCTGCATCACGACAAACCGTGGGCACTGGACAGCTATCTGAAACAGGACGGTTATACCGCCTGGAAAAAAATCCTCGCGGAGAAAATGCCGCAGGAGCAGGTCATCGAAATGGTCAAGCAGTCCGGTCTGCGCGGCCGCGGCGGCGCGGGCTTTCCGACCGGCCTGAAGTGGAGCTTCATGCCGCGCAGCGCGCCCGGCCAGAAGTACATCCTGTGCAACTCCGATGAATCCGAGCCCGGCACCTGCAAGGACCGCGACATCCTGCGCTACAACCCGCATGCGGTCATCGAGGGCATGGCCATCGCCTGCTACGCCACCGGTTCGACCGTGGCCTACAACTACCTGCGCGGCGAGTTCCACCATGAACCGTTCGAGCATTTCGAGGAAGCCCTGAAGGAAGCCTATTCGGCCGGCCTGCTCGGCAAGAACATCCTCGGCTCGGGCGTCGATGTCGACATGTACGGCGCGCTCGGCGCCGGCGCCTACATCTGCGGCGAAGAAACCGCGCTGATGGAATCGCTGGAAGGCAAGAAGGGCCAGCCGCGCTTCAAGCCGCCGTTCCCGGCCAACTTCGGCCTGTTCGGCAAACCGACCACCATCAACAACACCGAAACCTATGCCTCGGTGCCGGCCATCATCCGCAACGGTGCCGAGTGGTTCCTGAATCTGGGCAAGCCCAACAACGGCGGCCCGAAGATTTTTTCGGTATCCGGCCATGTCGCCAATCCGGGCAATTTCGAAATCCGCCTCGGCACGCCGTTCAGCGAGTTGCTGGCTCTGGCCGGCGGCGTCCGTCCCGGCCGCAAACTCAAGGCGGTGATCCCCGGCGGGTCCTCGATGCCGGTGCTTCCGGCCGAAACCATGATGGCCTGCACCATGGATTACGATTCAATCCAGAAAGCCGGCTCCGGACTGGGCTCGGGCGCCGTGGTGGTGATGGACGACAGCACCTGCATGGTGCGTGCCTGTCACCGCATTTCGCGCTTCTACTACAAGGAAAGCTGCGGCCAATGCACGCCCTGCCGCGAAGGCACCGGCTGGATGTACCGTGTGCTGTCGCGCATCGTCGCGCATGAAGCGACCATGGACGATCTGGCCATGCTGAAAGCCGCAGCCGGCCAGATCGAAGGCCATACCATCTGTGCCTTCGGCGAAGCCGCGGCTTGGCCGGTGCAGGGCTTCCTGCGCCATTACTGGCATGAATTCGAATACGCCATCCAGAACAAACGCTTCTGGGTGGATGCGCAACTGGAGAACGCGGCATGAGCACCACCGCCGACAAACCGCAGACCGCTGCCGACATGGTCACTCTCGAAATCAACGGCGAGAGCGTACAGATCGCCAAGGGATCGATGATCATCCAGGCCTCGGACGCCGCAGGAATCCCGATTCCGCGCTTCTGCTATCACGAAAAACTGCCGATCGCCGCCAACTGCCGGATGTGTCTGGTCGATGTCGAGAAGACCCCGAAACCGATGCCGGCCTGCGCCACGCCGGTGATGGAAGGCATGAAGGTCTTCACCCAGAGCAAGCGCGCGCTCGATGCGCAGCGCAATGTGATGGAATTCCTGCTGGTCAATCACCCGCTGGACTGCCCGATCTGCGATCAGGGCGGTGAATGCGAACTGCAGGACGTCTCCATGGGTTACGGCCGTTCGGTCAGCCGTTATGTCGACCGCAAGCGCGTGGTTCCCGATGAAGACATGGGCCCGTTGGTCGCCACCGACATGACCCGTTGCATCCAGTGCACCCGCTGCGTGCGTTTCTCGGCGGAAATCGCCGGCACCTATGAACTCGGCGGCATTTACCGCGGTGAGAACCTGCAGATCGGCACCTTTGACGGCAAGCCGCTGATGAGCGAAATCTCCGGCAACGTCATCGATGTCTGCCCGGTCGGCGCGCTGACCAACAAGGTCTTCCGCTACAAAGCCCGTGCCTGGGAGCTGACCGCCAAGGAATCGCTCGGCTATCACGATGCCCTGGGCTCCAATCTGTATCTGCACAGCCGCCGCGGCGAAGTGCTGCGCGCCGTACCGCGAGACAACGAAGCGGTGAATGAATGCTGGCTCTCGGACCGCGACCGCTACTCGCATGAAGGCTTGTACAGCAGCGACCGTGCCACGCAGCCGATGGTCAAGGAAAACGGCCATTGGCGCGTTGCCGCATGGGATGAAGCCCTGGCCGCCGCCGCTGCCGCGCTGAAATCGGCGCCTGCCGCCGAAACCGGCATCCTGGCCCATCCGGCCAGCAGCAACGAGGAAGGCTTCATGCTCTCGGCGCTGGCCAAAGCGATGGGTATCCATAACATCGATCACCGCATCAAGCAGCTCGATTTCGCCGATGCCGCCGTGGCCGAGGCGTTCGGCACTGCCGTTGCCGACATCGCCCGTGCCGAATCCATCGTTCTGGTCGGTTGCAACATCCGCCATGAAATGCCCTTGCTGCACCAGCGCATCCATCAAGCCGTCAAACGCGGTGCCAAGGTGCATGTGATCAACCCGGTCGATTTCGATTTCACGTTCGATGTCGCCTCCAAAGTCATCGTGCCGCCGTCCGGTTTGGCGGACGCGCTGTCCGCGCTGTCGGTCTCACTGGCCGATGGCAGCGTTCTGATTCTGGGTGAAATCGCCGAAAACCATGCCGAGGCCTCGCACATCCGTGCCGCCGCCAAGGCTTTGCAGCAGGCCGGCAAGGCCAGCGTATGCCGTCTGCCGCAGGGAGCCAATGCCCTTGGTCTGGCCCAGCACGGCGTGCTGCCGGGCGAGGGTGGCCGTCATGCGGGCGCCATGCTCGATGGCGATTTGAAAGCCCTGTTGCTGTTCGGCATCGAGCCGCAGTTCGACTTCAGCGACACGACCCGCGCCGTCAAGGCGATGATTGGCGCGAAAGTCGTGGCCTGCAGTGCCTTTGTCACCGAATCGCTGAAAGAGCTGGCCGATGTCATTCTGCCGATCGGTCTGCTGCCGGAAATCCAGGCCACGTTGACCAATGCCGACGG
>NZ_JAPDUI010000042.1 GCF_025980345.1 Arenimonas sp. GDDSR-1 | reverse complement strand
GGTTTCCAAGGCAGCGGTGCGGCCATGATGGTTTCCAGCCGAAGGATCGCATCCGGCAGCTGTTCAATGCGATCCAGCTTGCGGAGCATGTCCTTCAGGGCAATCAGCCGGCTCA
The DNA here is from genome assembly GCF_025980345.1 of Arenimonas sp. GDDSR-1. GTDB lineage: Bacteria > Pseudomonadota > Gammaproteobacteria > Xanthomonadales > Xanthomonadaceae > Arenimonas. The sequence goes on along the minus strand of NZ_JAPDUI010000042.1, from coordinate 16,097 downwards.
TGTTGTAATCGTAGGCGGGCAGACGCAGCAGGCGGCTGTGCTGGCCCTGCTCCGGACTTTCCAGGGTGATGGTCAGCATGGTCGGCAGTGCGAAACAGTGCGCATCCACCCCGAAGCGGCGACCCAGTTGACGGATATGCCGTTCCAGATCGTGCGCATTGGCGCCGCTGATGTGCATGGCCTTGGCCAGTTCGCCGAAGAAGGTAATGAGTTGCTGCTGCATGCCTCATTATCGCACGGCAGCCGGCACGGATAAAAAGAACCCCGCCGTGGCGGGGTTTCGCTGCGGGGTTCAGAAATAAACGCGGATCCCGGCGCTGATCGCGCGCCCCGGCAGGGGCACCAGATCCTTGATGGCGGAGGTCGCCGAGCGGGCTTCGCGGTTGCCGAGGTTGCTGCCCTGCAGGAACACTTCCCAGCTGGATCCGGCGCCGTCATGCAACACGTAGTTGAGGTTGGCATTGACCAGCGTATATCCCTCGGTCGGTGTTTCATAATCGGCCGTATCGTTCTGCGCTGCGGTGCGGACCACGCCGAGGCCGCCCTGCCATTTGCCGGATTGCCAGTTCCAGCCGGCGCCGAGCCGGGCCGCCGGAATGCGCGGCAAGTTGCCGCCGCCATCGATTTTGGCACGGACGCCATCGACAAACAGACGGAGCTGGTGATCGAAGTGGTTTGCCGTGATCTTGTAAATGAACTCGGCTTCGTAACCGGTGAATGTGGAGTCGTCCTGACGCCATTGGCGGACCGGCAGCATTTCGCCATCATCGTCGAATTCCAGACCGGTATCGCTCAGATAGATGTAATCGGTGAAGCGGCTGCGGTAGACGGAAACCTTGGCCTCATAGCGGTCTTTGTGCAGGTGCAGTCCGATTTCAATCTGGTTGGCCTGCTCCTTGCTCAGGTCCGGATCGCCGATTTCATAGGCGGCGGTGGCGGCGTGGACGCCGTCCGAATACAGCTCTTCTTCCACCGGAGAGCGTTCGGCATGATCGAGGTTGAGGGTGAAGTCGACGCCATCGCTCAGGGTATAACGGCCCGCCGCCGACAGGCTGTACAGGGAGAAACCGCGGCTGTTGAAGCCGTCGGCTTCGCTCTGATTGCGGTCGATGCGTGCGCCGATCTCGCTTTTCATGCGGCCCTTGGTGAACTGCTCGACGATGAACAGTCCGGCGCCTTGGCTGCTTGTGGATGGGATGAAGGCTTCGGCACCGATGGCCTCGAAGCTTTTCTTCTGGGCCTGGATGCCGAATGCGCCTTTATGGCTTTCATTGCTGCTGTGAACGCCCTCGGCACGGAATTGATGGCCTTCGCTGAAGAACTGGGTCCCGACATCGGGCCCTTCGAATTCGGTGTGTTGGTAGTCGGTATAGGTATAGCCGAGATTGATGCTGTCCAGGCCGCCGAAGGGATGGGTGATGCCGGCTTTGCTTTCAAAGCGCGTCTGCTGCATGTTGAGGGTCACGCCCGGATCGATGGCATCGCCGGGCTCGGCCGGATTGCCGTATTCATTCAGATAGCGTGACAGCGAAGCGCCGGCATAGCCCCAGTCCCCGAACAGGGAAGCCCCGAAGGCGCCGGTCCGGGTCTGTACGGCGCTATTGGCGATGTCGCCATTCGGGCCGGCCATGTCCCCGTTATCGCGGTAGACGCCGTCGGCATGCAAGGCGTAGCCCTCGCCGCCGAAGTCCGCCCGCAGCAGCTGGGTGAAACCAGTGCTGCCGTTGTCGTAACGGGTTTCGGCGCGCCCGCTCAGACCGGAGTCCAAGGCGGCGGTCGCGATGCGTCCGTCGGCCGCATTGACGATGCCGCCGATGGCGCCGCTTCCGTACAGTAGATTGGTCGGTCCTTTGATGACTTCGATCTGGTCAGCCAAAAACGGTTCGATGCTCACGGCATGGTCCTGGCTGACGTTCGAGACATCATCGCTGGCCATGCCATTCGACAGGATCGCCACACGCGCGCCATCCTGGCCGCGGATGACCGGCCGGCCGACGCCGGGGCCGAAATAACTGGAGGTGACGCCCGGAACGCTGGTTACACTCTCGCCCAGGGTATTGGACTTTTTGCGATCCAGGTCGGCACCGGCTATGACGGTCGCCGGCTGAACCAGACCCTCGACGTCATTGCCGAGCGGATCGGCTTTGACAATCACTTTATCCAGTGTTTTTTCCGCTTCCGTGGACTGCGGGTCGGCCAGGACTTCAGCGCTCAGGGCCATGGAAATCGCCACAACAAGCAGGGTCTGGGTGAAACGAAGGGGCATCGGGACTCTCCAGTAAATGATATAATATAACAACTAAGAAATGATGTTACACTATCACAATTGATTTGTGCAAGGCCAACCGACTCATGCGCTTCCGCTTGTTTTTGGATAAATTCGGCAGCACGGCATCCATTCTGTGTGCCGTGCATTGCGCGTTGCTGCCGATCCTGATCGCCGTCCTGCCGGCTTTGGGATTGAGTGCTCTGGCCTGGGGCGGCTTCGAGTGGGCGTTCGTCTGTTTTGCGACGCTGCTGGGTGGCTTCAGCCTGTGGATCGGCTACAAGCGGCATCGGATTTACCGGGCCTTGGCGTTTCTGATTCCCGGCCTGCTTCTGGTCTGGATCGGCATCCTCTGGCCGGAAATCCATCATAACCTGCTCCGGCATGCCATCGTCATGACCGCCGGCGGCACCTTGATTGCCATCGCGCATCTGGTCAATCTGCGGCTGACGCATGGCCATGTCCATGACGCCCGCTGTGGCCATCAGCACTAAAGGCTTGGTACAAAGGCGTTGGAGTGGTAATCTAGACGCCTTGTCACATTAACTTTCGAAGGAATCTGCACCATGGGCAAAGGCGACCGCAAGACCGCAAAAGGCAAACGCAACATCTCCAGCTACGGCAATGCCCGTAGCAATACCGCCAAGAAAGCCGCCGTGCAGGTTGCGGTGAAGAAAGAGCCGGCCAAGAAAGCCGCTCCGGCCAAAAAAGCACCGGCCAAGAAAGCCGCCAGCAAAGAATAATTCCTGCCTGCGGCCATAAAAAAAATGACCCGGCAGGGTCATTTTTTTTGCCATCAAGCGCCTAGCATTCGGTTCCGCCGATCATCGGCAAATCGGTTTTGGCGTGCAGCGCGGTCCGGACAATGAGGCTCAAGGCCCGAACCATGACGTCCAGGGCCATGCTCGGCGCGCCGGGCAGCTTCGCGGCCTGTTCGGGCAAATAGGGGATGTGCACGAATCCGGCCCGCATTCCCGGTATGTGCCGGCACAGATGCATCAGCCCGTAAAACACATGATTGCAGACATAGGTTCCGGCGCTGTTGGAGACCTCCGCCGGAATTCCTTCCGAGCGCAGGGCATGCACGATGGCTTTGATCGGCAGAGTACTGAAATAAGCAGCCTCGCCGGCCGGGTGGATCGGTTCGTCAATCGGCTGCCAGCCGGCATTGTCCGGAATACGGGCATCGTCGATGTTGATGGCGATGCGTTCAAGACTGATGGCGCTGCGGCCGCCGGCCTGACCGACCGCGATGACCAGATCGGGGCGGTGGCATTCAACCAGTTCCTGCAATCTCGCCAGCGAGGCGCTGAATTCGGTCGGCAAACACGCGCCGATCAGTTGCAACCCATCCGTGTCTTCTTGGCACACCCGCTGTACCGAGAGCCAGGAGGGATTGATGCTTTCGCCGCCGAAGGCATCGAAGCCGGTCATCAGGATTTTCATGGCAGCGCCAGCATGTAGAGAAGCACGAGATTGCAGGCAATCAGCGGCAATGCGGTCATCATCTGCATGCGGATCACCGCATTCTGGTCTTTCAGTTCCAGCAACGCGACCGGTACGATATTGAAATTCGCCGCCATGGGGGTCAACAGCGTACCGCAGTAGCCGGTGAGCATGCCGATGGCGGCCAATGGCGCCGGATCCGCGCCGTGCTGTTGGACCAGCACCGGCAGGCCGATGCCCAGCGTCATCACCGGAAAGGCGGCGAAGGCATTGCCCATCACCATGGTGAACAGCACCATGCCGAGGCCGTAGGCGAGCACCGCGACCCAGGCGTGCTGCAGGGGCAGGGCGGTGGTCAGGATGTCGGCAACCAGATCGCCGATGCCGGCTTTGTTGAACAGGCCGCCGAGCATGGCCAGCAGCAGCGGCAGCAGAACCGCCCAGCCGATGCTGTCGAGGATGCCGCGCGACGCGTGGATGGCATTCGGCAGACGTTCGCCAGTGATTTTCAGCGCGGCGATGAATCCCGCTACGCAGGCGATGGCCAGACAGATGATGGTGGTCTGTTCCGCACTCAGCAGCGTCCAGCTTCCCCAATGCACTTTTTTCAGACCGAATACGCCAAGTAGGGTGACTGCCGGAATCAACAGGGCCGGAATGAACAGCCGGTTACCAAGGCGCAGTGCCGTGGCGGTGCGTGTATCAGCTTCAGGCGCATGGTACTGGCCCAGGCCGATGGCCCCGCTGCCGGCAAGTGCGGCAATCACCAGCGCCAGAACACCCATCAGCATCGGCGGCAGCCGATCACCGGCCAGAAACGCAAGAGCCAGCAAGGCCCAGAATGCGGTCGTGCCCAGCCGCTTGCTGTGGTTTTTATCCCTGAAGCTCTGCCAGGCAACATATGCCAGATAAAGTCCGCACAGCAGATAGACGCTTGTGATATCAATCATCGGTGCGCTCTCCGACGGGTTTTTCCGCACTTACCGCCTGAACCATGCGCTTGTCGAAACGATGCAGCCGCCAGGCATGGATGGCAAAGGCCAGAATCGCCGTTGGAATGCCCCACAGGGCGATATGCAAGGGCTCCATGACGATGCCGTTTTCGGCATACAGTCCTTGAATCAGCAAGACCGCACCGAAGGCGATGAAAATATCTTCACCGAAGAAGAGCCCGACATTGTCAGTAGCGGCGGCCATTGCCCGCAGACGTTCGCGCAATTTCGGGCCAATGGCGCCATGCGTCGCGCGCGCCGCACCTTCTGCCATCGGTGCGAGCAGGGGTCGCACGGTCTGTGGATGCCCGCCCAGACTGGTCAGGCCCATGGCGGCCGCGCTCTGGCGCACGGCCAGATACAGGGTCATCAACCGGCCAGGCGTCATTCCTTTGCGCCGTGCAATCCACTGTTGGGCATGCTCGCGCAGACCGGCGCGCTCCAAGGCGCCGAGTACCGGCAGGGTCAGGATAATGATCAGCAGATAACGGTTCTTGACGAATCCTTGCCCGATTTCCGTCAACAGCTGCTGCGGCGGCATGCCGGCAGTCAGCCCGGCAGTCACTGCCGCGGCCATCACCACCAACACGGGATTCCAGCGGCGCATGAAGCCGACGACGACAACGAGCACGGCAAGCAGTGGCCAGTAATTCATGAGAGCCCCGGGGCTATGCCGATGCCGGCCGCATGCAAGGCGGCATGCAGTGCCGCGGCAAAGGCCAGCGCATGCTTGCCGTCACCATGCAGGCAAACGGTATCCACGGTCATCCGGACCGGTTGACCGTTCACGGAAGGGATGACGCCATCCCTGACCATCGCCAGCGTCTGTGCGATGGCTTCGTCGGTGTCGGTGATCAGTGCCGCCGCATGGCTGCGCGGGAGCAGTAGACCGTTATCGGTGTAGCGGCGATCGGCGAATCCTTCGGCCCATGTCGTCAAGCCCAGCGCCTTTCCGGCATCGATCAATGCCGATCCGGCAAGACCGACCAACACCAGACCGGCATCGGCATCGCGCACGGCACTTGCCACGGCATGGGCGGCTTCGGCGTCGACGGCGGCGCGGTTGTAGAGCGCACCGTGCGGTTTCACATGCCGGAGCCTGCCGCCTTCGGCGGCAACCATCGCGTTCAAAGCGCCGATCTGGTAAAGCGTCAGACTGTAAATGGTTTCGGCATCCAGGCCCAGTTCACGGCGTCCGAAATCGCGTCGGTCGAAATACGACGGATGCGCACCGATGGCGACGCCGAATTTCAGGCAGAGCAGCACGGTTTCCCGCATCCGTATCGGAGATCCGGCATGGAAACCGCAGGCGATATTGGCCGAGGAAATGAACGGCATCATCGCCGCATCCAGATCCGCGTCCAGCTCACCGAGGTCGGCATTGATGTCGATGGAAAGGTTCATGTGTGCCACCATTGTGCCATGTGTTGCCGCCATTGCCGGTAATGCGTTTCGCGGCGGCGCCATTGCGTTACGGCCTCGGCGGCCGACACCGGAACGAATCGCAGACGGTCACCGGGCCGGCATTGTGCCAACCGGGAATGGGCGATGCCGGCCACGGTGCCCAGCAACGGGTAACCGCCGGTGGTCTGCCGGTCGGCGGCAAGGATGATGGGATGTCCGTCCGGTGGCAACTGGATGCTGCCGAATGCCACACCGCTCGACAAGAGTACAGGCCAAGGCTGTTCAGGGCTCAAACCTTGTTCCAGCCGCAGACCCATGCGGTCCGAATGGCGGCTGAGCTGCCACTCGGTGTCCAGAAACTGTTCCTGACGCGGCTCATCCAGCCAGGACCAATGGCTGCCGGGAATGAACGGCAAGGGTCCGGTTTCGGGAAACGCCGGGTTGGCCCAAGAGGTATGCCAACGCACCGCTTTGTCGGGATAACGGCTGGGCGAATAAGCGAGTCGGTCGCCGCGTTGGAATGCGCGGCCATGATATCCCCCCAGCCCTGCGCGGATATCGGTGGCCGCGCTGCCCAAAACCGATTCGGCACGAAAGCCGTCCTGCACCGACAGGTAGGCGCGGCAGCCCTGTCTCGGCTGTTTGAAATGCAGCATCGTGCCGGCTTCCAGCCGAATCGGCCGGCACAGTTCGACCGGCAAGCCGTCGGCTTCGGCCTGCAGATCGGCCCCGGTGATGGCGAACCATTGCGTCTGTTCAATGCGAAGACGCGCGCCGCCCAGTGTGATTTCGATGACGGCGGCATTGTCGGCATTGCCGAGCAGATCATTGGCGACCCGCGCGGCCAGTCGGTCCATCGCGCCACACTGGCCGATGCCCTGGTTCTGAAAGCCGCGCCGGCCCAGATCCTGAAGACTGCTGATTCCCGCCGTTTCAAAAACAATCATGGCACGCCGCCCAGAGCGATGAATTCGGCAAAGGTGATGATGTCGATCTTCAGGCGGTCGCCCGCTTGCAGAAGGCTGGGTGGGGATTTCCGCACATCGAACAGGGCCAGCGGCGTTCGGCCAATCAGCTGCCAGCCGCCGGGCGAGGGACTGGGATAAATTCCGGTCTGCGCGCCGCCGATGCCGACCGCACCGGCCGGAACATTCAGCCGCGGCGATGCCCTGCGTGGCATGTGCAGCGCTTCCGGCAGTCCGCCCAGATAGGCGAAGCCGGGCTTGAAACCCAGAAAATAAACCCGGTAATCGGCCGTGCTGTGCAGGGCTACGACGGCTTCCGTGCTCAGGCCGGCATGCTCGGCCACAGCGGCCAGATCGGGTGCCAGGCGCGGGTCGTAACAGACCGGCACGCTGATTTGGCGCATGCTCAGCGGCGCATCGGCGTGTCCGTCGAGCAATCCGGCAATGACCGCTGCAAGCGACGCGAAGTCATCCTGCATCGGATCGAAATGCACCGTCAGCGTGTGATAGGCCGGTACGCATTCAACGCGATCGGATCCCAGCGCGGCCCGCAGTGACGCGGCGATGGCATGCACGCGCTGGTTCAGGTCCGGATCGATGCGCGGCGCGAAGGCAAGCACCAGGGCGCTATCCCCCAGCGGACTCAGATTGAATTCAGGCAACGGCTGCATCGCCGCAGAGCAGCAGGTGACGCAACAGATCCCCGCCGAGCCAGTAGCTCAGCTCGGATGGATGCCGGATATCCCAGAGCGCGAAATCCGCCCGTTGACCAAGGGCCAGACGGCCGCGATCGTGCAGACCGAGCGCACGTGCGGCATGTTCCGTTGCGCCGCGCAGCGCTTCTTCGGGGGTCAGGCGGAAATGCGTGCAGGCCAGGCCCATGGCCAAGCGCAGGGAGAGCAGGGGCGCCGTTCCCGGGTTGCAATCGGTCGCTACCGCCATCGGCACGCCGTGCCGGCGGAATGCGTCCAGCGGCGGCAGCTGTGTTTCGCGCAAGACATGAAACGCGCCGGGCAACACCACCGCCACCGTACCGGCCGCCGCCATGCGGTGGACGGCATCCAGGCCGGTAAATTCGACGTGATCGGCCGACAGGCCGGAAAATTCCGCGACCAGGGCCGCGCCGCCGAGATTGCTGAGCTGATCGGCATGCGCCTTGACCGGCAGCCCGAGCGCATGCGCGGCTTCAAGCACGCGGCGGCTCTGAATCGGGGAAAAGCCGATGCCTTCGCAGAACACATCGACGGCATCAACCAGGCCTTCGCCATGCAGTTCCGGCATCCAGCGACAGACCGCATCAATGTAATCGTCGGCATGGCCGGCGAATTCGGGCGGCAGCGCATGGGCAGCCAGATAGGTGGTTTTGACCGTCATCCCGGTTTCGGCGCCGAGCCGGCGCGCCACCCGAAGCATCTTGCGTTCGTTGTCGAAATCCAGGCCGTACCCGGATTTGATTTCAACGCAGCCCACGCCGTCGCGCATCAGGGCCTGCAGGCGCGGCAGGCTTTCGGCAAACAATGCCTCCTCATCGGCGGCACGGGTCAGCCGAACGCTGGAAAGAATGCCGCCACCGGCCTTGGCGATGTCGGCATAACTGACGCCGCGCAGACGCTGTTCGGCTTCTTCGGCGCGGTTTCCCGCAAACACCAGATGCGTGTGGCAGTCAATCAGCGCCGGGGTAATCCAGCCGCCCCGGGCATCGATGACCGATTCGATGCCCTGCAGGAAAGGTTCCGCCGCAGCGTGGTCGTTGCCGATATAGCTGATGCGGCCATCGCGCCAGACGAGGATGCCGTTTTCAACGATGCCGTAATCCGGGCCAACGAGCGTAGCCAGATGGGCATTGACGATGGCGCCCTGAGGGTTCCGGAGCAGGCTCATTTCACCACGCCCAGCGCGGCATAGTGCGCGTAATCCAAACCGGCCTCCTGCATGATGGCTTGCGAATGCTGGCCTAGGTGTGGCGGCGCCCGATGATAGTGCACCGGCGAATCGGCCAGCTTCAAGGGACTGGCCACCAACGGAATACCCTCAATCCGGATCACATTGCCATTGGCTTGGGCCAATGGACTGTTCAAGGCCTGCTTCACCGAGTTGATCGGTGCACACGGAATGCCGCGTTGGCTGAAGGCCTGCAGCCAATACGCGACCGGCTGCGTGCTGAAAATGGCCTGCAGGTTGGCGGTGACCAGATCGCGGTGCAATACGCGCTGCGTATTGGTTTCGAAGCGCGGATCCAGGATCCACTCCGGATGGCCGACCGTCTCGCACAGCGCGTGCCAGAGTTTTTCATTGGCGACCGTCAGCACGAAATGCTGGTCGCTGGCGGCGAAATCCTGATAGGGCACGATGCTGGCATGCTCATTGCCGTAGCGCGGCGCATCTTCATCGGTGAACAATACGCCGGCGCCGATGTTGGCCAGCCAGGTCAATTGCGTGTCGAACAGCGACACCGCAACCTGCTGGCCGCGACCGCTGTTATGCCGTTGCAACAGAGCGGCCAGGATGGCAATCACCGCGTTCTGCCCGGTGGCCAGATCGACCACGGCAACCGCGACTTTGTTGGGCGCGCCATCGCGCGCGCCGGTAATGGCCATCAAGCCGCCTTCGGCCTGCACGGCATAGTCGTAGCCGGCGCGTTTGGCGTCAGGGCCGGTGCGGCCGTAACCGGAAACCGAACAGTAGATTAGGCGCGGGTTGATGGCACGGAGCGTTTCATAACCGACGCCGAGGCGTTCGGCCGTACCGGTACGGAAGTTCTCGATCAGCACATCGGCCTGCTTCACCAGGGCATGGATGACCTCGCGGCTTTCGGGTTTGTGCAGGTCGATGCAGATCGAACGCTTGTTGCGGTTGGCGCAGGAAAAATAGGCGGAGATTTCCCCGATGTAGGGCGGCCCCATGCCGCGGGTATCATCGCCATCGAAGGATTCGACCTTGATGACATCGGCGCCGAGATCGGCGAGCGTCTGTCCGCACCATGGGCCGGCCAGAACACGGGACAGATCCAGAACCTTTACGCCGTTGAGTGCCGACATCGCTTCTCGCTTACAATAGCCACCATGGACCGGTTCATTTTACCCGCAATCGCCAACAGTCACAGCCATGCTTTCCAGCGCGCCATGGCGGGTCTGGCCGAACGCCGCGGAGACCCGGCCGACAGCTTCTGGACCTGGCGCGAACAGATGTACCGGTTCGCCGGAAAAATCAATCCCGAGCAGCTGTATGCCATTGCCGCCCAGCTCTATGGCGAAATGCTGGAAGCCGGCTACAGCCAGGTCTGCGAGTTCCATTACCTGCACCATCAGCCGGATGGCCGCCCCTATGCCGACCCGGCGGAAATGTCGAAAGCCATCATCCGCGCCGCCGAAGATGCCGGCATCGGACTGACCCTGCTGCCGGTGCTGTACCAGACCGGCGGTTTCGATGGCAGGCCGCTGCACGACGGACAGCGTCGTTTCGGCCATGCGCTTGACGACTACCTGGCATTGATCGAATCACTGAAAACGCAGGAAAGCCATCTGCTCAAGATCGGCGTGGCCCTGCACAGTCTGCGCGCGGTGCCGGTTGAAACCCTGAATGCGCTGATGCCGCTGTTGGCAGGCCACGACCTGCCGATCCACATCCATATCGCCGAACAGATGGCGGAAGTGCGCGAATGCGAAGCCGTACGCGGCGCACGCCCGGTGCAGTGGCTGCTGGATAATGCCCCGGTGGACGACCGCTGGACGCTGGTGCATGCCACCCACCTGCATGCCAGTGAAGTGAAAGCCTTGGCGCGCTCGAAAGCGACGGTGGCGATTTGCCCCAGTACCGAAGCCAATCTGGGTGACGGTTTTTTTGCTTTACCCGATTACCTGAAAGCCAAAGGCCGGTTCTCCATCGGATCCGATTCCAACGTGTCGGTGTCGGTGGCCGAGGAGCTGCGTTGGCTGGAGTACGGGCAGCGCCTGAAACACCAGCAACGCAATATCGCCGCCAATGAAAAACAACCCGCCGTCGGCCGTTTTCTGCTCGAGGCGGCCGCCAAGGGCGGTTGGCAATCGGCCGGTGTACCCAGGCGTGCCGATGCCATCGTGCTCGATGCCGATGCGCCGGCACTGTTCGGTGCGACTCAGGACGATGTCGCGGAACGTTTTGTCTTCGCCGGCAATCGGCCGCTGATCGACCGGGTCAGCGTGCATGGCATTGACCGGGTCATTGGCGGCCGGCATGTGTTCCGCGAGCCGTTTGCCGCCGGCTTTCGTCTAACGATGACTCAATTGCTGGCGGATTAAGTGCGCGCTTCGTCCAGCAGGCCACGGGCCTTTTGGATGGCACTGTCGTAATCTTCCGTGAAATAAAGGCCGGGATGCCGTTCATCCAGACCGCCACGCGCCAGCATGGCCTTGGCCTGCGGCTGCGCACCGGAGATGATCACCGCCGCGCCCGACTGCCCTGCTTGGCGCACGAAACTTTCCACCCCGGAAACGCCGCTGGCATCCAGCATCGGCACCAGGCGCATGCGCAGAATGATGATCTTCGGCGATTGCCCGACGCGGCGCAGTGCATCCAGCAGTTCACCGGCGACCCCGAAGAAAAACGGTCCGGTGATACGGAACACTTCCACGCCCTTGGGCAGATCGTCGCGCTGGCTGGCGGCGTCATCGGGTAAATCGCCGTCACCGGCACCGCTCTGGCCGCTGTCGATGCGCACGGTTTCACTCATGCGGGCCATGAACAGCAGCGAAGCCACGGTCACGCCGACCGCGATGGCAACGGTCAGATCAACAAATACCGTCAGTCCGAATGTCAGCAACAGCACGGCGCGGTCGCTGTTCGGCATCGAGAGCAGGGCGATGAAGCGCTCGTATTCGCTCATGCCCCAGGCCACCACGAACAGGATGGCCGCCAAGGCCGCCATCGGCACATAGGCCATCAAGTCGGTGGCGAACAGGATGAACAGCAGCAGGAAAAGGGCATGCAGAATGCCGGCAACCGGGGTTTTGGCACCGGCCTTGATGTTGGTGGCGGTGCGGGCAATGGCGCCGGTCGCCGGCAATCCCCCGAACAAGGCCGAAGCGACATTGGCCACGCCTTGTCCGACCAGCTCCTGATTGGAGCGGTGACGGGTGCCGGCCATGCCGTCGGCCACCACCGCGGAGAGCAGGGCTTCGATGCCGGCCAGAAAGGCAATGGTGAATGCCGAGGGCAGCATTTCCTTGACCAGCGCGAAACTGATGCCGGGCCAAGATGGCATCGGCAAACCGGCGGGCATGTCCGGAAACCGCGAGCCGACCGTTTCGACCGGCAGTTTGAATACCGCGACAATGAGTGCGGCGGAAACAATCGCAATCAGAAAGCCCGGCAGTCGCGGTGCCCGCTGGCGAAGCACGACAATCAACAACAGCGCACCCAGCCCGATGGCGACGGCGGCCGGTTGCACGCTGCCGATGGCCTGTGCATAGGCCAAGCACTTATCGAGGAAATCGGCGGGAACCTGCGTCATCGACAGGCCCAGAAAATCCTTGACCTGGCTGGTGGCGATGATTACCGCAATGCCGGCGGTGAAACCAGTCACCACCGGATGCGGAATGAATTTGATCAGCTGACCGAGTTTGGCATAGCCGGCGATGATCAATATCAATCCGGCCATCAGCGTGGCAACGACCAGGCCGTGGTAGCCGTGACCGGCAATGATATTGAACACCACCACCACGAAGGCGCCGGTCGGTCCGCCGATCTGCAGGCGCGAGCCGCCCAGGGCCGATATCAGCAGGCCGGCAACGACAGCGGTAATCAGGCCTTTGTCGGGGGAGGCGCCGCTGGCGATGCCCAGTGCCATGGCCAGCGGCAAGGCCACGATGGCCACCGTCAATCCGGCCAGAGCGTCGGCCCGAAGCGTTTTCAGGCTGTAGCCCTCACGCAGCGTGCTGAGCAGTTTGGGAGTGAACGCCGACATCAGGGGCGGTATACGCGCTTCATTGTTCTCATCATAGCACCGCCTTTACAGACTGAATGGCTGCGAAACCTAGCCTGAACGCCCTGATTCCGTCTTTGCCAACTGTAAAAGAACTGCGTATTATCGAAACAGACCCATCGCCCGATCCGGAGCTCCCATGTTCAGTCTCTTGCTTGCCGCCGCCTTAAGCCAAACCCCGCCGGCTCCACCGCCGCCGCCGGCTGTGCCGCCTCCGCCAGTCAACGCTGTGCCGGCTGTTCCGCCGCCACCGCCCGCGGCTCCGCCGTCGCCGCCCTCACCGCCGGCCTTACCGGAGCTGACCGAACAGCAGAAGAAAGCGCAGTTGGCCGCCGAGCGTCAGGAACGTGTCGGCTGCGTGGTCAAAACCGGTACCCGCATCAAACGCAAGGACCGCGATAACTGCGCGCCCGGCAGCAGCATCAGCAAAGAAGACATCGACCGTGCCGGCGGGGTGTTCGTCACTCCGGGTAACGCTCCGGTGCCGGCGGGTGCCGGCGGCTGATTGCCGGTGCGTTGCAGCGCATGGTTGTTGGCGGCACTTGCCGTTCCTGCATTCGCCGGCGAGCCCGATGCGGGCATCGGCAATCCGGACATGCCGGCCTCCATCGTACTGACCCCGGCGCAGCTGGCCGAATATTCCGGGGTCTATCCCTTGCTCGCCACTGTTTTTCTCAAGGTCTTCGTCGAACAGGATCAATTGATGGCGCAGGTGCTCGGTCAGCCGGCCTTTCCGCTGACTTCAGACGGCGACGATATTTTTTCCGCGCCGGCGTATCAGATTGAAATCAAATTCGAGCGCGACAACGCCTCGCGCGTCATCGGTCTGGGTCTGCTGCAGTCCGGCATGGAGCTGAAGGCCCAGAAAATGCCGGAGTCCCCCCGAGGCGGCTGAATCCCGGCCGGTTTATAATGCAGGGAGTCCTTTGGAGTTCCTGCCATGTCCGATCCCCGATTCGATGCCAGCCGCGTCATCCGCGCGCCGAAAGGCACTGCACTGTCCTGCAAATCCTGGCTGACCGAAGCCGCATTCCGCATGATCCAGAACAATCTGGATCCGGACGTGGCGGAAAACCCAAAGGGTCTGGTGGTGTATGGCGGCATCGGCCGCGCTGCCCGTGATTGGGCCTGTTACGACACCATCCTCGAGACCCTGAAAACCCTCAACGACGACGAAACCCTGCTGATCCAGAGCGGTAAGCCGGTCGGCGTGTTTCCCTCGCACCCGGACGCCCCGCGCGTTCTGCTGGCCAATTCCAATCTGGTGCCGCATTGGGCGACCTGGGAGCACTTCAACGAACTCGATAAAAAGGGTTTGATGATGTACGGCCAGATGACCGCCGGTTCGTGGATCTACATCGGTTCGCAGGGCATCGTGCAGGGCACCTATGAAACCTTCGTGGAGATGGGCCGTCAGCATTACGGCGGCGATCTGACCGGCAAGTGGATCCTGACTGCCGGACTGGGCGGCATGGGCGGCGCGCAGCCGCTGGCGGCCAGCATGGCCGGCGCCTGTTCGCTCAACATCGAATGCCAGCAGTCGCGCATCGACATGCGCATCAAGACCCGCTATCGAGAACTACTGCGCCGAAGGCAAGGCGGTATCCATTGCGCTGCTCGGCAATGCCGCCGAAATTCTGCCCGAACTGGTCCGCCGCGGTATCCGCCCGGATGCGGTGACCGACCAGACCTCGGCCCATGATCCGCTGCACGGTTATCTGCCGGCCGGTTGGACTTGGGAACAGTACATCGACGAACAGAAGCACAACCCGGCCAAAACCGTGGAAGCCGCCAAGCACTCCATGCGCGTGCATGTGGAAGCCATGCTGCATTTCCAGAACATGGGTATTCCGGTGTTCGATTACGGCAACAACATCCGGCAGATGGCGAAGGATGTCGGCTGCGCCGATGCCTTCGATTTCCCCGGCTTCGTGCCGGCCTATGTGCGTCCGCTGTTCTGCCGCGGCATCGGTCCGTTCCGTTGGGTGGCACTGTCCGGAGATCCGGAAGATATCGCCAAGACCGATGCGAAAGTGAAGGAACTGATCCCGAACGATCCGCATCTGCACCGCTGGCTGGATATGGCCAAAGAGCGCATCGAATTCCAGGGTCTGCCGGCGCGCATCTGCTGGGTCGGCCTGGGCGAACGCCACCGCTTGGCGCTGGCCTTTAACGAAATGGTGGCCAAAGGCGAACTGAAGGCACCGATCGTAATCGGCCGCGACCATCTGGACTCCGGCTCGGTCGCTTCACCGAACCGCGAGACCGAGGCGATGAAGGACGGCTCCGATGCCGTGTCCGACTGGCCGCTGCTCAATGCCATGCTGAATGTGGCCGGTGGCGCCACCTGGGTGTCGCTGCACCACGGCGGTGGCGTGGGCATGGGCTATTCGCAGCATTCCGGCGTGGTCATTGTGGCCGATGGCAGTGATGCCGCCGCCAAGCGCTTGAATCGGGTATTGTGGAACGATCCAGGCACCGGCGTGATGCGTCATGCTGATGCGGGGTATGAGATTGCCGTGGAATGTGCGAAAGAAAAAGGCTTGAAGTTGCCGATGATTTCTTGAAACATGACCGGTGGGGCTGACATCAAGCTGTCATAAAACCGTCATAGAATGGTCACATTCAAAACGGAAGTCACGCCATGACCGCCATTCGACTGCTTCTCTGTATGTTCGCGTTCGCTTCATGCGCCGTTTCCGCCACCGAGCCTTATGTGCCGCTTGAAAAGCGCCTGACGCCCGAACAGTTGCGGGAAACCGGTCTGAATACACTGTCGGTCGAGCAGTTGGCGAAACTCAATGCCATCATCGCCGGTCAGCCTGCACCGCAAACCACACCGGTTTTTGCGGCTCCGCCGGCCGCTGCAGCAGCCGCCGTGCCGGAATCGGCCAGCAAGCCGACTGTCGGTTTCTTCGAAGACCCGATCAAAAGCAAACTGGTCGGTCCGGTCCGTAGCTGGGGGCCGGGCACGGTATTCACGCTCGAGAACGGTCAGCAATGGAAGGTGCTGAAAGGCGAATTCACCCTGCGCAGCACCCTCGAATCTCCCGCGGTGCAGGTGG
>NZ_JAPDUI010000041.1 GCF_025980345.1 Arenimonas sp. GDDSR-1 | reverse complement strand
TGGCGCGTTCGTAAAGGCCTTTGAACAGCGACATCAGAGCACTCCCGGCAACAGCGGCACGAAACTGACCGGACCCAGATCCTGTTCGCTGACCGCGCCGTCGGCTTTGATCACCCGCAGCAGCTTCTGCTTGCCGGCTTCGGTACCGACCGGCGACACCAGCACGCCGGGGTCGCCGAGTTGCGCCAACAGCGGCGTGACCAATGCCGGTGCGGCGCAGGTCAGCAGGATGGCATCGAACGGGCCGTTCTCGGCCCAACCCAGGTTGCCGTCGTCGTGCTTGGAGCGGATCTGCTCGTGCAGTTTCAGGGTGCGGAAGCGCGGGCGTGCGCTGCGCAGCAGTTCTTCGATGCGTTCAACGCTGAAGACCTGAACGCCGAGCGCGGCCAGTACGGCAGTCTGGTAACCCGAGCCGCCTCGGTCATCCGTGCCACGACCCAGGGTTGGGAAATGGTCTGTCCGTTGCCGATCGGCAAGGCCGTATCTTCATAGGCGCGGGAGGCCAATCCTTCATCGATGAAGGCATGCCGCGGCAGCGCACGCATGACATTCAACACGCGTTCGTCGCGGATGCCCTGCTCGCGCAGGCGCTCGACCAGGCGGTCGCGGGCGCGCTGGGAGGTCATGCCCAGGCCTTTGCTTTCGGGGCGTAGTTCGATGCGGTTCATGCCGGCAGCGCTTTCGACAGGTCCTGCGCCCAGCCGGAGACCTTCTCCAGCGCCTGGTAGCGGGTCAGGTCGACATGGATCGGCGTGATCGATACAAAGCCGGTTTTGACGGCATGGAAATCGGTACCTGGGCCGCCGTCCTGCTCGGGACCGGCCGGACCGATCCACCACATCGGACGCCCACGCGGATCCAGCTGCTGCACGCAGGGTTCGGCGCGGTGGCGGTGACCCAGACGGGTGACTTCGAAGCCCTTGATTTCCGCCCAGGGCAGATCGGGGATGTTGACGTTCAAAATCGTGTCGGCCGGCAAGGGATCGCTGAGCAGACGTTCAATCAGCAACTGCGCGACGCGCACGCTGCTGGCGTAATGCCGGGGCTTGTGATCGGGACTGGCACAGCTGAGCGCGATGGCCGGCAATCCGAGGCAACGGCCCTCCATGGCGGCGGCCACGGTGCCCGAGTAGATCACGTCATCGCCCAGATTGGCGGTATTGTTGATGCCCGACAGCACGATATCCGGATCTTCCGGCAGCAGACCCGCCAGCGCCAGATGCACGCAGTCGGTGGGGGTACCGGTCACGCTGATGCGGTTTTCGGCCAGATGCCGGGCACGGATGGGCGAACCGAGGGTCAGGGAATTGGAAGCACCGGAGCGGTCACGGTCGGGGGCGACGATGAAAAGCTGGTGTCCGGCGGCGTCCAGGCCTTCGGCCAGGGCGATGATGCCCGGCGCCTCGATGCCGTCGTCGTTGCTGATGAGGATACGCATGCAAATATGATACCCGTATTCCCTGCAGAAACGGGATAAACCAAGCGGCAAAAGCAGCTATCCGACGACCGCTTTCCCGTGTTCCGCCGGCATCGGTTAAATTATCTACAGGGCTGCCCTGCCCCGAACCTTTCCCCCGGAGTCCCAATGACCGCAAAGTTCATTTTGCTGATACTGGCAGGCGCATTTGCCGTATGCCCGAACGTACAGGCCAGTGCGTTCACTGATTACGGCGGATTCGGCAAGTACAAGCAGAGCCTGGCTGATGGCGGCGGCTGCATCAGCGGGACGGTCGGCACCAGCATGCCCGGCAAGAATTTCAACAGCATCGTCTATTTTGCCGGGAGCCAGTATGGCGAGAAAGCACGCTTCAACAAAGCCTATTTCGGGTTCACTACCCTTGACAAGAAACACGATATCGACAGCGATACGCTTCGGGCCAGTGCCTTTCAGATGTGTCTTAAGCCCGGAAATTACGACATCATCGGCATTGAAGCGCGCGGCATGGAAAGCACACAGGAAATCCGTATGCCATTCACGGTGGAAGCCGGAAAAAACGTGTATCTCGGCAGCCTGATTTTCCACAGCGATGCGGTAAAGGCGATCAGTTGCGGCAGCATCAACAGTCAGGGCGTTGAAATCCGGGATGAATTTTCCCGCGACACACCGCTGATTCTTGGTCTCAAAGGCGCCATGGCTCCGGAGGCCAAAGCACTGGATGCGGCCAGGGGTCAGCCTTATTTTTACCGCTGCCCGAAATAGGACGATGCAGGGCAACGGGGCTTTGCTATCATTGAATAATGAGTAAAAAACCGCCGCCGCCAGTTGCTCCCGAGGACAGCGAACTGTTCCGCGAGGCCATCGGCCCGGTCATCGTGCACCGGCATACCGAAAGCCGTCTGCAGAAAGCCAAGCCGAAGCCGCGGGCACGCATGTTCGAGCGCGACGAACACGAAGCCCTGCTGCAGTCCCGGCGCATGAATGATGCCGAAGCCCTGCTACTGGGCAGCGAACCGCTGCTGTTCCAGGGCCCGAAGGTGGATGTCCGGCTGATGCGCAAGTTCAAATCCGGGGGCATCCGCGTGGACGGCGAGTTCGATCTGCACGGCATGAATGCCATGGACGCCGAACGCTGGCTCAAGCAATTCCTCGGCGAGGCCTACAAGGAAGGGTTACACTGTATCCGCATCATCCACGGCAAAGGATCGCGTTCGGAAGCAGGGCCGGTTCTGATGAACGTGGTCGACAAAGTCCTGCGCCATCAGGGACGCGTGCTGGCGTTCTGCACGGCACCGCAGAACCAGGGCGGCGCCGGTGCCGCGCTTGTCCTACTCGAATAAAGGAAAATCCATGCCGCATCTTCCCGAACGCCATAAAACCGAACATATCGGCTGGCTGCGTGCCGCCGTGCTGGGTGCCAACGACGGCATCGTCTCCACAGCCAGTCTGATCCTGGGCGTTGCCGCCGCCAATGGCGGCAAGGACGCGGTGCTGGTGGCCGGTGTGGCCGGTTTGGTTGCCGGCGCAATGTCAATGGCGGCCGGGGAATACGTTTCGGTGCACTCGCAGGCCGATACCGAAAAAGCCGATCTTGCAAAGGAAACTCAGGAGTTGGCCACCGATCCTGAGGGCGAATTGAAAGAACTTACCGCCATCTATGTGCACCGCGGCCTGACGCCCGATCTGGCCAAACAGGTGGCAGTGCAGCTGACCGCGCATGACGCGCTCGGTGCGCATGCCCGCGATGAACTCGGCATCAGTGCCCATTTCAGTGCCCGTCCGGTTCAGGCGGCACTGTCCTCGGCGGCCAGCTTTGCCGCCGGTGCCGTCCTGCCCTTGGCGGTGGCTTGGCTGATGCCTGCGGCAAGCATGATGTGGGCCGTCGCGCTCAGCACCCTGCTGTTCCTGACGGCGCTGGGCGCGGTTGCCGCCTATACCGGTGGTGCACCCGTGCTCAAAGGTGCGGTGCGCGTGCTGTTCTGGGGCGCCCTGGCAATGGCCGCCACCTGGGGCATCGGCAGCCTGTTCGGGGTCAGTACCGCTTAATCGAACTGACCGAGCTCCGCCAACACTGACGTGGCATAAGCACCGGGCGGCAGTTCGAAGCAAAGCTGCAGCCTGTTGTCATCAATGAACTTCCACGACAGCCCTTTCGGAAGCAGGCGCAGCGCACGCCGCTCCTGATGCAGATCGGCCTTCTCAAGCCCCTTGCACAACTCCGGTTGCCATTGCGGCAGGCTTGACTCCAAAGCCAGAACATCGCCTTGGCTACGCAGTTCACCGGCGCCCCACATCGGACCGGTTGGATGGATATCCATTGCCGAACATCGTGCGGCAATATCTTCAGTCAATGGCTCGGGACCGAAGATGCTTTTGGTGCCGTCCAGCATCCAGACTTCGCCGTCCAATGCGGCATTCCAGTTGCCCTGTTCGACCCGCATCGCCAGCACCCGGTTGAACAGATGCGAACGGGCCGCCGAGAGGTAGATCGAGCGCTTGGCGCGGTCGACGCGCCGGCCTTCGAACATGCCCAGGGCTTTGCCGACATTGGCCTGCTCGGCACCGAAACGCTGCTCACCGAAATAATTGGGAACGCCCTGACGTGCCAGAATCTGCAATCCGGATTCCAGTGTTTCGCGGTCGCCCTGCAGTTCGCGCAAAACCAAAGTGAACCGATTCCCGGCCAAAGCGCCGCGCGCCAATTTCCGGTTATGCCAATTCGCTTCCAGGACCTGACACTCATCATCGTTAAGCAAGGCCACATCCGGTGATGTTTTCTTGGGAAGGCGGACCGAAAAGCGCTGAGTGGTCACGGCATGGCGGTCTTTCATGCCGGCGTAGGACACATCGCGGACATCGATGCCGGCCCAACGCGCGATGCGCTCGGCGCAGAAGGCCGTATTCATGCCGCGTTTGCGCACTGTCAGCAGCAGATGTTCGCCTTCCCCGGTCGCCTCGAAACTGGGCAGCTCCTCGACCACGAAATCTTCGGGACTGCAGCGGATGCGCCCGCTGACCGGGGCGTTAGGCAGTGCGCGGGGAAGAATCACCGGGATTCCAGCAGAACGGTGGCCTGTGCGGCAATGCCTTCGCCGCGGCCGGTAAACCCAAGCGTTTCGGTCGTGGTCGCTTTCACGGAAACCCGTCCGGCATCGCACTGCATGACTTCCGCCAGACGCGCGCGCATGGCGGCCACATGCGGATTGATTTTCGGAAATTCGCAGATCAAGGTGGCATCCATATTGGCCAGCTCGAAGCCGCGGTCACGCACCATGGCCATGCACTGCGCCAGCAGCAGGGCGCTGTCGGCATCCTTCCAGCGCGGATCGGAGGGCGGAAAGTGCGCGCCGATGTCACCGAGCGCCAACGCGCCGAGCAGCGCGTCGCACAGGGCGTGGATCAGCACATCGCCATCGGAGTGTGCCAGCAGCCCGCGGCTGTGGGCGATGCGGACGCCGCCGAGCACCACATGGTCGCCGTCGCCGAAAGCGTGCACATCGAAACCCGAACCGATCCGCATCATGGCGCATTCCTCGCTGTCAGTATGGCTTCCGCGAACGCGAAATCTTCCGGTGCGGTCACTTTGATGTTGTCGTCGGCTCCGGGCACCAGCAGCGGCGACAGACCCAGACGCTCCATGGCACTGCTTTCATCAGTGATGTCGGCGTTTTCCTGATGGGCGTGCTGCAGGGCGCGCTGCAGGCTGCGCGCGGGGAACAATTGCGGCGTGAAGGCACGCCAGAGCGCACTGCGGTCAATCGTACCCTCGACCTGATCATCGGCATCGCCGCGTTTGACCGTGTCTTTCATGCGCCCGGCCAGCAGGCCGCCGACCGGATGCACGCAGGCCGCTTCGATGAGGCGGTTCAGGTCCTCCAGCCGCAGGCAGGGGCGCGCGGCATCGTGGACCAACGCCCAGCTGTCCTTGTGCAGGACATCGGACAGGGCGGTGATGCCGGCCAGGACACTCTCGCTCCGGCGCATGCCGCCGGTGCAGGTGCGCAGCGGTTTGCCGCGCCACTTTTCAATTCCCTGCCAGCGCTCGTCGTCGGCGGCCAGGACGAGCATCAAACCATCGATATCCGGATGCTGTGCCAACAGATCCAGCACATGTTCGATCATCGGCTTGCCGAGCAGCGGCCGGTATTGCTTGGGGATGTCGGAACCCGATCGGGAGCCTGAACCGGCCGCCGGTATGATGGCCCAGATCATGGCCGGGGAGCATCCTGCGGCGGGGGCACAGCCAGTTTCTTTTCCGGCCGGGCTTGATCATGCCCATTTCGTTCCGGGCACGTTCTTCGACCGCGTCCACGCCGGATTTGAGATCTTTCACTTCAGCCGCCAAAGCCTTGTTGCGACGCAGCAGCTCGCGGTTTTCGGCCTGCTGCGCCTGCACCTGGGCGCGCAGCTGTTCGACCTGACGCCAGTTGCCCTGCCCGAACCAGAATTTGTACTGCAGCAGCACCAGTGCGAGCACCAGCACGACATAGGTCCAGATGTTCCGGGCCAGGGCGTCCACGTCAGCGCTTGAGGCTCACGAACGCGTTACGGCCGGCGTAACGGGCCTTGGCGCCCAGTGCCTGCTCGATGCGCAGCAACTGGTTGTACTTGGCCACGCGGTCGGAACGGCACAGCGAACCGGTCTTGATCTGGGTGGCGGTGGTGGCCACGGAGATGTCGGCGATGGTGGTGTCCTCGGTTTCACCCGAGCGGTGCGAAACGATGGCCGCGTAGCCGTTGGCATCGGCCATGGCGATGGCCCGCAGGGTTTCGCTCAGCGTGCCGATCTGGTTGACCTTGATGAGGATGGCGTTGGCCACCTTCTGGTCGATGCCGTCCTGGAAGATGCCCGGGTTGGTCACGAACAGATCGTCACCGACCAGTTGGACATCCTTGCCGACGGCATCGGTCAACAGTTTCCAGCCGGCCCAGTCGTTTTCGGCCATGCCGTCTTCGATGGTGATGATCGGGTACTTGCGCGACCAGTCGGCGAGGAAATCACAGAACTGCTCGGAACTCAGGCGTTTGCCCTCGCCCATCAGATTGTACTTGCCGTTTTCGTAGAACTCGGTACTGGCCACATCCAGACCCAGCAGCACGTCATCGCCGGCATGGTAGCCCGCCTTGGCAATCGCTTCCAGAATGGTTTCCAGCGCTTCTTCGTTGGAGCGCAGATCCGGGGCGAAGCCGCCTTCGTCGCCCACCGAAGTGCTCAGGCCACGGCCTTTGAGCACCGACTTCAGGCTATGGAAAATTTCGGTCCCGGCACGCAGGGCTTCCGAGAACGAATCGAAACCGACCGGAAGCACCATGAATTCCTGCATATCGACATTGTTGTCGGCATGCGCACCGCCGTTGATGATGTTCATCATCGGTACCGGCAGTGCCACCTCGCGGCCATTGGCCAGATACTGCCAGAGCGCCTGGCCTTTGGCGGCAGCGGCGGCATGGGCCGCGGCCAGCGACACGCCGAGCAGCGCATTGGCGCCGAGACGGGCCTTGTTTTCGGTGCCGTCGAGATTGATCAGGCGCTGGTCCAGACCGGCTTGGTCGAACACGTCAAAACCGTGCAACGCTTTGGCGATTTCGCCGTTGACGTGTTCAACGGCTTTTTTCACGCCTTTGCCCTGGTAACGGGTCTTGTCGCCGTCACGCAGTTCGATGGCTTCCTTGGATCCGGTGGATGCGCCCGAGGGAACGGCGGCACGGCCGGTCTGCCCGCTGCTCAGCGTCACTTCCGCTTCAAGGGTCGGGTTGCCGCGGCTGTCGAGGATTTCGCGGGCGATGATGTGGCTGATTTGGCTCATGGCAGATCTTCTGTAGATGTATTCGGAGATTAAATGTGGTCTTCGATGAAGCCGCCGCGCTTGGCCGCTTCGTCGAACGCGATCAGGTTTTCCAGCAGGGCTTTCATTTTCGGCAGCGGCCAGGCGTTCGGGCCGTCGCTCAATGCCACCTCCGGATTCGGATGAGTTTCCATGAAGATGCCGGCGATACCGACCGCCATAGCCGCGCGCGACAGCACCGGCACGAACTGGCGCTGGCCGCCGGACTTGCCGTCCATGCCGCCGGGCAGCTGCACCGAATGGGTGGCATCGAACACCACCGGGCAGCCGGTGTCGCGCATCACGCTCAGCGAGCGCATGTCGGACACCAGATTGTTGTAGCCGAAACTGGCGCCGCGTTCGCAGACCATGATCTGCTCATTGCCGGTGGCTTTCGCCTTCGCGGCCACATGCTTCATTTCCCAGGGCGACAGGAACTGGCCTTTCTTGATGTTGACCGGCCGGCCGGCGCTGGCGACTTTCTGGATGAAATCGGTCTGACGGCACAGGAAGGCCGGGGTCTGCAGCACATCGACTACGGCCGCCACTTCGTCCATCGGGGTGTATTCATGCACGTCGGTGAGCACTGGCACACCGATCTGGCGTTTAACTTCCGACAGCACTTTCAGGCCTTCTTCCAGGCCCGGACCGCGGAAGCTGGTGCCGGAGGTGCGGTTGGCTTTATCGAAACTCGATTTGAAAATGAAGGGTATGCCGAGCGAATCGGTGATTTCCTTCAGCTGTCCGGCCACATCCAGCTGCAGCTGCATGGACTCGATCACGCACGGACCGGCAATCAGGAAGAAACGTTGATCCAAACCTACATCGAAGCCGCACAGTTTCATGAGCAGTGTCCTTAATCGGCGGTGCCGGATTTCTTCTGGCGTGCGGCCTTGATGAAGCCGCTGAACAGGGGGTGGCCGTAACGCGGGGTCGACAGGAATTCCGGATGCGCCTGGCAGGCCAGGAACCAGGGATGCTCCGGGATTTCAACCATTTCCACCAGCAGGCCATCCATCGACTGCGCCGAGATGGTCATGCCGGCCTTTTCCACTGCTTCGCGGTAGGCGTTGTTGAATTCGTAACGGTGGCGATGGCGCTCGGACACGACGTCTTTGCCGTACAAGCGATGCGCCAGCGTGCCGGGCTTCAATCGGCATTCCTGAAGACCCAGTCGCATGGTACCGCCCATGTCGGAGTCGGCACTGCGGCGCTCGATTTCGCCGCTGGCGGTGCGCCATTCGGTAATCAGGGCAATGGCCGGGTCCGCACACTGGCGGTCGATCTCGGTAGTGTTGGCGCCGGGCAGACCACCCTTGTCGCGCAGGATGTCGACCACCGCAGCCTGCATGCCGTAGCAGATGCCGAAATACGGAATCTTGTGGTCGCGGGCGTATTTCGAGGTCGCGACTTTGCCTTCGAAGCCGCGGTCACCGAAACCGCCGGGCACCAGAATGCCGTCAACATCGGCCAGTACGGCGGTGCCATCGGTTTCAACCTGTTCGGATTCCAGCCATTTCAGACGGACCCGCGTGCGCTGGCGCAGGCCGCCGTGGCGCAGGGCTTCGCCGATGGATTTGTAGGCGTCCTGGTGATCGACGTATTTGCCGACCACCGCGATGGTGACTTCATCGACCGGATGTTCGACGGCATCGACGACATCGCGCCATTCGCTGAGATCGGCCGGACCGACCATGTCTTCCAGACGCAGACGGCGGATGGCGATGGTGTCCAGGCCCTGCTCATGCAGCCAGAGCGGCAGTTTGTAGATGGTATCGACGTCCAGACAGCTGATGACCGCTTCTTCCGGCACGTTGGTGAACAGGGCGATCTTGCGGCGGTCGCTTTCCGGCAGCGGCTGCTCGCTGCGGCACAGCAGGATGTCGGGCTGGATGCCGATCGAGCGCAGCTCCTTGACCGAATGCTGGGTCGGCTTGGTTTTCAGCTCGCCGGCGGCCGCGATGTAGGGCACCAGGGTCAGATGCAGGAAGATGGCCTTTTCCGGGCCGCGTTCGCTACGGATCTGGCGGATGGCTTCCAGAAACGGCAGGGATTCGATATCGCCGACGGTGCCGCCGATTTCAACCAGGCCGACATCGAAGCCTTCGGTCGCGGCATAAATGGCCTGTTTGATTTCATCGGTGACGTGCGGAATGACCTGCACGGTGCCGCCGAGGTAATCGCCGCGGCGCTCCTTGCGGATCACGTTGTCGTAGATGCGGCCGGTGGTGATCGAGTTCCTGCGGGTCAGGTGCGTGCGCACGAAGCGCTCGTAATGGCCGAGGTCGAGATCGGTTTCGGCGCCGTCATCGGTGACGTACACCTCGCCGTGTTGGAACGGCGACATGGTGCCCGGATCCACATTGAGGTAGGGATCGAGCTTCATCATGGTGATTTTGAGGCCGCGGGCCTCGAGGATGGCGGCCAGGGACGCGGCAGCGATGCCTTTGCCCAGGGAAGAGACGACACCGCCGGTAACGAAGATTAAACGCGTCATGGGAAAAGAGGGCGTTGGAAAGCACCATTTTACCGACTTGCGGGCAAAAACGCACCTTTTTAATTCCGCTTGACCGCAAACCGTGCAGATAGCATCCTGAATGCTCCTGCATTGCCCCCGAAGACCCATGAATACCCGTTATAACGCCGCCGACATTGAAGTCCTCTCCGGTCTGGATCCGGTTAAACGCCGTCCGGGCATGTACACCGACACCACCCGCCCGAACCATCTGGCGCAGGAAGTCATCGACAATGCCATCGACGAAGCCCTGGCCGGCCATGCCAAATCGATCGAGGTCACCCTTTACGCCGACGGCAGCTGCGAGGTCATCGATGACGGACGCGGCATGCCGGTCGACATCCATCCCGACGAAGGCATTCCCGGCGTCGAACTGATTCTGACCCGTCTGCATGCCGGCGGTAAATTCAGCGGCAAGAATTACACGTTCTCCGGCGGTCTGCACGGCGTCGGCGTGTCGGTGGTCAACGCCCTGTCCAAGAAAGTGGAAGTCGGCATCAAACGCGATGGCAATGAATACCGCATGCAGTTCCAGGACGGCTTCCGCAGCTCGCCGCTGGAAACGGTCGGCAGCGTCGGCAAGCGCAACTCGGGAACCCGGGTCCGGTTCTGGCCGGACGGCAAATATTTCGACACCAACAAATTCGCGGTCAAGGCGCTGCGCCATCTGCTGCGCGCCAAAGCCGTGCTGTGTCCGGGCCTGAATGTTTCCCTGTTCGACGAAGCCAGCGGTGAACGCAGCCAGTGGTTCTACGAAAACGGCCTGAGCGATTATCTGCTCGGCGAACTGACCGGCAAGGAACTGTTGCCGGCGGAACTGTTCGGCGGCCATCTGAGCAAGGAAAGCGAAGTGGTCGACTGGGCCCTGGCCTGGCTGCCGGAAGGCGAGCTGGTGCAGGAAAGCTACGTCAACCTGATTCCGACCGCGCAGGGCGGCACGCATGTGAACGGACTGCGATCCGGCTTGACCGACGCCCTGCGCGAGTTCTGCGATTTCCGCAACCTGCTGCCGCGCGGCGTAAAACTGGCGCCGGAAGACGTCTGGGACCGGGTCAGCTATGTGCTGAGCCTGAAGCTGACCGATCCGCAATTCAGCGGCCAGACCAAGGAACGCCTGAGTTCGCGGCAGGCCGCGGCCTTCATCGAATCGGCCGTACATGATGCGTTTTCGCTGTGGCTGAACCAGCACGTGGAGGCCGGAACGGCCATCGCCATGCTGGCCATCGAACGTGCCGCTGCACGCCTGAAAACCGAAAAGCAGGTGGTCCGCAAGAAAATCACCCAGGGCCCCGCCCTGCCCGGCAAGCTGGCCGATTGCATTTCGCAGGATCTCTCACGCACCGAACTGTTTTTGGTCGAGGGCGATTCGGCCGGCGGCTCGGCCAAGCAGGCCCGCAATAAGGAATTCCAGGCCATCATGCCGCTGCGCGGCAAAATCCTGAACACCTGGGAAGTGGCCAGCTCGGGCGTCCTGGCCTCCAACGAAGTGCACGATCTGGCGGTGGCCATCGGCTGCGATCCGGGCGTGCAGAATATCGAAGGCCTGCGTTACGGCAAGGTCATCATCCTGGCCGATGCCGACTCCGACGGCCTGCACATCGCCACCCTGCTTTCCGCGCTGTTCCTCAAGCATTTCCCGGCCTTGGTCAATGCCGGCCATATCTTCGTGGCCATGCCGCCGCTGTTCCGCATCGATGTGGGCAAGCAGGTGTTCTACGCCCTGGATGAAGAGGAAAAGCGCATCCTGCTCGACCGCATCGAGAAGGAAAAAATCAAGGGACAGGTCAGCGTCACCCGCTTCAAGGGTCTGGGTGAAATGAATCCGGCGCAGTTGCGTGAATCCACCGTGCATCCGGACACGCGCCGGCTGGTGCAACTGACCATCGACGACGTCAAGGAAACCGATGCCCTGATGGACATGCTGCTGGCCAAGAAGCGCGCACCGGACCGCAAGCATTGGCTGGAAACCAAGGGCGATCTGGCTTCACTGGAACTTTGATCAGCTGAACAGGTGTTCGAGCCAAGCTGCGAAGCGGGTAATCTCCGCATCGAAGCGGCCGTTGACGGCCAGATAGACCAGATACAGGAATATGACCAATGTCGCCAGCGAGCCCAGCCGTTGGCCGATGCTGGCAAAGTGCATATGCCTTGGTCTTGGATCGGAATTCTTCATTTCACGTTCCCCGGACAATCAGTGACGCCCCACCCTAACGCGAATCCCTCAGCCCGGCAAGTCCAGAGCGGCAGCCATCATGCGGGCAATCAGGGCCTGAACCGGCGCCGCTTTGTCGGCATCGAATGCCGACATCGCTGTATCGAGATAAGCGCTCTGTGCCAGCTCCAGCTGGAAGGCGTGGATGCCCGACTCGGGGGCGGCGTAGTGGCGGGTGATGTACCCCCCTTTGAAGCGGCCGTTGCTGACCCAGCTGAATGCGGACTGTGACGCCAGAACGGCTTCCACGGCACGCAACCCTGCATCGGGAAAACTGCGGCCTTCGGCGGTCCCGAGATTGAAATCGGGCAGCCGGCCTTCGAACAGAAACGGCAGCTCCGGCCGGATGGAATGCCCTTCCCAGAGCAGCACGCGGCCGTGCTGCTGCTTGAGCCGGTGCAGTTCCGCCTGCAAGGCCGTGTGATAGGGCTGCCAATACTGCGCGCGCCGTTGCACGATGGCCTCGGTCCCGGGTGATTTTCCGTCGCGGTAAATCGGGCGGCCCGAAAACGCCATGGTCGGACAAAGCCCCGTAGTGTTCTGACCCGGATACAGGGAGGTATCATCAGGCGGCCGATTCAGATCGATGACGTAACGCGAATAGCGCGGCTTCAAAACCGAAGCCCCCATCGCCAACGCAAATTCATAGAGCCGATCGACATGCCAATCGGTGTCGGGCGCGGACTGCGCCTCATCCACCAATAACGCGCGGATGTCCTCGGGAATATCGGTGCCGTTGTGCGGCAGACTGACCAGCAGCGGCAAAGACCCGCGATGCAGTTCAAAAGTGTGCATCAGAAACGGCTGACCGAATACGGTGCCAGATCGATGGCGGTTTCACGGCCGGTCATCTGCGCGGCAAGCAGCTGCCCGGTGATCGCGCTCATGCTCATGCCGAGCATGCCATGACCGGTAGCCAGAAACAGATTGCGGTGTTTGGGGGACTTGCCCAGAATCGGCAGATCGTCATAAGTCATCGGGCGCCAGCCGTACCAGCGGGATACGACGTGTTCGCCGACCGGCGCCTTCAGATAATCCCGGGCACCGCGTTCGAGCGCATCGAGCCGTTTCACATTCAGGCTGTCATCGAAACCGGCGAATTCCATGGTGCTGCCCAGGCGGTAGCCATCGGCCCAGGAGGTCACGCAGACACTGCGTTCGGTCAGTACCAGCGGGGTTTTCGGAACAATCGGCGGCAGACTGTAGGAAATGGAATAGCCCTTGCCGGGTTGGATCGGCAAGGCCAGATCGAGATTACGCACCATGGCCGGCGACCATGCGGCCAATGCCACCAACACCTGCCCGCCCTGCCGGCGGCCATTGGCGGTTTCCACATGGGTAATGCGGTCGCCGTCCGACGCCAGCGCCAGCACCTCACAGTGTTCCTCGATGATTCCGCCCAATGCTCTGACGGTCTGCGCCAATGCCGCACAGAAGGCGTCCGGCCTGAAATGGGCGTCATTGGGAAAATAAATGCCGCCGGCCATGCCGGGCAGCAGCGCCGGCTCACGGGCCGCCAGCGTGTCGGCATCCAGCAGTTCGGCGGCAACGCCGCATTCGGCCAGCAATGGCAGCTCCTGGGCCAGGGCATCGAGGCCCTCGCGGGTCTTGCAGACATACATCTCGCCGGTGGTCTCGAATCCGCAGTCCAGACCGTGCCGGGCGATGAGTTGCTCCAGCAGCGTTCGCGAAGCATTCAGCAATGCGGCTTTGGCCAAGGCCGACCGATGCTGGTCACGCGCGTTGCAACGCAGTGAAAAGCGCAACAGCCATTCAAGCAATGAGCGGTCGGTTGAGGGCTTGATGTAGAACGGTGCATCGGCCTGCGCCATGTATTTCAGGGCCTTGCCGATCATGCCGGGCGCGGCCAATGGCAGGGCGTGGCTCGGGGTGATGGTGCCGCAGTTGCCGTGCGAGGTGGCGCCGCCCGCCGTGTCCTTTTCCAGAATCCGCACCGACCGGCCCTGCTCGAGCAGAAACAGCGCGCAGCTCAGGCCGATGACCCCGCCGCCAAGAATCAAAACATCGTCATTGCTGGGGTTCATGGACAGGCACGTGATGGACTGTCCCTATGATACAAACTTCGGACGCTTCCCGTAAGTCAGCCAACGCCACAGGTATTCGGCCGGCCCCATGCTGAAACGGCCCAGCCACCAGGTACTGAACAGCGTCTGCAGCGTGATCAGCCCGATGGCGAAGGGAATATGCCATGCACGCGGCAACTGCTGGAAATAGCCGAGACCATAACCGCAGAAAATCAGGGTACAGACCAGCGACTGGCCGAGGTAGTTGCTCAGCGCCATGCGTCCGAGCGGCGCCAGAACGGCCAGACGCTTCCGGAACACGGGGCGCGTCCACAGCCAGCGCAGTCCGAAAAACATGCCGAGGCACATCAACAGTCCGGCCAGCATATTGAGGACGTTCACGGCAGCGAATACGGCATCAATCCGGACCATCGATACCTGAGGTGCAACGGCGATACTCGCCGCCATCAGGGCCAGACCGGCAATGTAGCAGTAAAGAGCTGCGCGGCCGCCACTGTCCTGCGCTGATGTTGCCGGCCGCGACCAGCCCAGGCGGTGGAGCCGCACGCCGAGCGCGAACATCGCGGTTGCCATCGGCAGAAGAATGATCAGATTGCCGAGACCCTGCAAAAAATAGCCGGCGCGCCATTGCAGGGTGGCCAGATAGGTGCTGTGGCCTTGATGGCGGATTTCATCGGCCATCATTTTGGTGATATCGCCGCCGTCATCGTGGTTTCCGGCCATGACGCCGGCGAACGCCAATAAGGCCAGAGGTGCGCAGTACACGAGCAGGATGCGGTAAAGCCGCGGGGGCGCATCGCTTTTCATGCGCCAAAGCAGAATGAATCCGGCCAAGGCATAGGTGAACAGGATGTCGCCTTCCCAGACCAGCACGGCGTGCGCGGCACCGATGGCCAGCAGGGCCCACAGCCGGCGTTTGTAGATGCGGCGGAAATCACCGCCGCTGCGGGCGGCGCTGTCGTGCATCATGGCGAAACCGATCCCGAACAGCAGCGAAAACAGGGTCCAGAACTTGCCCTGCACGAAAACGTAGATGAACGCATCGGCGAGGCGGTCGGCGCCGCGCAGCGTCGGGTCGATGCCCGACATGGCCTGCATGATCGGGCCATTGAAGGCCTCCAGATTCATCAGCAGGATGCCGAACAGGGCGAAGCCCCGGATGGCATCGAGCATGTCGATGCGCTCAGGGGCACCCGTCGGGCGGAATTCGTGATCGGTGCTGGTCATGGCGGCTCCCTGATTTTGATCAGGGTAACCGCTGCGGTCCATTCAGGCCATAGGCCGGAAGTACCGTATCAGTGCTGCACGCCGCCTTCGCCGTGCACGTGACCGTGCGCGATTTCTTCTTCGGTGGCGGCACGGACATCGAGAATATCCACGCTGAAGTCGAGCGATTTGCCGGCCATCGGATGGTTGAGATCGACATCGACCGTGGTCATGCCGACCTTCAGGATGGTCATCGCGCGCGGGCCCATTTCGGTCGGCAGCACGACCTGCTGGCCATTGACCAGCTTGGCGTTCTTGAACAGTTTCTTCGGAATGCGCTGGGTCATGCCGTCACGGCGTTCGCCGTAGGCCTGGTCCGGGCTGACCGTCGTTTCGACCTTGTCGCCGGCCTGCTTGCCGATCAGGGCCTCTTCCAGACCCGGAATGATGGCGCCATGGCCGACCAGCACCGTCAGGGCATTGCCGTCTTTCGAGCTTTCCAGCGGCTCTTTGCCGGTTTCGGCAACGGTGTAATGAAAGGTAACCACGGAATTTTTTTCAATCGACATAACGCATCCAGATCGGGAGGGTGACGGAAATGCCCTAATCGGGCACAATCAAGCGGACTATTATCCGATTGAATGTGCCGGAATGCCAGTAAAATCCACGAAAACCGCCGTTTTGCTGGCACTGGCCGCATTGTTGAGCGCCTGCGCCAGCGGACCGGAGCGCGCCCGCGGCGGCGATACTCCGGAAGTGACCGGCCTTGGGGAAGACGATGCCGCCCTGCCCGGAAACCTCAAAGCCGCCGCCAATGATGTCCTGTTCCAGGCAATCGGCCTGGTCGGAACGCCCTACCGTTACGGCGGCAATTCCCCGGAAACCGGCTTCGATTGTTCGGGACTGATCAATTATGTTTTTCTGCAGAGTGCCGGCCTGAAACTGCCGCGCACCACGGCCGCCCTGATTGACATCGATGCGCCCCGGGTGGACAGGGACCGTCTGTATCCGGGCGATCTGGTTTATTTCAATACCCTCGGCGGCCGTGTCAGCCATATCGGCATCTATGTCGGTGAACGCCGCTTCGTGCATGCGCCCAGCTCCGGCGGCACCGTGCGCATGGACAACATCGACACGCCCTACTGGCAGAAACACTACGTGGATGCCAAACGCGTTCTGCTGGGCGATTGAGTCCGGCTGAACGGCCGATTCAGCACCGATTCGCTTTATCGGGCCAAAGCGCCTACAATGACGGCACAAAGAAACGGTTCGTTTCCTAATCTCTGTGCTTCACGCACTTACTCCGCACGAACCCATTCTCAGGCGCCTCCGGGCGCAATGAAAGCAATGTGGTGTTAGGGACATTGCCCCCCGCAGGAGTTACAACATGCCTTTTCAATCCCTTGGGCTGATGCCCGAGCTCGTCCGTGCGCTGTCCGATAAGGGCTACACGGAACCCACCGCCATTCAAAGCCAGGCCATTCCCGCCATCCTAAATGGTGAAGACGTTCTAGGCGGCGCCCAGACCGGCACCGGCAAAACCGCCGCTTTCACGCTGCCGATTCTTCAGCGTCTGGCCGAACATCCGAACCCCAAAGCCAAAGGCCCACGGGTTCTGATTCTGGTACCGACCCGCGAACTGGCCGTACAGGTGCACACCAGCATCCGTGATTACGGCAAGCACATCCGCCTGCGCACCGCGGTAATGTACGGCGGCGCCAGCATGAACCCGCAGATGATGGCACTCGGCAAGGGCCTGGACATTCTGGTGGCCACCCCCGGCCGCCTGATCGACCATCTGGAACGCGGCACCGCACAGCTGCATCGCGTCGAAACCCTGATTCTGGACGAAGCCGACCGCATGCTCGACATGGGCTTCCTGCCGGCCATCAAGAAAATCCTGAACCAGGTGCCGAAACAGCGGCAGACCCTGCTGTTCTCGGCCACCTTCGATGCACCGATCAAACAGCTGGCGCTGCAGTTCATGCGCAATC
The DNA here is from genome assembly GCF_025980345.1 of Arenimonas sp. GDDSR-1. Taxonomy (GTDB): domain Bacteria; phylum Pseudomonadota; class Gammaproteobacteria; order Xanthomonadales; family Xanthomonadaceae; genus Arenimonas. The sequence goes on along the minus strand of NZ_JAPDUI010000041.1, from coordinate 3,950 downwards.
CGGTGGAAGTACAGGTCTCTTCGCAGAACACCGTGGCGCAGACCGTCAATCACATCGCGCATCCGGTCGACCCGGGCAAGAAGCGTGAGCTGCTGATGCACATCCTGAGCGAACGCTACCAGGAACAGATTCTGGTGTTCGTGAAAACCAAGCATCTGTGCAACCGCATCGCCGAACAGATCACCAAGGACGGCATCCCGGCGCTCGCCATCCACGGCAACAAGAGCCAGGGTCAGCGTCTGAAAGCCCTGTCCGACTTCAAAGCCGGCAATGTGCGCGTGTTATGCGCCACCGACGTCGCCGCCCGTGGCCTCGACATCCCGCTGCTGCCGCTGGTGATCAACTTCGACATGCCGATGGTGGCCGAAGATTATGTGCACCGCATCGGCCGCACCGGCCGTGCCGGCGCTAACGGCGATGCCGTGTCGCTGGTCGCCACGGACGAGGGCGGCCTGCTTCGTGCGGTCAATCGTCTGCTGAAACAGGACATCGCACTGGAGCCGAAACCGGGTTTCGAACCGACCACCACCATGCGCATGGATCTGACACCGCCGCGCGGCAAGCCGTCCGGCCATCAGGCGCCGCGCCGTAAACCGGCCCAGCCCGGCCACCTGAAGAGCCACGGCATGGCGTCGCAGAAACCCAAAAGCAGCAGTCCGGGCGGAAACCCGCGCGGCCGCCAGCGTTCGCCGCAGCGATGATCTAGTGCCATACCGAGGAAAGCCGCCGCAAGGCGGCTTTTTTCATGGCATCGCATTCTGTCCTAGAATGGTGTTAGCGCATAGGGGACGCCATGAAAGTCGAATATCGGGATTTCGTAATTTCTGTATTGGCCGGGCTGGCGGGCGGATTGACGGTGCTCGTCCTACTGACTGCATTCGGACATCTCCGACAGCTGCAAACCACCGATACCGAACTGGAAGCATTATCCCGGCGTGGTTTCGAACGCACGCTGGCGGTCATGGACGAGATGCGCCGCGGAGTGCAGCAGTTGGAGTCCGTTGATGGTGAAAGCTGTAGCGATTCCGAGCGGGCAAGCCTGGGCAAACTGGTGCGCAACAGCTTGTATCTCAAAAGCGCGAATATCCATATGGGCGGAAACCGTTACTGTTCGGATACCGGCATCATCAAGCGCGAACTCCAGAAACCGCACTTGCAGACTGCCGATGGCGCTGAAATCTGGCTGTATGCCAACAATCCGTTCAGTGCCCGCAACAATACCCTGTTGTACCGGAATAACGGTGTTCTGCTCAGCACGTTGCACGACCACCTGCTCAACATCGTGACCGACAACCGGACACGCATGGTGCTGTATGACCCAGTCAGCGGCAACGTTCTGGCCCGACATCCTTCCGGCGCACGTTTGGATCCCAATCAGATACCGGCGCTGCGGCACGAACCGGATACGGCCGTGGTCGTCCTGCAGGATCCGCGCGTTAAAGTCAGTCTGCTGGCCACGCGCCGGACGGCAGCCTGGCCGGTGCAGCTGCGTGAAAACCTCTGGCCATGGCTGCTGACCGCATTCGTCTGCGGCATGCTTGCCGGAGCACTATGCTACCGGCAGCTCGGTTTCCGCAGACAACCAGCACAGCAACTGAAACGGGCCGTGCGCAGCAAAAGCTTCGAAGTCAACTATCAACCGATCGTGGCCATTGCCGATGGCCGCTGTCTGGGCGCCGAATGTCTGATCCGCTGGCAGGATGAAGACGGCCGACCGGTACGTCCCGACCATTTCGTTCCCATCGCGGAAGAAATCGGGCTAATCGAAGCAATGACCGATATCGTACTGGAAAAAGCACTCATGGAACTCGGCGACATACTCCGCAGCGGAACGCTGTATCTGTCCATCAATCTCTCGGCCAGCGACATGATCAAGCGGCGGTTTTACCCGCTGCTGCGCGAAAGCCTGATCCGTGCCGGTCTGGATCCGCGCAAGATAGCCATAGAGGCTACCGAGCGCGGCTTCGTCGATGCCGAGAGGGCCAACGCCGTGATCACCGAAATGCGGGACGCCGGGCACTCCATCCTCATAGACGACTTCGGCACCGGATATTCCAGCCTGTCTTATCTGCAGAAACTGGCCATCGATGTCATCAAGATCGACAAAGCCTTCGTCGACGCCATCAATACCGAATCCGCGACCAGCTCGGTGATCGTGCACATCATTGCCATGGCCAAGCAGCTGGGATTGAAAACCGTCGCCGAAGGCATTGAGACCGAAGCGCAGGCCTTGTTTCTCAAGGCGCACGGCGTCGATGCCGGACAGGGATGGTACTATTCGAAACCGCTGACCGCGGCGCATTTCCGTTTATTTCTCGAGAACAGCCATGCCCGTTGACGCCTTATCGGCACGCAAAATCCAGATAGACCGTCCCGGCGGCTACGAAGCCCTCAAACTCATCGAGGCGCCCTTGCCCGCCGTCGGCGACGACGAAGTGCTGATTGCCGTGAAAGCCTGCGGCGTGAACTATGCCGATGGCATCATCCGCATGGGCCTGTATGCCTCGGCCAAGGAACTGCACGGCTACCCGATTACGCCCGGCTTTGAACTCGCGGGCGTTGTCACCGCTGTGGGTGCGAAGGTGACCGAGCATACCGTCGGTGATGAGGTTCTGGCGCTGACGCTGTTCGGCGGCTACTGCTCGCACATCGTGCTGAAATCCGACCGCGTGTTCCGCAAACCTGCCAACCTCAGCCACGCCCAGGCCGCGGCCCTGCCCACGGTGTTCCTGACCGCCTGGTTCATGGTGCGCGAGCAGGTGTTGCCGAAGCCCGGCGATACCTGGCTGGTGCATTCCGCTGCCGGCGGCGTCGGCTCAGCCCTGTGCCAGCTGGGCCGGCTGCACGATTGCCGCGTGATCGGCGTCATCGGTTCCGCGCACAAACGCAGTGCCGCGCTGGCCATGGGCGCTACCCACGCCATCGATAAATCCACGCAGGATCTGTGGCCGGAAGCCGAACGCCTGGCGCCGAAGGGCTTCCAGGCCGTGTTCGATGCCAATGGCGTGTCCACGCTGGCACAGAGCTATGCCCATCTCGCGCCGATGGGCAAACTGTGCATCTACGGATTCGCCAGCATGCTGCCGCACGACGGCCGGCTCAATTGGCTGAAAATGGCCTGGGACTGGCTGCGCACGCCGCGTTTCAACCCGCTCGACATGACCCAGAGCAACAAAAGCGTGCTGGCCGCCAATTTGAGTTTTCTGTCCGAGCATGCCGGGCTGCTGCGCAGCGGCATGCTGGAGCTGATCGGTCTGTTCGAAAGCGGCGCATTGGTCGCACCGCCGGTGACGGAATACGCGCTGGCCGATGCCGCCAAGGCTCAGGCCGACATCGAGTCCGGCCGGACCGTCGGCAAGCTGGTGCTGATTCCTTAAAACGGTTTGGCGATCACCAGAAAGATCACGGCAAACAGCAGGAATACCGGCACTTCATTGAGGATGCGCAGCGTACGCGGTGACGGCAGGGCTTTGCCCTGCTGCGCGGCTTGCAGGCGCTTGTAGCACAAAATGAAATACGCGAACAAAATCGCGACCAGCAGCAGCTTGGCGTGCAGCCAGCCGCCGAAGCCCGCGAAATGGATCAGGCCGACACCCAGCAGTAGCGACAGTCCGAACATCACATGCCCGAACAGGTACAGACGACGCGCCATCAACAGCAGGCGGGCCTGCACATCGGGCTGTCCGGGCGACTCGGCGAAATTGATCAACAGGCGCGGTAGATAGAACACAGCGGCAACCCAGGCCATGACGAACAGTAGATGGCCCGATTTCAGAAGCGGATAAAGCATGGCGGTGAAGCTCCGATTGAAGATAAATGCTTGTTCAAGCAAGGATTTGCGTATGGGAGTAAACTATACAACCTTTCCAGGCTTCGCGCCTGCGCCCAGAGCCGATACCCTCCTATGACTTCGAAACCCGCCGACAGCGCCGCCATCACCTTCCGTGACA
>NZ_JAPDUI010000086.1 GCF_025980345.1 Arenimonas sp. GDDSR-1 | reverse complement strand
GATTGCACCGCTGATGCTGGTTTCGGCGTTTCTGTTGGGTTTATGCTGCCTGTGTATCCATGTGCTCGGGCGTTGGGCCGATCGCCAACGTGCCGACTCCCTGAAAAGTGCGGTCATCGGCGGCAGCATGTGGGCCGGCCTGAAGCTGGTCTGGCAGACGCCGTTGCTGCGCGCCTTGGCCGGGTTCATGATTTTCGGCGTCGGCGTGGGTACCCTGCTTTACAACGAGCAGGCCGCCATCGCCAAGGCCTTTTTCACCGATGAGCAGGCACGCACGCAGTTCTTCTCGCGCATTGATCTGATCATCAATGCCGTCACCCTGTTTATCCAGGTATTCCTGACGCGCGCCCTGCTGCGGCGTTTTGGCGTTGCGCCGATGCTGCTGATACCGGCCTTCGCCATTTTGCTTGGCTATGCCGCGCTGTGTGCGGCGCCGGTACCGCTGCTGGTCGCAGCGGTGCAGATTGCGACCCGTGCCGGCGAATTCTCGCTGTCGAAACCCGCACGTGAAACCCTTTATACCCGAGTCGATCGGGAGTCGCGCTACAAAGCCAAGGCCTTCATCGATACCGCGGTATACCGCGGCGGTGACCTGACGTTCTCATGGGTTCACAAAGGCCTGGCGGCCGCTGGATCAACCGTGGTGTTCGCTGGCGGATTCCTGGTGGCGGCATTGATGTGCCTGAATGCCTGGCGGGTGATTCAAATCGAAAAACGCTTGGGCCACGAACAATCTTAAGCGTGACTTGTCGCGGGCCGGAGTCTTATTTCCGCGGGCTCATCCACATGCGGATTTCGGCATGGAACACCTTGTCGCCGCTGGAGTCCAGGACATCCACATTCACCGGCAGATCATAACCGGCATCGGAATCAACCATCGGAATCATCGGCGTGGCAATCGCGTGCATGCGGCCTTTGGCGCGTTTCAGATAGGCCACGGTCATGCCTTTGGGAATCCAGCGCATCGCTTTCGGCAGACTGGCATCGGTCATCACCCCGGCGCACAGCTCGGCCAGATTGCACAGGGCGATGGCATGCACGGTGCCGATGTGATTGTGCACGGCGCGCCGGTCTTTGATGACCGCTTCGCAGCGGCCGTTTTCAAGACGGGTGATGATTGGCGCAATGGTGCCGAAATACGGCGCCTTGAAACAGACTGCTTTGGAAAATAGCCAGTGGCCGCAGGGCCACCGGCTGATTTTTCCATACAGTGCCAGCAAGGGCGTTGCCATCAGGCGGCCTGGTTGTAGGCTTTGCCTTTCAGGGCGCTGGCGGCAATGAGTTCGCTGTGATCGAAGTCATCGACGGTGATCGCATCCCAGGTCAGTTCGCGCAGCTCTTCCAGCTGTTTGCGTTCATCGCTGCTGATCCAACCTTCGCGTACGCCTTCATCGAGCTGCTCGGGAAAACTGAGGGCTTCGATGTCGGCGTTTTTCAGCGCTTTCTGGAACTTGCGCTCGACCGGTTCGGCCAAAATCACTTTCACCAGCGCGGCATTGATGCGGCCGGCCGGATTATTGGCGCAGGGTGTCAGGAACACGCCATCGGCCAAACGATCGCGGGCATCGGACGGCGACATCAGCATGGCCGCGGCACGGTGCGCCAGGCGGTCGCTCGGCTCCTGGGCGCGGCGGCCGAACGGGAACACCAGCAGCCAGAGCAGATACGCGGCCGGACGGATCGGGAAGTTGCGCAGCGCACCGGACAAGGCGCGTTCGATTTTGAACACGCATTCGTTGAACGCGTAAGCCATCAGTGCTTCATCGGAGGCCGGACGGCCTTCGTCTTCGAATCGCTTGAGCATGGCACTGGCGATATACAGCTGGCTGAGCACATCGCCAAGACGGCCGGACAGGCTTTCCTTGAACTTCAGCTTGCCGCCGAGCAGCAGCATCGAGGTGTCGGCGACCAGAGCCAGATTGGCCGAGTAGCGGTTGAGCTTGCGGTAGCAGCGTTGGGTCACGCCGCTGGTCGGCGCGGCGCCGAAGCGGCTGTTGGTCAGGCCCATGAACAGCGAGCGCACGGCGTTGGAGAACGCGAAGCCGATGTGTCCGAACAGGTTGGCATCGAACTGTTTGAGGCGCTGCACCGGATCGGCCAATTGCGCGGCCTGCATTTCCTTCAATACCCACGGATGGCAGCGGATGGCGCCTTGACCGAAGATCATCAGGCTGCGGGTCATGATGTTGGCGCCTTCGACTGTGATCGAAATCGGCGCAGCTTGCCAGCCGCGGCCGAGGTAGTTGCGTGGCCCCAGGATGACGCCCTTGCCACCGTGGATGTCCATGGCGTCTTTGGCGACTTCGCGGGCCATTTCGGTGCAGTGGTATTTGGCAATGGCCGAAGGCACGGCCGGTTTTTCACCGCGGTCGACGGCAGCGGCAGTCGATTGCGACAGCGCGCTTGAGGCATAGGCGTTGCCGGCGATGCGCGCCAGTGCTTCTTCCACGCCCTCGAAGCGGCCGATGGACAGGCCGAATTGCTTGCGGATGCGGGCATACGCACCGGAAACCACGGCCGCCAGTTTGGCCGCGCCGCTGGAGGTGGAGGGCAGGGTGATGGAACGGCCGATGGACAGGCATTCCACCAGCATGCGCCAGCCTTGGCCGACGTAATCTTCACCGCCGATCAACTGCGACAGCGGCACGAACACGTCTTTGCCGTAAATCGGGCCGTTCTGGAACACGCAGTTCAGCGGGAAATGGCGGCGGCCGATGGACATGCCTTTGACGTTGCGCGGAATCAGCGCCAGCGTGATGCCGCGGTCTTTCTGATCCGACAGCAGGCCATCGGGATCATACAGGCGGAAGGCCAGGCCGACGATGGAGGCGACCGGAGCGAGCGTGATGTAACGCTTCTCGAAATTCAGGCGCACACCGAGCACATTGGCGCCTTCCCATTCGCCTTTGCAGACGATGCCGAAATCGGGAATGGACGTGGCATCCGAGCCGGCAGTCGGGCCGGTCAGGCCGAAGCAGGGCACTTCGCGGCCGTCGGCCAGGCGCGGCAGATAGTAATCCTTCTGTTCCTTGGTGCCGTAATGCAGCAACAGTTCACCCGGGCCGAGCGAGTTCGGCACACCGACGGTGGACGACAGCGTGGCCGAAACCGAGGCCAGCTTCATGATCACGCGCGAGTGCGCATAGGCGGAAAAACCCAGGCCACCGTATTCTTTCGGAATAATCATGCCGAAGAATTTATTGACCTTCAAATATTCCCAGACATCCGGGGTCAGATCGGCGTGGACATGCGTGGTTTCCCAGTCGTTGACCATGCCGCATACGGTTTCCACCGGGCCGTCGAGGAAGGCTTTTTCTTCCGCGGTCAATTCCGGTTTGGGTTGGCTGAGCAGCGTCTTCCAATCGGGTTTGCCGGAAAACAGTTCGCCCTCGAAACCGACGGTGCCGGCTTCCAGCGCCACTTTTTCCGTATCGGACAGCGGCGGCAGGATTTTGCTGTAGAAGCCGAGCAGAGGTGCGGTGATGAAGCGCTGGCGGATCGGAGTGATCAGCAGCGGCAGCACGATCAGGCCCAGCACGACGGCGGCGGCGATGACCGAGGCCGATGAGGCGCCGAGCAGGGCGCAAGCCACCAGGACCGAGCCGCCGATGGCAGCGAATACCGCCAAGGAGAACCGGTGATAGCTCACGAAGGCAATGACCAGAATCAGGGCCAGCCACGGGGCGAGGATACTCATAACACTCTCCAGAAAATAAGGAATCACGGCGATGGCACCTCACTTGCGGGGAATGCCACCATACGCTAAAGTATTGACAGCTTGATGGGGTTTGTCAATACTCCCGAGTATGGAAAAGGTGAAGATTGCATCATGAATGTTCCAGCCAGCGCAATAACTGAAAAAAATCGTTTAACATCAAGCGATTGGCAGCAGGCGGCACTTGATGCCCTGTCTGAAGGCGGGCTGCAGAATATCGCCATCGAGATGATTGCCAAGCGTTTGGGTGTCACCAAGGGCAGTTTTTACTGGCACTTCGAATCCCGTGATGCCCTGATTCAGGCGGCGCTGGAGCTCTGGGAGTCCCAGGAACAGGAGCAGGTGTTCGGCAAGCTTGATGCCCTGCCGGATGCGCAGGCCCGCCTGACTGCCCTCATTGCGCTGGTGGCGGAAGAATTGAAAGCCCACAAGATCTACAGCGAATTGCTGAAAGCCATCGATCATCCGCTGGTCAAGCCGGTGCTGGCGCGGGTGTCGCAGCGTCGCATCGATTACCTGACCGCCAGCCTGCGTCAGGCCGGATTGCCGCGCAAAACCGCGCAAAGCCGCGCCGTTCTTGTCTATGCCTCGTATGTGGGTTTCCTGCAATTGAACCTGCAACTGGGAACGCCCAAGCTCAGTCATGCCGAATTCGAGCAGTACGTGGCGCATCTGACCGAGACATTGATCCCCTCGGGCGGTTAAAATAGTCGTCTATCGGCCGAAAACCAGAATCAAATAACGGCCGTCTCCTTTTCCCTTTCCGAGAGCCCCGATGAGCAGCCAACTTCCTGAATTGAACGCCTGGATACATACGTATGCAAGCCTGACCGAAGCCGACCGGGTGCATTGGTGCGATGGCTCCGATGAAGAAAATGCCCGTTTGGTCAAAATGATGCTGGAAACCGGCGATCTCATCGCCTTGAATCCGCGCAGTCACCCGAATTGCTTCCTGCACCGGTCCAGCCCGTCCGATGTCGCCCGCGTCGAGCATCTGACCTTCGTCTGCACCAAAAACCGCGACGATGCCGGCCCGAACAACCACTGGATGGATCCGGCCGAAGCCAAGGCAAAAATGGATGCGCTGTACCAAGGCTGCATGAAAGGGCGCACGCTCTTCGTCGTGCCGTACTGCATGGGGCCGATCGATTCACCGCTGGCGCGCTGCGGCGTGGAGATCACCGACAGTCCGTACGTGGTGATCAACATGCGCCTGATGACGCGTATGGGTGCCGCGGCCCTTGCCCGCATCGAGCGCGAAGGCACGTTCGTCAAAGGCGTGCACTCCACCGGCGACCTCAATCCCGACCGCCGTTTCATCATGCATTTCCCCGAAGAACTCGGAATCCAGAGTTTCGGTTCCGGTTACGGCGGCAATGCACTGCTCGGCAAGAAATGCCACGCGCTGCGCATCGCTTCCTGGCAGGCGCGGCAGGAGGGCTGGCTGGCCGAACACATGCTCATCCTTGGCGTGGAAAATCCGCAGGGTGAAACGCATTACATCGCCGCCGCGTTTCCCAGCGCCTGCGGCAAGACCAATCTGGCCATGCTGATTCCGCCGGAAGGCTACCGCAATGCCGGCTGGAAAATCTGGACCGTCGGCGACGACATCTGCTGGATGCGTCCGGGTGCCGATGGCCGTCTGTATGCCATCAATCCGGAAGCCGGTTACTTCGGCGTGGCGCCCGGCACCAGTGCGAAAACCAATCCGAACGCCTTGGCCATGTTGAATGACGGCGCCATCTTCACCAATGTCGCGGTCACTGCCGACAACCAACCTTGGTGGGAAGGGCTGCCGGACGGCATGCCGGTGACCGATTGGCAGGGCAGGGCGTACGATGCCGGCAACGGTCCGGCCGCACACCCCAACTCCCGCTTTACCGTATCCGCCAAGCGGTGCCCGAGCTA
>NZ_JAPDUI010000085.1 GCF_025980345.1 Arenimonas sp. GDDSR-1 | reverse complement strand
TGATCCAAAGATCGGCTCAGCGCAGGCCGTCAGTGATCAGGGACTGTACCGCAGGCGACAGCTGCTGGCGGAAGCGGGCCAGATTCTGCCGGGTCGGATTGTCGCGCAGCAGCTCGATTTTCAGAATGCCGAAGCGGGCATACAGCCGGTCCCAGAGATAGTGGGTCGGGTTCAAGCTGCGTGCCGGTTGCAGATCGAGCTGCACCCGGTCGCTGTCATGGGTCGCACTCAGGTAGGTCCGGCTGCTGAAATTGGCATTGCCGATGGCCCGGCACAGCGCCACCAGCAGATCGTTGCGGTCGGGCTCATAGGCGGCCTGCAGCGGCACTCCGGCATCGGCGAAATGCCGTGACAGGCCGAGCTCGTAGCGGATGATGACCTGTTCGCGGTCCGACACCGGCGTCATCGCCTGCCACCATTCGGCAAAATGCTGTGATGCGATCAGGGTGCGGTCCTCGAAGGCCAGACAATAGGATTGCAGATGCAGGTCGCGGTCGTGCGACAGACTCAGGCCGCGCAGCGCAGGACCGGCAATCGGCCCCAGCATCGCCGCGCACACCCGGTCCGGATCGATACAGATGAAGGAGCTGTTGAGCAGCAGCAGGCGCTCGAGTCCGGACCGATCGCCGAGCGCGTCAATGCCTGTTTTGTAGGACCAGAAATCGTAGCCGATGTTCTCGCGCCGGATCACGGCGGCAAAGGGTTCCAGTTCCGCCGCCGCCGCATCCGACAACCCGGTGGACACGAACACGATGCGGCCGACGCGCGCCGCCAGCACGCGCACCAGTGCCAGCAAGTGCCGTGGCAAATGACCCTCGGCATGGTAATGCGCGATGACCGCCGCCTGCGCTGCCGGACCCGGCTCAGTCGCGGACATAGCACACCGCCCATTCGGTGACCGGCGGCCGGCGGCCGTCGATCCGGTAGCCGTAGCGGCCGAAAAACGCCTGCCACTGCGTCGGAGTTTTGAGATTGATGTGTCCCCACTGCAGATCCCAGTCCGGTGCGGGTTCGGCATGCGGGGTCGAGGAGAACACGATGTGCTGCGGGCGGATCTCATCGCGCAGCCGGGTCAGGATGTGATTGAGACCGGCATCGGGAATGTGTTCGAACACTTCAATGGCCAGCACGGTGTCGGCGGCGGGCGTGGCTTGGCTGAAATCCGGATCGAGCCGGTAGCGTTCGGCCTGCTGCGGATGGCGTTGCCGGAAGAACGCCTGCGAGTACGGATTGGCATCGATGCCGCAGGCCTCCACCCCGCGCTCGAGCAGGCAATGCAACAGATGGCCCGGCCCGCTGCCGATTTCCAACAGGCGGCGCGGCGCGATTTCCGCCACGATCCAATCGGCCAGATTCGCAAACAGCTGGCGGTACGCCGGGTTGCGCGGGTGCCAGCCCATGATCCAGGAGATTTCGAAGAACTCGCGGTCGGTGAACGGCCGCGCCCGGCCTTCGGCGTCATAGCCGCGCCCGAGCAGACGGTTGATGGCCTGCATTTCGAGCATGCTCGGCCAGGGCATCGGCGCGGTCATCCGGCCGCCTGTGCAAGCTGCAGCGCGGTCATCAGTTCGCGGCGCAGGCGACGGTAGTCGGCGAGTTGTTCCGGCCGTTGATCCCGCGCATAGGCGATTTTGAGCGCATCCAGACGCTGCAAGCCCGGACGCGGGCCGGCAGGCAACGCGGCGCGGGCATCCACCGCCACCGACCACGGCTCGCTGCCGAGCAGAAAACTGGCGACGCGTTCAATCACGAACACCTTGGCGGGCGCGGAACTGCGGTCATGCGGCACCGGGGCGTTGAGCGCCGACGCCAGGGCGGCATCCGGATCCTCGGCCTGGTATTGCCGGAATGGCTGACGTGATCGAGCGCACTGAACGCCGGAGCGTCAGCGCGCAAGGCGGCCTGGCAGATGGCGGCCAGACCGGGATGATAGGCCTCGGCCTGACGGTACACATTCAGGAACAGGGCCGATTGCTCGAAAAACGGCGAGAACAGCACGACCTCGGCATCGGTCCTGGCCAGAAAATCGGTGACCGCCGCGGCGGCAAGGCCGGTCTTGCTGCGGAATTTGGGCGAGAAGAAGCCGTAACGGGCGCCGTCATCGAGCGCGGTGTTCAGCAGGAATTGCCGGATCGGCCAATACTCGCGCCAGTCCGGGCGCGGATTGGCGCTATTATCCAAAGGCAGAAAGCCCGGGTCCAGCTGCCCGCGGGTGTCTTCGGAATAGTAAATCTGGTACAGATGATCGGGCATGCGCGTTCAGGCGGTAGACTACTCCCAGTATGCGTGAAAACGCCCGTGCCGGAAATCCCATGCCGCGTCTGCACATCTTCATCATTTCCTGGAACGGCCAGCATGCCCGGGCCGCCGCCATCGCCGGCGCCCTGAATGGTGTCGGCGAATCGGTCAGCATCGTGTATTCCGACCCCGATCCGGACACCGCGCCCGCGGCCGACTGCCGGCTGATCCGGCGCGACGACACCCTGTTCTGGGCCGATAAATTCAGTGCCTGCCTCGAACATCTGGCCCCGGATGCCGACATTCTGCTGGTGATCCATGCCGACTGCGACTGCGACGACTGGGCCGGCCTGGTGGCCGGCAGCCGGGCCGCGCACCGGCAGTTCCCGCGCATCGCGGTCTGGGCGCCGCTGATCACGGTCACGCCCTATCCGCTCAAGCACACCCTGCTCGGCAGTTTCTTCGACACCCCGATGAAACTGGTGGCACAGACCGACGGCATCGTGTTCTCGCTGTCGAAAGCGGCCATCGCGCGCATGCGCAGCATCGACTACCGTAAAAACCTGTACGGCTGGGGCATCGACTGGGTGTTCATGGCCTTCGCTTACGCCAACAAACAGTTCGCGGTGGTCGATCCGCGCGTGCGCGTGCGCCATCCGGAATCGCACGGCTATTCCCAGCACAATGCGCTGGCGATGATGCAGGATTTCCTCAAGCAGCTGGGACCGAGCGAGTACGTGCAGTACGCGCTGCTCAGCAGCCACATCTATTACCTGACCGAAAGCGGCGCCGCCGAAGCGGCCGCCGCCAAAGTCAGCTGATCCGCTTCAGCACGGCCTCGACCAGCGCTTCGATCGGGGCGTCGGCGGTGCGCAGATGCAGCTCCGGATGTTCCGGCGCCTCATACGGCGAGGAAATGCCGGTGAAGTTCGGCAGCTGGCCGGCGCGGGCCTTGGCGTAAAGGCCTTTCACATCGCGCTGTTCGCACAGTTCCAGCGGCGTATCGACGAACACTTCGATGAACTCGTCGTCGCTGAACAGGGCGCGGGCCATGTCGCGTTCACTGCGGAACGGCGAAATGAACGAGACCAGCACGATCAGGCCGGCATCCACCATCAGGCGCGCCACTTCCGCCACGCGCCGGATGTTCTCGACCCGGTCGGCTTCGGTGAAGCCCAGATCGCGGTTCAAACCGTGACGCACGTTGTCGCCGTCCAGCGTATAGGTGTGGTGGTGCGCGGCCAGCAGACGCTGCTCCAGCTGGTTGGCGATGGTCGACTTGCCCGAGCCGGACAGGCCGGTGAACCAGATGCAGCGCGGCGTCTGGCTTTTGAGCCCGGCACGCGCGGCTTTGTTGACGTCCATCGCCTGCCAGTGGATGTTGCCGGCGCGGCGCAGCGCGAAATCGATGGTGCCGGCGGCCACGGTGGCGTTGCTCTGCCGGTCGATCAGAATGAAACCGCCCAGGGTTTTATCCAGCGCGTAGGGCTCGAAGGCGATGGCCTGATCGAGCTTGAGATTGCACACGCCGATTTCATTCAAGTGCAGGGTTTTCGCGGCCAGCGGTTCCTGGCTGTTGATGTCGATCTTGTGCTTGATTTCGGTGACGGTGGCATTCACCGTGCGCGCCCCGATCTTCAGCCAATAGCCGCGGCCGGGAATCAGTTCGGCTTCGTCCATCCAGATCACGTGCGCGGCGAACTGGTCGGCGGTTTCGCACGGGTTCTTGGCCGAGACGATGACATCGCCGCGGCTGATGTCGACCTCATCGGCGAGCGTCAGGGTCACCGCCTGGCCCCGGCGGGCGGCGTCCAGATCGCCGGTTTGGGTGACGATGCGGGCGATGTGCGAGCGCTTGCCCGAGGGCAGCACGGCCACTTCTTCGCCGACGCTGAACGCGCCGGCGCAGACCGTGCCGGCAAAGCCGCGGAAATCCAGATTCGGACGGCAGACCCACTGCACCGGCAGGCGGCCGCTGTGCGTGCCGTCGTCGCCGGTTTCGCTGATCACCACATTTTCCAGATACGCCAGCACCGAGGGGCCGGTGTACCAGGGCGTGCGCGTGGAAGCGGCAATCAGGTTGTCGCCGGTCAGCGCCGATAGCGGCACCGCCTGCACGCTGGAAATGCCGAGCTGATCGGCCAGCTGCTGGTATTGTTCGACGATGGCATTGAACACGCCTTCATCGAAGTCGACCAGATCCATTTTGTTGACCGCCAGCAGCACGTGGTTGATGCCCAGACGCGAGACGATGAAACTGTGCCGGCGGGTCTGGGTCAGCACGCCTTTGCGGGCGTCGATCAGCACCACGGCGACATCGGCGGTGGACGCGCCGGTGGCCATGTTGCGGGTGTACTGTTCATGGCCCGGACAGTCGGCCACGATGAACTTGCGTTTGTCGGTGGAAAAGAAGCGGTAGGCCACATCGATGGTGATGCCCTGCTCGCGTTCGGCGGCCAGGCCGTCGACCAGCAGCGCGAAGTCCATGGCTTCGCCCTGGGTGCCGTGCTTGGCGGAATCCTTCTCCAGCGCGGCCAATTGGTCGTCGAACAGGCCCTTGGTGTCGTGCAGCAGGCGCCCGATCAGGGTGCTCTTGCCGTCGTCGACGCTGCCGCAGGTGATGAAGCGCAGCAGGGATTTGGTTTCGTGCTGCTGCAGGTAGGCGCGGATATCGGTGGCCATCAGAAATAGCCCTCCTGCTTCTTCTTCTCCATCGAGGCCGACTGGTCGTGATCGATCATCCGGCCCTGGCGCTCGGAAGTGCGCGCCACCAGCATCTCGGCGATGATGGCTTCCAGATCGGCCGCTTCCGATTCGATCGCGCCGGTCAGCGGGTAGCAGCCCAGGGTGCGGAAGCGCACTTTCTTCAGCATCGGCACTTCGCCGGGATGCAGCGGCATGCGCTCATCGTCGACCATGATCAGGCCGCCGTCGCGTTCGACCACCGGGCGCTCCTTGGCGAAATACAGCGGCACCACCGGAATGTTCTCGCGGAAGATGTACAGCCAGATGTCGAGCTCGGTCCAGTTCGACAGCGGAAACACGCGCACGCTCTCGCCCTTGCGGATGCGGGTGTTGTACACATCCCACAGTTCCGGGCGCTGCGCTTTCGGGTCCCAGCGGTGTTCGGCGTTGCGGAACGAGAACACGCGTTCCTTGGCCCGCGATTTTTCCTCGTCGCGGCGGGCGCCGCCGATGGCGGCATCGTACTGGCCGGCATCCAGCGCCTGCTTCAGGCCCTGGGTTTTCATGATGTCGGTATGCACGGTGGCGCCGTGGGTGAACGGGTTGACGTTCTGCGCCACGCCCTCCGGGTTGATGTGCACTTTCAGGCTGACCCCGTAACGCTCCGGCACGGTTTCGCGGAAGGCGTACATGTCGCGGAATTTCCAGGTGGTGTCCACGTGCAGCAGCGGAATCGGCGGCTTGGCCGGATAAAAGGCCTTGGCCAGCAGGTGCAGCAGCACCGCGCTGTCTTTGCCGATGGAATACAGCATCACCGGATTGCTGAACTCGGAGGCGACTTCGCGGAAGATGTGCAGGCTTTCCGCTTCCAGCCGGTCAAGATGGGATAAGGGCTTCATGCGCTTGATTTTCAGGGGATTCCGGCCATTTTAGAGGAAATCGGCAGGCCGGGGGGATTAATCCGGCATTCAGCCCCCGGCTTGCGGCGGGGGCGGAACTTGCTATGCTTAATGCACGGACATTTGTCCGCATTGGAGAAGCTCATGAAATCGCGTGTATTCGCCCTCGCCCTTGCCAGCCTGTTCGTGGCCGGTTCGGCTCTGGCCGATGCCCCGGCCTGCCCGGCCTCGATGGATAAGACCGCCTGCGTGTACTTCAAGGAAGGCTACGCCGCCGGTAAAGACGACGCCAAATCCGGCGCCAAGAACGCCTACCAGCGCCACGAAGACAGCTACGATTCGCGCTTTGAATCGGCCTTTTCGAAAGGCTACGAGGAAGGCTTCAAGGACGGTCAGAAGAAGTAAGGCCTCACCCTGGCCCTCTCCCGGAGGGAGAGGGAATAAAAGCGAAAGGTCCTGATGTGGAAAGCCCCCGATAAATTCGGGGGCTTTTTTTAGGACGATTTTCCGTAGAGCAGCTGATGGATGCGGGCCAGAAGCGCCACGATGCGGGCGCGGTCATTGCTGAGCGCATACCAGGTCAGCGTCATCAGCACGAAATTGATCAGCAGGATGGCCTTCTCGTACTGCACATCGAAGGACAGCCAGACCGCGGCGGCCAGCCCGATGCTGAAGCTGAGCAGCACCAGCAAGCGCACCGCCTGATTGACGCTGAACCCGGCATCGAGCAACAGGTGATGGATGTGGTTGCGGTCGCCATGGAAGGGCGAATGGCCCTGCCGCCAGCGCCGTACCATCAGCACCACGCAGTCGATGATCGGCACCGCAATCAGATACGGGGCCAGGATCGGGGTGATCGGGTGCGCCGGGTTCTGGGTCAGGCGGAAGGTGATGTAGGCCAGGGTGTAGCCCAGCAGGGCGCTGCCGGTGTCGCCCAGGAACACGCGGGCGCGGGTCTGTTTGCCGAAGCGCAGGTTGAACCACAGAAAGCCCGTCACCGCGCCGACGACCCACATCAGCCGGAAGGTGATTTCGGGAATGCCGGAATAAATGCCGGCGCTGATGAACATGCACAAACTGGCCACCACCAAGGAGCCGACCAGACCGTCAATACCATCGGCCATGTTCAGGGCGTTGATCAGGCCGACGATGGCGAACACCGACAGCGGCACGCTGAACCAGCCGAACTCCACATCGGGCAGGCCGAACACCGGCCCCAGATGTTCGGCGCGGGTGTCGGCAATGTAGATCAGGCACAGCGCGGCGGCAATCTGCACCGCCAAACGGAAATACCAGCGCACATCGATGCGGTCGTCGATCAGGCCGACGACCACCAGCAGCAGCGCACCGCTGAACCAGCCCAGGGCGTAATTGTTCAGGCCATTGGCCAGAAACACCGGCACGGCAATACCCGCGAACACGCCCAAGCCGCCGATGACCGGGGTAGCCACCTCATGGTTCTTGCGGTGATTGGGGTGATCCACCCAGTTCCAGCGGCGTGCCAGCGGCAGCAGCGCGGCAATGGTGCCGGCACTGATCAGAAAAGAAATCAGGAAGTAGAACAGAATCTGCTGCACAGGGGGCCTTCAAACGCTATCCGTAGCGATGGATAAATTGTAAACCGTTGGTCTCGGCAAACCTATAGGAAATATTCTGATTCCTTGATTTTCATCACTATTCCGACGGTTTGACTGCGAAAAGCGC
>NZ_JAPDUI010000084.1 GCF_025980345.1 Arenimonas sp. GDDSR-1 | reverse complement strand
CTGACGCTGGATGTCGGTGGTATCCAGATTCTTCTGCAGCGATTCCGCGCTCCAGCCCTGGGCGCGGCCGATGGTATCGATGTAGTCGCCGTTGTAGATGTCCATCACCAGCCATGTGCCGTGCTGTTTTGCAAGGGCGATACCCTCGTCATCGATCAGCGAGGCATGCTCGACCGAACGGGCGCCGCCACGGATGGTGTTCTTGATGCCCTGTGCGCCATGCGCATGCCCGGTCACATCATGGCTGCGGGCGGCAGCGGTTTCCACGGCGGCGCGCACTTCAGCCTCGCTGTATTCGGATTGCTTGACGTTGGTGCCGTCGGTGAGCACCGCGCCGGTCACGATCATCTTGATCCAATCGGCGCCATGATCGAGGATGTAGCCGGTTTTCCGACGGACTTCCGCTTCGCCCTTTGCCACGCCTTCACGCATGCGCGCCGGTATGCGTGCGGCATCGACCAGGCCGGAAACCTCCCCGCCGCCGCCGGGAACGGTGACATACGCACCGGCCGTGAACATGCGCGGCCCCGGCACCCAGCCCTGGGCAATGGCATCGCGCAGACTCACATCGACGAAAGCGTTGTAGCTTCCGACATCACGGACGGTGGTGAAACCGGCCTGCAGGGTTTTACGGGCATTGGCCGCACCGGCCAACACATCCTCTTCCGGCGTGGCTTTCAGATAGGCCTCGACGTTGTAGTTCTGGATATTTCCGGCCAGATGGGTATGCATGTCCATGAAGCCGGGCGCAACGGTATAGGCCGACCAATCCAATTCACGTGCGCCGGCGGCCAGGCCGGGACGGTAAGGCTGCACCGAGACGATGCGGTCGCCGTCGATGCGCACGGCCTGATCATGCCGTACCTGTCCGGCGTCGACATCAATCAGGGTGCCGGCACGGATGAGCAGCACCTGCGCATAGGCGGCAGGCATCAGCAGAAACAGCAAGGGTACGGCGGCCAATCGGCGGATGGAAGCAGTCACTGCGTTTGCTCCGGAATGAGATGGCGACGGTACCATTCGATATTACGCTGAAGCCGGTCGACCCAGTAGGAGGGAATGGTCAGCCCGTGGTTCTGGCCGGGATAGATCACCAGTTGGGTCGGAACATTCTGCGAGCGCAGGGCCTGATACATCTGCATGGCGCCGTGGCAAGGGACGTTGAAATCCAGTTCCGCGCATTGAAACAGCGTCGGTGTTTTGATGCGGTCGGCATGCAGGAACGGATAGCTGACGCGTTCATAGGCTTCGCGGTTGTTCCAGGGCGTACCCAGCTCCAACTCGTATTCGCGGGAATACTGGTCATAGCCGTAAGCCGCCAATGCGTTGGAAACCCCTGCCCCGCTCACCGCTGCTTTGAAGCGCTGATCGGAGGCGATAACATAGTTGGTCAGAATCGATCCGTAACTCCAGCCGCCGAGTCCAAGACGTTGCGGATCGGCCCAGCCCTGTGCCACCGCATGATCGATGCCGGCCAGCACATCCTGTACATCCTTGTTGCCCCAATCGGCATAGATGGCGCGGGCGAAATCGAAACCGCGGCCGGAGCTGCCGCGCGGGTTGACCGCCACCACCAGAAACCCGGCGTTGGCATAGGCCTGCCAATCCGGCATGAATTCGCGGCTGAACTGATACACCGGACCGCCGTGGATGCGCAGGATGGTGGGATAACGCCGGCCTTTGACATAGCCGCGCGGCTTCATGACCAGGCCTTCGATTTCCGTGCCGTCCGGGCTTTTGAACCAGAAGCTTTCGGGCTTGGCGAGCGAGCGCTCACGCAGCCAGGCATTATGATCGGTCAGCATCGCCGTCTGCCCCTTGCCGATGGGCCGCTGAAGCTCGAACGGCATCTGAGGCGTGCTGCCGTTGACCACGACCTCATCGCGGCGGTTCACCGCCAGACCGTAATCGAAGCGGTCTCCGATGGTCAGCAACTCCCCGGTGCCGGATTCGGTATCCACCTTTGCGGCGTACATGGCCTGCGGGTATTCGACCAAAGTCACCAGATGCCGGCTGTCCTGCAGCCACACCGGCTTGATGCTGAATTGATCCTTCAGTGCCGGCTGCCACTCGCGGCCGCTGTCCAGATCAACCACCGCCAGCTGCCAGGGCGCGTAGTAAATCCATTGACCGCCCAGACTGCGCACATAGGCGATCTTCCGGCCATCCGGACTCCAGGCCGGCCGGGTCTCCCAATACGGGTCCAGATCGGTTCCGGGATCCTTGGTGATCTGCTTTTCGAGGCCGCCGGCGCGTGCCTCGACGGTGTAGATATCCCAGTTCAGATGACGGTCCGGATCTTCGCCGCGTTTGGTCACGAACGCGATGGTTTTGCCATCGGGTGAAAACGACGGCAGGTAATGATCAAAGGGACCGTGCGTCAAGGCCGTACTTTCACCGCTGTCGGCATTCACCAGATACAGGTGCCTGCGGCGGTCATCCAGATAGCCGGTGATGTCTTCCTTGAACTGGAAACGCGAGGTCACGATCGGTAGGGGATGCACCGGCGCTTTGCCGCCGGCACCGGGCCCGGCATCGGTGACGATGACCGCCAGGCGGGCACCGGCCGGCGACACCGCGAAATCATCGACCCCCTGCGGAAACCGGGTGACGACGCGTGCCGCACCCCCGTCCAGCGGCATCTGCCAGACCTGGGTCACGCCCCCGGTGCCGGCATCGCTGAGAAAATACAGCGAACGGCCATCGGCGGCATACACCGGCTGCCATTCATTGTGCGCTGTTTCGGTCAGACGCCGCGGAGCGCCGCCATGCAGGGGCACGGTCCACAGGTCACTGGACTCCTCATCCCGCTGCGGATCGGTTTCGCCGACGCTGTAGGCCAGGGTATTGCCATCGGGTGCGAAGACCGGATCGGAAACATTGCGGATGCGCAGATAATCGGCCGGCGTGAAGCCGGCAGCTGCCGCTGTGGCGGCCATCATCAGACCGGAAAGCAGCAGGCCGCCGGCCAGGAGGATGCGATGATGCGGGTGGCGGAAAACAACGGACATGAGGGCTCGCTTCGGTTCGGGGGCGGGACATGCGCCACGGGACGCTTAAACCGTTATGCTATCAGACACCCGAAGCCTACCGGAAACCCTACGATGGATTCTCCCCTCGCCTGCTCCTCCGACGTCCAGCTCAGCCGCACCCTGAAATCCCGTCATGTCTCGATGATCGCCATCGGCGGCATCATCGGTGCCGGTCTGTTCGTGGGCTCGTCCACGGCCATCTCGCAGATCGGTCCGGCCGTGGTGTTCAGTTACGCCATTTCGGGCTTCATCATTCTGCTGGTCATGCGCATGCTCTCGGAAATGGCCATCGCCACCCCGGGCGTGCAGAGCTTCCCCGAATTCGCCCGGCTCGGCCTGGGGCATCTTGGCGGTTTCATGTCGGGCTGGCTTTACTGGTACTTCTGGGTGGTGGTGGTCGCCATCGAGGCCATCGCCGGCGCCAAGATCATCCATGACTGGTTCCCGCAGCTGCCGCTGTGGTCGATCGGTGTCGGACTGATGGCGGTCCTGACCGCAGTCAACCTGATGTCCACCAAATCCTACGGCGAATTCGAATTCTGGTTTTCCTCGATCAAGGTCGCTGCCATCATCGTGTTCATCCTGATCACCGCCGCCTTCGTGTTCGGGATCGGTGCGCCGACCGCCCTCGGTTTCGGCAATCTCACCGCGCACGGCGGCTTCGCCCCGAACGGCTGGGCCGCGGTACTGGCCGGCGCCACCTCGACCATTTTCGCGCTGTGCGGCGCCGAAATCGCGACCATTGCCGCCGCCGAGTCGGAGGAGCCGAGCAAAGTCATCTCGCGCATGACCGTCACCGTCACCTTCCGCATCCTGGTGTTCTACGTGCTGTCGATCGCGCTGATCTGCGCCATCGTGCCCTGGAACACCATCGTGCCCGGCATCTCGCCGTTCGCGACCACCCTGCAGACCATGGGCCTGCCCGGCGCCGAAGTGGCGATGAACGCGCTGGTGCTGGTGGCCGTGCTGAGCTGCCTGAATTCCGGCCTGTATGTGTCCTCGCGTGCGCTGTTCGGTCTGGCGAAATACAGCGATGCCCCGCAGTGGCTGGTCAAGATCAACGATCGCAAAGTCCCGGCCCGCGCCATTCTGGTCGCCAGCCTGTTCAGCTATCTGGCCTTGGCCATCAACCACTTCTCCGAAGATCTGTTCAGTTTCCTGATCAATGCCTGCGGCGCGACCATGCTGTTCATCTATGTGCTGCTGTCCTTTGCGCAGCTGCGGCTTCGCGCCAAAACCGAGGCCGAAGCCCCGGAGCGCCTGCAGATCAAAATGTGGTTCCACCCCTACGGCACCTATACGGCCATTGCCGCCATGCTGGCGGTTTTGGTGTTCATGGGTCTGTCCGAGGGTCTGGCCGAACAACTCTGGCTCAGCATGGGTGTGGCAGCGGTCATCCTGGTCGCGTTCGCGCTGTTCCGGCGCAAGGCCTGAAATGACCGCGTTATAATGCCTGTCGGTCCCCGTAGCTCAGCTGGATAGAGCGTACCCCTCCTAAGGGTAAGGCCACTGGTTCGACTCCAGTCGGGGACGCCATAGACTTCCGGCACAGGACACCGGGATCCGTGCATGCGAAGATGGCCTGAATCCGCCATCCAGGCAGCGCATGTCCGTTTCTTCCAACAAGCCCGGTTATCTGCCCTATCTGCATGCCTTCCGGGGCATTGCCATTCTATCCATCATCGGCGCGCATGCCTGGTCGGTGTTGGGTTCGGTTTCCGGTGCCCAGGAAAACAATCCCGATTACATCTGGCTGTACAGCGTTACCGAAACCGTGTTTCACGGCTCCACCCTGTTTTTTGCGCTGATCTCCGGGATTTTGTATACCCGTGTCTTGCGGGGCAAATCCTGGGGGCACTTCTTCAGAAGCAAGGCCGCGCATGTCTTTCTGCCCTATGCCCTGCTTACGATCTTTTTCACGGTATTGGCCTGGCCGGATTATCTGGCTTACGGCAAAGCCAACGGCATCACCTTCTTTTTTCCGGAAGAACTGTCGAAAAATCTCGTCTTCGGTCAAGTCCAGACCCATCTGTGGTACATCCCGGTGCTGGCGGTCCTGTTCCTTTGCACGCCGTTGCTGAACGCCCTGCTCAAACCCGGCAAAGGCATCGGTCTGTTGGCGTTGACGCTGATGCCCCTGGTGGTATCACGGACGCCGTTTCCCGACTTGATCAGCTGGAAATCCGTCGCCTTTTTTCTGGGGGCCTACGCCTTCGGCATCTATCTCGGCGAACGGCTGGAAGCGATGCTGATCCTGGTCAAACGGCATCTGCCGGCGCTGCTGTTTCTGTTGCTGGCATTCACTGCCGTCAATTTCCTGCTGTTCCGCTGGGACTACGTTGCGGGTGGATTTACCTCGCTGCATCAATCCGTGGTGTACAGCCAGAAAATGCTGATGGCGGTGCTTATTCTATATGCCCTGCATGCGCGTGAAGCGCGTCTACCGAATGCACTGATGGTTCTGGGCACTTATGCCTTCAGCCTTTATTTCCTGCATTTCACGTTTGTCTGGCTGCTCAGCGAGGCGTTTGCAAAACACAAGTCTGCTGCTGAGCATGGGCATCCGCAAATTGCTCGGCCGTTATTCCCGGTATCTGATCGGGACCTGAAACCGGAGCGGTTTGACCGCCCGCCCGATTTTCATTACGGGCAGTGAATCCCTGTACTGGCAACTCCCTGCCCTGGAATGATGATCGGTTAAAGCAGCCGTTGCGGCAGCGCGGAACTGCGTAAATTGCGGGCTGCCAAGGTGGCCTGCAACACCGGTTCAGCGCACCACAGCGCCAGGGATTTCCGGGCCCGGGTGGCCGCGGTATACAGCAGCTGTCGGGACAGCACCGCATTGTCGGCATCCGGCGGCAACAGCACTGCGACATGGCCGTATTCCGAACCCTGGCTTTTGTGCACGGTGATGGCAAAGGCACCCTCATGGCTTGGCAGCGCATCGGGCGCAAAAGCACGCGGGCCGCTAACGCCCTCAAGGCCGGAAGCACCCTCGAACCAGACCAACAACTGG
>NZ_JAPDUI010000040.1 GCF_025980345.1 Arenimonas sp. GDDSR-1 | reverse complement strand
GCGCAGGCGGGCCTGAGCCTGCAGCCGGCCGGCGTGGGCGTGTGGGGTGTGGTGGCTATTCACACCATGTTAGCGATCTGGTGCATCGTCTGCCTGAAACATCGACACGTATGAAAGTCCTTCTGCTCCTGCTGGCGCTGTCGGCCTCCGGCCTTGCCGCCGCCAACGATACTGCGGCCACGCAGATCAAAGACGCCATCGCGCGGGATTGGGTGGCCCGCGGCGATTCGGGCGGCGTCGAGGTGTCCTCGCCCAGCTACCCGATGCCGTACCAACGCGGCTGCGTGATTCACAGCCTGTATTTTCCGACCGTGGCCACCGGCCCCATGCCCGGCCACATGGTGAGCCAGGACCGCTACTTCGTGTTCGCCACCGACGCGGCCTGCGCCGGCGCCGATCCCACGCAGTTCTTCAGCATCGAACCGGCCAACGACACCGTCGCCCTGCTCGATTTCGCCAAACAACTCAAAGACGGACCGCGCGCCGGCACGGATAAAATTTCCGACGCCGACCGTGCGCGCATCGCGCCCTGCTTCGTGCCCGAGGCGCTGGCCGGCACCCGCATTTCACGCGCGCATTCCTGGCGCGAAAAAGGTACCGGCCGCGACGACCGCTACCAGGTGGTGCTGCGCTGCAAGGCCGTGGACGAGGCCGGCGAAATCATCGCGCTCGGCGTGCGCGATCAAAAGGCCATCACCTGGGTGTTCAAGCCCTGGGGTGAAATCACCGTGGATGCGCCGGGCAAGGGCCGCTAGCGCAAGGCCGTTAATTTCAGAAGACAGCCCGGCCGCAATGAAAAGCGGACCCGAAGGTCCGCTTGTGTTTCACTCAATGCACATGCCGCAGGCCGTCATAATGCGCGCCGGCCTTGCCGCCGGAACCGGCGGCGGCTTCCGGCTTGGCGGTCTGTTTCACTTCCGGCACATTGTCGACGAAGGGTTTGATGCCCATCATGCCGAACACGCGGCTGGGATTGAGCACGCCGCCCTGGGTGAACACCAGTGCCACCTTGCGCAGATCGGCGATGTTGGCGGTCGGGTCGCCGTCCACCAGCACCATGTCGGCCACGAAACCGGGCTTGATCTGGCCGTGGCTGTGTTCCAGGCGTGAGAATCGGGCGCCGTTCAAGGTCGCCACCTGCAGCGCCTGGGCCGGCGTCAGCCCGGCCTGCACATACAGTTCCAGCTCGGAGTGCACGGTGAAGCCGGCCAGGGCATCGGTACCGGCCACCAGCGGCACGCCGGCGCGGTACATCTGGCCGACGAAGGCCACCATTTTTTCATACGAACGGTCGTAGCGTTTGAAGGTCGCCTCGTCCGGGATTTTCATGCTGCCGGCGCGCAGGCCGCGCTGCATTTCCAGCGGCATGTGACTGCTGATGGCGGCATACGGCTTGGATGTTTCGCCGTCGCGCTGGCGGATGAAATCGAAGGTGGCCAGGGTCGGGTCGACCGCGACCTTGTTTTTCACCAGCAAGGCGATGAAATCGCGGACCGGCTTGGAATCCATGTCCAGATCGGCGACTTTTTCGGCCGGCAGGTAGAAGCGCTCGAGCGTGCGCGTGTCGGTTTCCGGCTTGACCAGGAAGTTCAGCATCAGCTGGTTGATGTGCTGGATTTCGTCATAGCCGGCATTCACCGCGTCTTCGGCGCGCAGGAAAACCGGAATGTGGCCGCTGACCCGCAGGCCGCGCAGATGCGCGTAGGCCACGGTGTCTTTCAGGATCTCCTTGGGAAAGGAGTTGTAGATCTTCAATTGCGGGTAGCCGTGCTGGGCATACCAGTCGATGGCCTGCTTGGCGCCGGCCAGATCCTTGATGACGAAGCCGTTGCGCGCCGAATACGGGCTTTCGCCTTCCAGAAAACCGGTCGGCACCACATTCGGCAGCAGCAGTTTGCCGCCGGCCTGCTGGTCGAGCATGCCCTGCAGGGTGGCGTTGTCGTTGCCCATGTCGCGGCTGGTGGTCACGCCGTTGGCCAGATTGAGCGGGCCGTCCCACGGGCCGATGTGGCCGTGCATGTCGAACAGTCCGGGAAGCAGCACGCGGCCGTTGCCGTCCACGCTGTTTTCCGCGCCCGCGCTCGGGGCGCCGGCCGGCAGCACGGCGGTGATCCGGCCGCGCAGCACGTACACATCGCTGGCCTTGCCGAGCACGGCCGTGGCGCTGTCGAACACGCGCACGTTGCGGATCACGGTCAGGCCCGGCAGCGGCTTCAGCGATTTTTCCGCGAATTCCAGAAGCACTTTGCTTTCGGCCGTCTGCTGTTTGGCGGTCATCGCGGCCACCTCGGCTTCATAGCCCTGCTCGATGAAGGCCATGTATCCGGGAATGATCAAGGCGAACACCTGCGGCGCCTTGCCCTCGGTGATCCAGAAAAAGCTGGGCGACAGGCCGAGCCCGGTCAGCTTCATCAGCTCCACGCTGCGGCTGCCGTTTTTGGCGGAAACGCTGTGGCGGTCCACCACCGTGCCCAGCATGGTGCCGCCCGGAAGCAGGCTGACCGGCTTGCCGCTGCGCAGCGCCGGCAAGGCAATCGAGAGCGGCATCAGCGAGCCGTTGATGGGCGAATAAAAGGCCGGTCCCTGCACCGGGGCGCGGCCGGTTTCGGAGGTCGAGGTCCACTGCGCTTCATTGCCGGTGCGGATGAAATCGTCTTTGACCTCGGAACCGAAGGTGGTTTTTCCGGTGGCATGGTACTCGGCGAAACCGCCGTCGGCCGCCAAGCGGTAGCGCTCGCTGATTTCCGGCCCGCGGCCGTTGTCCTTGTAGGTGAAGCGGACCGTGGTCCAGCCGTCGGCGCCGCGTTCGACCACCTGTTCACCGGCCTGCTTGCCGCCATCGACCAGAACCACATGACGGATGCGTTCGGCGGCCTGCACCGGCAGAACGGCGAGCAGCAGGGCATAAAGGGCATAGCGTGAGCGTGCAGACATGGGACATCCTTTCCAGGGAAGCGGCAGAGCCGGAATGACGATGGTAGGGCAAAACCGGGGTCAAGGCCAGCCAGCGCCTGAGGCAGCCGCGGGCCGATTTGGCATACACTGGGCGCACGCCCTTTCAGGACCCTTGCCATGCCCACCTCTGCCCTTTCCGATTGGCATGCACTGGTCCGCCGCCGCGATCCACGCGGCCTGGATGCCCTGCTGGCCGAGGACGTGGTGTTCCATTCGCCGGTGGTGCATACCCCGCAGCACGGCAAGGCCATTACCCGGGCGTATCTGGGCGCGGCGCTGCAGGTGTTCATCAACGATAGCTTCCGTTATGTGCGCGAAGTGGTCGGCCCCCAGGATGCGGTGCTGGAATTCGAGGTCGACATTGACGGCATCCGGGTCAACGGCGTGGACATGCTGCGCTGGAATGCGGCCGGGCAGCTCACCGAATTCAAAGTCATGCTGCGGCCGCTGAAGGCGGTCAACCTGATTCACCAGAAAATGGGCGCGATGCTGGCGGCCGGAAAACCGGCGCCATGAAATTTCTGCTGAAACTGTTTCTCGTCGCGCTGATCGTGGCCATCGCGTATCTGTGCTTCTGGCCGGTGCCGGCCGAGCCGAAGGTGTGGCACAGCGCAGCGGCGGCGGGCTATGTCGGCGCGCATGCGCCGAACCGGCGCCTGGCCGGCTTGCAGCGCATCGCCTTGAACGGCGACAGCGGCCCCGAGCATGTCGCCCTCGGCCCGGACGGCCTGCTGTATGCCGCGGTGGCCAGCGGCCGCATTCTGCGCATGAATCCTGACGGCAGCATGCTGTCGGTCTTCGCCGACACCGGCGGGCGCGTGCTCGGTTTCGATTTCGATGCCGGCGGCCATCTGATTGCGGCCGATGCCATGCATGGTTTGCTGTCCATCGATCCCGCCGGCAAAGTGCGCGTGCTGACCAACACGGTGGCCGGCGATCCGATCCGTTACGCCGATGCGGTGGCCGTGGCCGCCGACGGCAAATTCTATTTCAGCGATGCCTCGCGCCGCTTCGCACCGGCCGACTGGGGCGGCACCTTCGAAGCCAGCGTGCTCGACATCCTCGAGCAATCGGCCACCGGCCGCATTCTGGTGTATGAGCCGGACACACGCCGCACGCGCGTGCTGGCCACCGGTTTGAGTTTCGCCAACGGCGTGGCGCTGAGCCGCGACGGCCGGCATCTGTTCGTCAACGAAACCGGGCGTTCGCGCCTCTGGAAACTCGACGTGAACGCGCGCGATCTGGATGTAACCAGCGGCAGCACGCAGGCCGTGGTTCTGTTCGACAACCTGCCCGGCTATCCGGACAATCTGACCCGCGGCCGCGATGGCCGGATCTGGGCCGGGTTTGCCAAGCCGCGCAATGCCACGCTCGATGCCTTGGCCGACAAACCCTTTCTGCGCAAACTCACGCTGCGTCTGCCGCGCGCCTGGTGGCCGATCCCCAAACCCTACGGCCATGTGTTCGCGTTCACCGAAGACGGCCGCATCGTGGCCGACCTGCAGGATCCGGACGGCGCCTATCCGGAATCGACCGGCGTCACCGAAAGCGCGGAGCGTCTGTATATCCAGAGCCTGCACGCCGGGTATCTGGGCTGGATGCCGAACCCGCTGGCTTCAGGGCGTGATTAAGTCGTACAGGATGCGCCGGTCGGTGGCATCCAGCGTCTCGTGTTCTTCGCCACGGAAGCGGCGGCTGAAGGCTTTGACCGCGGCCGGCAAATCGCGGGTATCGTAACCGAACGCCTGCAAGGCCAGCACCGCGTCGAATTCCGGCGGCGGCTCCGGCAGATCGGCCGCATACCAGACGCCGAATCCGGCCTGCCACAAGTCCTGCCAGGGAAAACGCGCGCTCGGATCGCGTTTGCGGGTCGGCGCCATGTCGCCGTGCGCGATCACCGCATCACGCGCAATGGCGTGGCGTGTGCACAGATCGGCCAACAGTTTGTTCAGCGCCGCCATCTGCGCCGGCTTGAATGCTTCCGTGCCGTCGTTGTCCAGCTCGATGCCAAGCGAAACCGAATTCAGATCGTTGATGCCGCGCCAGCGGCCGCCGCCGGCATGCCAGGCGCGCTTGCTGTCGGACACCAATTGGAAAATACGGCCGTCTTCGGCAATCAGGTAATGCGCGCTGACCCGCCCGCCACTGTTTTCGGTTTTCAGCACGCGCAGCGCCGCTTCGGCCGAGTCCATTTCGGTGGCGTGCAGCACGATCAGGCGCGGCCGGCGCTCGTCGAAATTTTCCGAAGGCGACCACTGCGCCATGGGATTGCGCGGCGCCTGATGCACGCAGGCCGCGAGCATCAGCAGTGGCAGCGCCCCCAGCAGGCGCGTGCTCATTTGCGCTCACCGCCGCTTTGCTTCACCACGTCGGGGGCTTTCCAGGGGCCGGTAATCCGGTATTCGGTGGCCGAGCTTTCTTTCAACGGCTTGTCGAGCACGGCTTGGGCCACCACACCGGCCGCGGCGCCCAGCGGCCCGGCCGTGGCGGCACCGAGAATCGGCAGAATGCCGCCGGCCTTGGGCTGCACCAGCACGCGCTGATCGAAACGCGCGTTGACCAGATCGGTACTGCCGCTGATCTTGATATCGGCCGCGGGCGCATCGATGCGCAGATTCTGGGTGCTGGCGCTGCCGTTGGCGAAACGGAAATCGCCTTTGATGGAATTGAAGCCGAGACCTTTGTCGGTCAGATCGTTGAAGTTCAAGGACAGCCGGCGCGGCAGCTCGGCCAGACTCATCAGCCCGAGCAGGCGGCCGCCGCCGGCCTTCACTTCCGGGAACTGGCCCTCGTCGATGCGCAGCTCGAGCAGGCCGTTGAAACCGGCCAGACTGAAATCCATCGGCGCCCCGTTCCACACGCCGCTGAGCTTGGCCGTGGTTTTCCCGCGCCGGATGGCGCCGCCGTAGTGGGCCGCGCTCAACAGCTTGCCCAGATCCGGGCTGCTGACCGTGGCCTGCAGCGAGGTGCGCGCCTGCGCGCCTTCGCCCTGCCAGAGGCCGCTGGCGCTGGTGCTGAGCATGGCCGATTGGGTGCTGAACTTCTGGATCAACAGGCCCTGTTTGGAAGGAACCGTCTGCATCTCGCTGCGGCCCAGCAGCACATCGCCGAAACGCAGATCCTCGATCACCAGATTGATCGGCGGCAAGGCCGCCGGATTGCCGACGTCCAACGGCTGCATGGCCACCGGCGCTTTCTGCGCCGGCACGCCGGCCTGGGCGAAATGCACGCGGCTGAATTTGGCCGTGATCGGCGCGTTGGCGGCTTTGGCCAGGCTCAGCGTTCCGTCCAGACGGGCACCGCTGGCGCGCACGCCCATGGCCTCGGGCGCCGGCGCCAGTTGCAGGCGGGTCAGGCCGAAATCCTCGCCCATCAGGCGCAGATGATTGACGCTCAGATCGAAACTCTGCAGGCCGGCGCCGTCCTCGGCTTTTTTCGCCAGCGCCAGCCAGGCCGGCGCATCGAATTCGTCGCTGCTGCCGCGCACCGAGAAGCCGCTGGCGGGAATGCTGCCCTGGGTCTGTGCGCCGAACAGCGCAATGCCGGCCATCGGTTTGTCTTTCGGTTTTTTCAGCAGCAGCCGGAACGCCGGGCCGATGCGGAATTCAATCACGCCTTTGTCGGCCGGCAGCGAGGTGCGCAATTGAAAGGCCTGCGATGTCGCAGCCGGCTTGTTCAACGGCACCGGCAGCCGGATTTCGGTGCCGATCATGGTCGACTGCGCCTCCAGCAGCACCGGAGCATCGGCGCCGTTGCGCGCATTCGGCAGGCTGATGGTGAATTGCCAGGGGCTTTGTCCGGCCAGCACGCCTTTCAGAGCGGCCAGCGACGGATCGTAACGCAGCAGGGTATCGGTATGGAACACCCCGGAAATTCCGGCTTCAACCCGGTTGCCGGCGTCTTTGACGTGGTTTCGTCCGACCCGCAGATCGAGCGCTACCGGATTCTTCGCCATGCGCCCACGGATGCCGGCGGCACTGAATCCGTCGTTGTCGAACCGGGCACGGCCGGTGGCCTCGGTCATGGCCAGATTCCAATCCGGCGAACGCACGGCCACCCCGCGCAGATCGATATCGCCGTCGATGCGGTTGAACGCGAGTCCCTTCTTCAGCGGAAACAACATGCGCACATCGGCACTGACCGGACCTTTGCCGACCAGCGCGGTCACCGCCTCGCCGACTTTGGTTTTCAGGGGCGTCTGCTGCAGCACAGGCATCAGCCGGGCGAAATCCGAATCGGTGTGCACATCGATGACCAGTTCCGAATCATGGAATCGCGCGATGCCGCTCGGCTTGACCTGCACGCGGTTGCCGAGAAAATCGGCAGTGCCGATGGCGCTGAATCCCGGGCCGTTGAAGTCGACGGCAAGCACCGCGTTTTCGGCCGCCGGCCAGTCGGCGGCGAACTGCAGCTGCTCGGCACGCACGGTGGCGGTGGCGCTGAAGCGGCCGGCCTTGTTGGCGAACGGCCAATCGGCCAGATCGCCGCTAATCAGCACCGAGCCATCGCGCACCGTGCCTTTGACCAGCGCCATGTCCAGCCAGCGGATGCTGGCTTCGGGCATCAGATGCCGCAGCCAGAAACGCTTGGCGGTGGCGAAATCGAAAGTCTCCAGACGCGCCGCAAGATTCAGCAAGGGCGCTTTGCGGCCGGCCACGAACTGCATCTCGGCATCGAGTTTCAGCGCCATGCCGTCACCCTGCCAGCCCAGATCCCGGGTGCCAAGCACCCAATCCCGGCCCGAACGCCACCACGCCAATGATCCGTCGAAATGGCTGGGGATTTTCCGGCCGAATGACACCGGCCAATCCAACACCACGGGTTTGTCGGAAAAGCGCAGGATGCCGCCGCGTTCATCGGCATGCAGAACGCCGGAAATCTCCTGGAAGCCCGGCGCCTTGCCGATCGGTTTGAAGCCGATGGCCTGGCCGTAACCGGCGCCGTGCCAACGGCTGAAATCGGTCCGGCCACCGGCCTTGACCGCACTGATCTGGCCGCGGATGCCGGCCCGGTTGAGCCAGGCGTCCAGATCCGGCAATTGGCCTTTGGCCAGCGGCATGATCACGGTGAACGGATTGAGTGCCACCGCTTCGGCCTGCGCCGCCCAACGCCCGCGCATGGCGCTGATGCGCACATCGCGGATGCGTTCACTGCCGCCGCCTTTGTCGAAACGGATTTCGGGCACAGAGGCCTGCCAACCCGCGGCCGTCCGCTGCCAGAACCATTGACCGCGAATGTCATCGAACAGGGTTTCTTTGGAAAAGCGCAGACGTGAAGGATTCGGTTTGCCCGTTGCCAGGGCCAGATCGGAAACCTGCAGACGGCCATGCACCCGCATGATCCGGCGCCGTTCGATCTGCGCCCACACATCCAGATCGCTTTCCGAATCGACAGCCGGCACCTTCAGGCCCGGAAACAACGCCAACCAGTGGCCGGCATCCAGGCTTTCGCCGCCGATCCATACCCGCCCGCTCATGTCGCGCCGGTCCAGATCGGCGACCAGCTGCAGGGGCGCACCGCCGCGCCGGGCTTCGGCGCGCAGACCGATGCGCAGCTGACGGTCCTGCACGCGCATGCGCATGTCGATGCGCGGAATGCGGATGGCCGGATGCCGGTTCGGCCGGATCACCAGATCCGAACGCTCCAGCTGCAGCTCGCCGAAACCCGACAGCACATCCAGCGCATCGGTCGTGCTGTTCTGCTGGCGCGGCACGCCGAGCAGCTGCCAGCTGTCATCGGGCAGCTGCTCCAGGCGCAGGTGCAGATCCTTGGCTTTCAGTTCGGTCAGCGGATGACCGGGCAACAGACCGGAATAGACCGCAACCAGCAATTCGGCCCGTGCGATTTCCACCGCACTGCCGCCCTCGCCGACACGCAGGCCGGTCAGACGAATGCGCGGGCCGCGCCGCGTCCATTCGGTGCTGCTGTGCTGGAAGCGCACCGGCTGCCCGACCCGCTCGCTGAGCCAGGCCTGCACGCGCTGCGGGTTGTTTTCGATGAACGGCAGCAGCAGATTGGCGATGCTGACCGCCAGCGCGGCGAGAATCAGCAGCACCAGGAACCCGTATCCGGCGGTGCGGCGGGTGAGTCGCAGGGTGCGGCGCAGCGGGCTCGGCATCGGTCAGGACAGAACCACGTCGAATTGGTCCTGCGCGTACTGCTCGTCGGGCTGGAAGCGGATGTCCTTGCCGATGAACACTTCCAGCTCGGCCACCGCCGCCGATTCTTCTTCGGTGATCTTGGCCACCACCTTGGGCGCCGCCATCACCATGACTTTGTCGGCTTCGAACTGGCGCACGGCGCGGGTGACTTCCCGGAAGATCTCATAGATCACCGTTTCCGCGGTCTTGATGTAGCCACGCCCGCTGCAGGCCGGGCACGGCTCGCACAGCTGGCGCTGCAGGCTTTCGATGGTGCGCTTGCGGGTCATCTCGACCAGACCCAGCGGCGAGAAATCGTACACCGTGGTCTTGACGTGATCGTTGGCCAGCCCCTTCTCGAGCGTGCGCAGCACCTGGCGTTTGTGCTCGGGATCATGCATGTCGATGAAGTCGATGATGATGATGCCGCCCAGATTGCGCAGGCGCAGCTGGCGCGCGACCGATTGCGCGGCCTCCAGATTGGTGCGGTACGCGGTTTCCTCGAGATTCTTCTGGCCGAGGAACGATCCGGTGTTGATGTCGACCGAGGTCATCGCTTCGGTCTGGTCGAACACCAGATAGCCGCCCGACTTCAAGGGCACCTGCTTGTCGAGCGCGCGGCCGATTTCATCCTCGACGCCGTACAGGTCGAAGATCGGACGTTCGCCGGAATAATGCTGGATGCGGCCGGCAAGATCGGGCATCAGCTGCTGGGCGAAACGCTGCACCTTGTCGAAGGTTTCGTGCGAGTCGATCAGCACGGTCGCGGTGCGCGCATGCAGCAGATCGCGCATCGCGCGCATCGGCAGCGACAGGTCTTCATAGATGCATTCGCCGACCTTCTGGCTTTTGGCGCGCTGGCGCAGCACGGCGATGGCACGGCTCAGGTAGGCGATGTCCTGCTCGATGTAGGCGGCCTCGATGCCTTCGGCATTGGTGCGCACGATGTAGCCGAACCCGGTGGCATCGGCATGCGTCTGCACCAGCTGTTTCAGGCGCTGGCGTTCGGCCTCGTCGTCGATGCGGCTGGAAATGCCGATGACTTGGGAATCCGGCAACAGCACCAGATAGCGCGACGGAATCGAAATTTCGGTGGTCAGCCGCGCGCCTTTGCTGCCGATCGGATCCTTGATCACCTGCACCACGATTTCCTGGCCCTCATGCACCAGCGAGGTGATCAGCGGCTGCGGCCGCGATTCCGGCACCGGCGCGTCGCCGGCCAGGGCACGGCTGGCGGGCGAGACGATGTCGGAGGCATGCAGGAAGGCGGCGCGCTCCAGACCGATGTCGACGAACGCGGCCTGCATGCCCGGCATGACCCGCTGCACCCGGCCCTTGTACAGATTGCCCAGCACCCCGCGGCGCGAGCTGCGCTCGATGTGCAGCTCCTGCAGCAGGCCGTTCTCGATCACCGCCACGCGGGTTTCGCGCGGCGTGACATTGATCAGCAGTTCTTCGTTGGGGGTCATCTCAGGCAGACCAGAGCGGAACACCGAAGTTCCGCAGCAACAGGGCCGTTTCATGCAAGGGCAGACCCATGACCCCGGAATAACTGCCGGAAATGCCGGCGATGAAGGCGGCGGCACGGCCCTGTACGGCATAGGCGCCGGCTTTGCCGAACGGTTCGCCGGTGGCGATGTAGGCGCTGATTTCCGCGTCGCTCAACGCCGCGAAACGCACCTCGGTGCTGACCAGCGCGGACTGTTCCCTGCCGGCGGAAACCAACCAGACGGCCGTATGCACCTGATGCGTGCGGCCGGACAGCCGGCGCAGCAGTGCCGCGGCCTGTTCGGCGTCAGCGGGCTTGCCGAGCACCTCGCCGTCGATGACCACATCGGTATCCGCGCCCAGCACGATGGCCTGCGGCCGGCCGGCCAGTTGCAGCAGACCGGCGCCGGCTTTTTCCCGGGCCACGCGGTTCACGTACTGCTCCGGATTCTCGCCGGGCCGGACCTGCTCGAACACCGGCGCGTCGAGGGTTTCGAAACGCACCCCCAACTGGGTCAGCAGTTCCTGTCGACGCGGAGATTGGGAAGCCAGATAAATCATGCCGATGCCGTTAAGTTGTAATATAGAGGGCTGAAAATGCCCGCACCGCCGATGACAGCCACAGGAACCGACATGACCCTCATATCCCGTATTCTACTTTGCTTTGGCGCTCTGCTGTTGTTGGCAGGCGCGGCGGCGGCCGAGACCGGCGAATCGGCCGAACGCTGGTTCCAGCAGGGTGCGGAACGCGCCCATCAGCTCGGTGCCGGCAAGGCCAAGGCCAGGAATGTCATCCTGTTCGTCGGTGACGGCATGAGCCTGCCGACGGTCGCGGCGGCACGCATCTATGAAGGCCAGCAACGCCAGCAGACCGGCGAGGAAAACCAGCTCAGCTTCGAGCGCTTTCCGTATACCGCCTTCAGCAAGACCTACAACACCGACAGCCAGACCCCGGACTCGGCCGGCACCATGACCGCGATGATCACCGGCGCCAAGACCCGCATGGGCTTCCTGAGCGTCGGCCAGCTTCCCGCACGCGGCGATTGCACGGCCGGGCTGAAACAGCCGCTGACCAGCGCGCTGACCCTGGCCAAAAGCGCCGGTCTGGCCACCGGCGTGGTCACGACCACCCGCATCACTCACGCCACCCCGGGCGCCACCTATGCGCACACCCCGGAGCGCAACTGGGAAAGCGATGCCGACATGCCCGATGCCGCCAAGGCCCAGGGCTGCAGGGACATCGCCACGCAATTACTGGACTACGCCAACGGCACCGGCATCGATGTGGTGATGGGCGGCGGCCTGAACAAATTCCTGCCGGCCACGGCCACGGGCTACCCGAACGCCAAGGGTACGCGCAAGGACGGCCGCGATCTGATCGCCGAATGGCGCAAACGGCAGCCTTCGACCACCTTCGTTTACACCGGCAGTGCGCTCGCCAAGCTGGATTCGGCCAAAACCGGGCGTCTGGTCGGCCTGTTCAACGGCGATCACCTGAGCTACGACTACGACCGCATCACCGACAAGGACGACGAACCGAGTCTGGCTGCGATGACCCGGACCGCCATCAGCCTGCTGAAAAAGAACGGGCCCGGTTTCTTTCTGGTGGTCGAAGGCGGCCGCATCGACCATGCCCACCATTCCGGCAATGCCTTCCGCGCCCTGACCGAAACCGTGGCGTTCAGCGATGCCATCCGTGCCGCCACGGAGATGACCTCGGAAAACGATACGCTGATCGTGGTCACCGCCGATCACGCCCACACCATGAGCTTCGTCGGCTATCCGCAGCGCGGCAATCCGATCCTGGGCAAGGTCATCGGCAAATCCACCGAAGACGCGCCGCTGGGGCTGGTCAAGGACCTGCTCGGCAAGCCCTACACCACGCTGGTGTACGCCAACGGCCCGGGCTATGCCGGGGAAAGCGGCCAGCAGCCGGCCGGCAGCAAGAACTTTCCGCACAATCCGGGCGGCTACGCCGAACCGGCGACCGGACGCCCGGACCTGACCGAGGTGGATACCGAACACCCGAACTTCATGCAGGAAGCACTGGTGCCCAGCAATGCCGAAACCCACGGCGGCGACGATGTCGGCATCTGGGCGCGCGGCCCGGGCAGCGAGGCCGTGCGCGGCAATCTCGAGCAGAACGTCATTTTCCATCTACTGACCCAACCGCAGCCTCTGATCCGCAACTATCTGTGCGGCAAGGGCTACTGCGAAAAAGGCGTGCCGGTGAAGCTGCCGCAGGGCGGCTAACCGCCCGGGCGGAAGGCGCACGGAAAAACGGGCCGATGCGCCCGTTTTTCATGCCCGGCGGCGGCGAATCGGTAAAAAACCCGGCACAACGATAGCTTTCATGAATTCATTCCATAAAAATTATTTACTTGATTGATTTATTTTCAGGGCGCAGCATGCCTTTACCCTTCCCCACAAGCGGTGAATCCCATGTCCAATGCCTCGAAATGTCCGTTCCACGCCGCCGGCGGCGCACGCGCCACCCATGGCGCCCAATCCAACGCCGATTGGTGGCCCAATCAGCTGAATCTGTCCATCCTGCATCAACACCAGCCGGCATCCAACCCGATGGATCCGGACTTCGATTACGCCGAAGCCTTCAAGTCGCTGGATTATGCAGCGCTGAAAAAAGACATGGCGGCGCTGATGACCGAATCGCAGGACTGGTGGCCGGCCGACTGGGGTCACTACGGCGGCCTGTTCATCCGCATGGCCTGGCACGCCGCCGGCACCTACCGCACGGCCGATGGCCGTGGCGGCGCCAACACCGGCAACCAGCGTTTTGCTCCGCTCAATTCCTGGCCGGATAACGGCAATCTGGACAAAGCACGCCGTCTGCTGTGGCCGCTGAAACAGAAATACGGCAACGCGATCTCCTGGGCCGACCTGTTCATTCTGGCCGGCAACGTCGCCATGGAAACCATGGGCTTCAAGACCTTCGGCTTCGGCGGCGGCCGCGCCGACATCTGGGCGCCGGAAGAAGACATTTACTGGGGCGCCGAAAAAGAATGGCTGGCCACCAGCGACAAAGCCGACAGCCGCTACAGCGGGGACCGCAATCTGGAAAACCCGCTCGCCGCGGTGCAGATGGGTCTCA
This sequence comes from Arenimonas sp. GDDSR-1, assembly GCF_025980345.1. Lineage (GTDB taxonomy): Bacteria > Pseudomonadota > Gammaproteobacteria > Xanthomonadales > Xanthomonadaceae > Arenimonas. The sequence continues at coordinate 3,433 of NZ_JAPDUI010000040.1, read as the reverse complement.
TCTACGTCAATCCGCAAGGTCCGGACGGCAAGCCCGACCCGGTCGCTTCCGGCCGCGACGTGCGTGAAACCTTTGCGCGCATGGCGATGAACGATTATGAAACCGTGGCCCTGGTGGCCGGCGGTCACACCTTCGGCAAAATGCATGGTGCCGGCGACCCGGCTTTGGTCGGACCGGAACCGGAAGGCGCGCCGATCGAAGAAATGGGTTTCGGCTGGATCAATAAATTCGGCAGCGGTCACGGCATCCACACCACCACCAGCGGCTTTGAAGGCGCCTGGAAACCGAACCCGACCACGTGGGATATGGGTTACTTCAAAGTTCTGTTCAAATACGAATGGGAACAGGTCAATAGCCCTGCCGGCGCCATCCAATGGCGTGCCAAAGACGTCGCTCCGGAAGACATGATTCCGGATGCGCACGACCCGAGCATCAAGCACCCGCCGCACATGACCACCGCCGATCTGTCGCTGCGTTTCGATCCGGCCTATGAAAAAATCTCGCGCCACTTCCTGGCCAACCCCGAAGAGTTCGCCGACGCCTACGCCCGCGCCTGGTTCAAGCTGACCCACCGCGACATGGGCCCGAAATGCCTGTATCTCGGCCCGGAAGTGCCGGCCGAAGATCTGATCTGGCAAGATCCGATTCCTGCCGTGGACCACGCTCTCATCGACGGCAACGATGCCGCCGCGCTGAAAGCCAAGATTCTGGCCTCGGGCCTGTCGGTCAGCGAACTGGTCAGCACCGCCTGGGCGTCGGCCTCGACCTTCCGCGGTTCAGACCGTCGCGGTGGTGCCAATGGCGCCCGTGTCCGCCTGGCACCGCAGAAGGATTGGGAAGTCAATCAGCCTGCACAGCTGGCCAAAGTGCTTTCCGCACTGGAAGCCATCCAAGCCGGGTTCAACGCCAGCGCATCCGGCGGCAAGAAAGTGTCCCTGGCCGACCTGATTGTGTTGGCCGGCAATGCCGGTGTTGAAGCGGCCGCCAAAGCTGCCGGCACCCCGGTCAATGTGCCGTTCAGCCCGGGCCGTACCGATGCCCGCCAGGAGCAGACCGATGCCGAATCCTTCGCCGTGCTCGAACCGGTGGCCGACGGTTTCCGCAACTACCGCAAGAAAGCCTTCAGTGTGTCTCCGGAAGAAATGCTGATCGACAAAGCCCAGTTGCTGGGCTTGAGCGCGCCGGAAATGACCGTGCTGGTCGGCGGTCTGCGCGTCCTCGGCGCCAACACCGGCGGTTCCAAACACGGCGTGTTCACCACCCGTCCGGGCCAGCTGAGCACCGATTTCTTCACCAATCTGGTGGATATGTCGACGGCCTGGACACCGGTCGGCGACAACGCCTATGAAGGCCGCGACCGCAAGACCGGTGCCGTGAAGTGGACCGCGACCCGCGTCGATCTGGCTTTCGGTTCCAATTCGCAACTGCGTGCCATTGCCGAGGCGTATGCCCAGAACGACAATGCGCAGAAGTTCGTCAAGGACTTCGTTGCGGCCTGGACCAAGGTGATGAACGCCGATCGTTTCGATCTGGCCTGATCACCGCTTGTTTGATGAAAACGGGCCGTTTCGACGGCCCGTTTTTCATGCGCGGTGATACGGGTGATTGGCCAGCAGACTGGCCGCCCGATACAGCTGCTCGGCGACGATCAATCGCACCAGCATGTGCGGAAGCGTCAGCGCCCCGATGGACCAGTGTTCATCGGCCTTGGCCGCAACCTCCGGGCTGTGGCCCTCGGGCCCGCCGATGAGAAATGCCAGATCGCGTCCCTGCTGCCGCCATGCTTCCAGCCGCTGCGCCAGTGCTTCCGAGGAATGATTCCGGCCGCGGCCATCGAGCAGTACCACATGCGCGTTTTTGGGCAGCGCGGCGATGACCCGTTGGCCTTCATCGGCCTGCGCACGCACGGCATCGCGACCCTTGCCGCGGATACCGGGAGCGATTTCGATCAATTCAAACGGCAGCCAGTGCGAGAGGCGTTTCTGGTATTCGCCGAAGCCCTCGGCTACCCAGCTGGGCGCGCGTTCACCCACGGCGATCAGACGCGCTTTCATGATTCAGTTCAGGGCGTCGCTCTCGGGCGGTTGATCGCCGACCGTCCACAGACGCTCGATGGCGTAATACTCGCGCACGCGCGGCAGCATGACATGCACGATGACATCGCCCAGATCGACCAGGACCCACTCGGCCTCGGAGGCGCCTTCGACGCCGAGCGGCATGACGCCGCACTTCTTGGCGAACTTGACCACTTCATCGGCGACCGATTTGACATGCCGGGACGAGGTGCCGGAGGCGACCACCAGATAATCGGCGATGCTGGTCTTGCCGCGCACATCGATCTCGACCGCGTCCTTGGCCTTCATTGGGCAACTGCGTTTTGATGATGTGGGCTTGGGTCAAGAGGCGATCCTCGGGAACAGGGCTGGCTATTATACCCCTGAAGTATAAAGCCCATGCCGGTGGATATAGGCGGCAACCGTCGGCGTCAGGACGGCGTTCATGTTCTGTCCGGCCTGCAGACCGGCACGGACGGCCGTTGCCGATTCCGGCCGTAATGGCATCGGCAAGCGGTAAATCCGGCCTGACGGACATCGGCTCAGCGCCTCGGGATCCGTTTGCCAACGCCCCTCACAGGCCGCGGACAGCTCGCTGCCGGCGGCATCGATGTCCAGGCCCGGACGCCGGACCACGATGAAATGACACAGACCGAACAGATCCTGCCAGTGGTGCCAGGATGGCAGCCCCAGAAAGGAATCAATCCCGATCAGCCACGCCATGGGGTGATCCGGGCCGTGCTCTTCGCGCAATTCGCGCAAACTCAGCACGCTGTAGGACTTGCCCGATCGGTGCAGTTCACGAGGGTCGCAGCGCAGCCCCGGTTGTCCGGCAATGGCCAGTTCCACCATCGCGGCGCGCTGTTCGGCCGACGCCGAGGCCGGTGGCCGGTGCGGCGGATCGGCGCTGGGCAGCAGGATCACCTCGGTGTTGAAGGCAGACTGCGCGGCGGCGGCGATGGCCAGATGCCCCTTGTGCACGGGGTCGAAGGTCCCGCCGTAGTAAATCGTCAGGCGCACACCGACACACGGGGCCGGGATTTGGCTTCCGACCATTGCGCCAACACGCGCTCCAGCGCCACCCAGGCATCGCCGCCCAGGCGGCCTTTGGACATGCGGTCGACATCGGCCAGCTGCCGGCACAGATCTTCAAACAGGCGGCAACTGCCGTGATCGAGCATGCGCAGCATCTGCGCCTGCTTAGCCTGCCAGAGCTTGTCGGCCTGCATGGCCGACTGCGCACGCCGGCTGTCTTCCTGGATACGGGCGTAATAAGCGAGATTCAGCAGTTCCTTGCCGATCATCGGCACCAGGGCCGGCACCTGCTCGCCCTCGGCGCGCAAACCGCGCAAGATGCGGCTGGCACGCGGAAAGTCCCG
>NZ_JAPDUI010000039.1 GCF_025980345.1 Arenimonas sp. GDDSR-1 | reverse complement strand
ATCTCTCCATCGCATACTTTCGATTTAGATCGCGCAATGGCACCTAACTAATCATTCAAGCGGACAGCTGCCCCGAAATATGAGTAAACTTATGTTGTCGCGGCCGGCTGCCGCTTAATTCAATCGTTAGGTGCCATGAGAAAACGTACCAGCAACGGATGGATCTGGCTCTGGTTAGTCTTCGGGATTCTGGCATTAGGTTACGCATTCATGTGGTTTATACAAACCGCATGGCTTTCAAGCTTCCCAGAACACCCGTATAGCGCAACTCGCTTCAATTTATATGGAAGCATTACTCTCGGCGCCTTATCCCTAACGTGGGTTTTTGTCAGTATTCGTAAACTTTTACTTCTGCGTAATAAGCATGCGGATGATGGCACCTAACGACTAATTCAAGCGGACAGCTGCCCCCACAAAAAACCCGCCTTGAACAGCTTTGCTGTTAAAAACCGGCGGGTTTTGATTTACTGCGCCTTGGGCTGCAGGGTTTTATTGAACCACTCCCGGAGCATCTTGGTTTCATAATAGAACTCGCCGCTGCTGCTGGCGGTGCGCGAACCCATGCTGAGATACGACATGTCCTTCAGCTCCACGCCCTTCTGTTCGGAAACCACCGCCCCGGACGCATCCAGCACGCGGTAATCGAATTCCAGCCGGGGGAAATAGACATCCTTGAGCAGGCGCAGCTGGTAGCCGCCCGGCATCTCCACCGGATCCACCTCGCCGGCCAGATCGATGTCGGTGAAGGTGACTTCCAGGGTCTGCCCGGCCGGCAGGGCCTTGGCCGACTTGCTCAGTTCCTCGCCAAAGGCGCGCTCGATGCCCTTGCGGTAGCTCTTGTCGGTGCCATTGCCGGGCTTGATGTCGGTGAATTTATCGGGATTGTGCAGGCTCATTTTGGCTTCGCCGGCCATTGCGGCGGCCGGAACCGCCAAAACCAGGGCCAAAACAGCGGTTTGTAGCGCGATCGGGGTTTTCATGGGTTTTCCCTCCGGAATCAGTCCAGTACCCCCAATCCTACGCCGGTAAAGCCGGCTCAGGGTGAAAAACGGTTCAGGTTCAGTGGTCAAAAAATAGCCTACTTCACCTGCCGTTCAGCAAAAAACCATCAAAATACATCCACTTATCGCAACGGCCGAACTGCCGCTACCCCCATTTCCGGTGCCACCCGCAACACGCGGCACCCCCGCCAGTACCGACCGGCCTCATTTGCCGGGTCTGGCTCCCCCCGTGAAAACCCAAAGACGTCAAGGAGCAAATCATGATTGATTTACCCCCCGCCGAAGTGCGCTGCCTCGAGGCCGCCATCCACCATGAAGCCAAAGGCGAAAGCCTGGCCGGCAAGCTGGCCGTGGGCAATGTGGTGCTGAACCGCGTGGCCGCCCCGGCCTTCCCGAAAAGCGTGTGCGCCGTGGTCAAGCAGAAGAAGCAGTTCTCCTGGTACAAAGGCAACGACGCCGCGCTGAACACGCCGGTCAGCCGGGAAACCAAGCTGGCCGCGCGCGAGGCCATGGCCGCCAAGCGCGACAACGTGCTGTTCTTCCACGCCACCTATGTGGCCCCGAAGTGGTCGAACCGGCTCAGCCGGCGCTACACCATCGGCAACCACATCTTCTACGCGCTGAACCACTGATCAAAAACCCCGCTTCGGCGGGGTTTTTTTATGGCGCGGCCACGGCCCGGCGGAACGCGGCCCAGTCCTCGGGCGTGTTGAGGTTGGCCTGCTCCTGGGCTGGCAGGGCCGGCAAGGCCTGGCTGTGCAGGCGCGCATGCAGCTGGTGGATGGCCAATTCACGCGGCGCGGCGGCCAGCATGGCGGTAATGGCCGCCGCCAAAGCCTCGGTATCCGGAAACCAGGCCGGCAAGGGCGACTCGCCATAAAACGCGGGCGCGGCCTGCTGGCGCAGCGCCTGCAGGCGTTCCGGGCGCAGGCCGGGCATGTCCACCGGCAGCGCCCACAGCGCGGCATCCGGGAAGCGCAGCGCGGCCGCATGCAAGCCGGCCAGCGGGCCCAGGCCGGGCAGCACATCGGGCACGGCATCATGTTCGGGGTAATCGCCGCTGACCACAATCCGATCGCAACAATCCGCCAAGCGCGCCACCTGCCAGGCCAGCAGATCGCTGTGCGCCAGCGGCAGCCGGGCTTTATCTTCGCCCATGCGCTGTGAGCGGCCGCCGGCCAGAATCAGGCCGATACAGGGACGCATGGCCATTCCACAAGCGCCGGTTGCAGCGGGTAACACGCCAACACGCGGCCGGCTTCAAGTGCGGTGTCGCTTTCCGGCAGCACGGCCCAGGCATTGGCCTGCGCAAAGGGCTGAATGCGGAAGGATTCCTGCCCGGCCAGCACGCGCAGCTGCAGCTGGGCGTCGTCCGACACCGCCAGCGCGGCTTTCTGGATCAGGGTCCAGCCCGGTTTTTTGCGCACCGGCGCCTGCAGCACGGCGCGCAGCGGCCGTTCCGGCGGCAGGCCCTGCATTTGGCGCAGCGCGGCCTGCACGAAAAAACGCGCACCCACCGCGCAGGACATCGGGTTGCCCGGCAAACCGAACAGCAGCGCGCCCGAGGGCAGCACCGCGAACAGGGTCGGTTTGCCCGGGCGCATCTGCAGTTTGTGGAACACCACCTCGGCGCCCAGCGCGCGCAGGGCGTCCGGCACGAAATCGTGCACACCCATCGACACCGCGCCGGTACTGACAATGATCCGGCAGCCGGCCTGTTCGGCCGCGCGCACGGCTTCTACGTAGGCGGTGGAGGAATCCGGAAGTCGGCGGTACAGCGCCACCGTGGCGCCCATGGCCGGCAGCGCAGCCCGCAGATACGGTCCGTTGCTGTTGCGGATCTGGCCATCATCAAGCGCGGCGTGATCGTCCACCAGTTCGGCACCGGTGCACAGCACCGCGGCCAGCACCGGCGCGCGCACGCGCACCTCGCTGATGCCCAAGGCGGCCAGCAGCATCCGGTGCTGCGGCAGCAGGCGCGTTCCGGCGGCCAGCACCGCCGTTCCGGCCGGCACGTCTTCCCCGGCGCGGCGGATGTGCATGCCGGCGCTGGCGGGCGCGGTCAACACCACTGTCTGCGAACCATCGGCGGCGGTCTGCACCGTAGCGTCCTCCACCGGCACCACGGTGGCGGTGCCTTCGGGCACCACGGCACCGGTCATGATCCGGCAGGCGGCAGCGCCCAGCGTAAAGCGCGCGTCACCGGCGGCCTGCACGCCGTGCAGGGCAATCGGCGTGCCGGGCGGCAGCGCCAGATGCGCGGCGCTCAGCGCGAAACCGTCCATGGCGGCGTTATCGAAACCGGGCAGGGATTCGGTGGCGATGCAGTCTTCAGCCAGCACATGGCCAAGCGCGGCATCGGCCGCAAGCAACACATCGGGTTGCGGGCCGGCGCGTTGGCGCACGGCCGCAAGGGCCTGCTCGAAGGAAATCACGGGGCTCCGGCATAAAGGGGCATCAGGGGCTTTAATGCTATGCTATCGGCGGTCATTTGAGCAGTCCGCCGCATGGAAATCTACAAGAAATTCCACATTGAAGCCGCCCACCGTCTGCCGAACGTGCCGGACGGGCACAAGTGCGCGCGCCTGCACGGCCATTCCTTTCTGGTGGAACTGTTCGTGGCCGGCACGCCCGGCGAACACACCGGCTGGATCATGGATTTCACCGAGATCAAATCGGCCTTCCAGCCGATCTATGCGCGGCTGGACCATCACTACTTGAACGACGTGCCCGGTCTGGAAAATCCAACCAGCGAGAATCTGGCACGCTGGATCTGGAACGAACTGAAACCGGCCCTGCCGGCACTGAGCGAGGTGTGGGTGCACGAAACCTGCACGTCGGGGTGTCGGTACCGGGGCGATTGACTCACGCCGCCGCAGGGCGGTGATTGCGCGCCAGCAGTAAATACACCACCGGCACCACCAGCAGGGTGAACACCGTGCCGATGCTCAAACCGCCGACGATGACCCAGCCGATCTGGTGACGCGCTTCCGCGCCGGCACCCGAGGCCAGCGCCAACGGCACCGCACCGAGCACCATCGCGCCGGTGGTCATCAGAATCGGACGCAGACGCAGCGTGGCCGATTCCACCACCGCCTCCAGTTTGCCCTTGCCCTGCTCCTGCAGTTGGTTGGCGAATTCGACGATCATGATGCCGTGTTTGGAAATCAAACCGATGAGCGTGACCACGCCGATCTGGGTGTAGATGTTCCAGGACCCGGTGGCGTTCCAGAAACCGAATCCGGCACCGGTATTGAGCAGCACCAGACACAGGAACGCGCCGAACACCGCCAGCGGCACCGAAACCAGAATCACGAAGGGATCGATGAAGCTCTCGAACTGCGCGGCCAGCACCAGATAGATGAACACCAGCGCCAGCCCCAACAGGGCCGCGGTGCTGGATCCGGATTCGCGGTACTCGCGCGATTGACCGTCCAGATCGTACTGCGCACCGGGCGCGACCTGCTGCAGGGCGTTCTCCATCCAGCTCAGCGCTTCACCCTGCGAATAGCCGGGCGCCAAGCCGGCACTGATCACCGCCGAACGCATTTTATTGAAGTGGTTGAGTTCCTTGGCCGCCACGGTTTCCGACACCGTGGCCAGATTGCTCATCTGCACCAGACCGTCGCTGCCGCGCACGTAGATGTTGGCCAGCGATTCCGGGGTGCGGCGCAGGCCGTCATCGACCTGCACGATCACATCATACTGTTCGGACCCCTTCTTGAAGCGGGTCACGTTGCGGCCGCCGAGCATGGTTTCCAGGGTGCGGCCGACCGTGCCGACATCGGTGCCGACCGAGGCGATCTTGTCGCGGTTCATCAGCACGCGCAGCTCGGGCTTGTTCAATTTCAGATCGGTGTCCGGATTGGTCAGCTTGGGATTTTCCTGCATCTTGGTCAGCAGTTTCTTGACCGTGCCGTCCAGCTCTTCCCAAGTGCCGGTGGTCTGCACCACGAAGCTGACCGGCTGACCGAAACCGCCCTGGCCGAGCGGCGGCGGCGTGACCGGGAACGCCATCAGGCCGGAAATGCCCATGAACTGCGGGAACAGGCTGCCGGCGATCTGCTGCGCGGTGCGCGCGCGCTCGTCCCAATCCTTCAGGCCGACGAAGCCGATGGCGGAAGTGACTTCGCCGAAACCGACGATGACGAAGGAACGGTCGCGCTCGACCACGTTCTCGAACACCTTTTCCATCTGCTTGGCGTAGCCGTCGGTGTAGTCGATGGTGGCGCCTTCGGGCGCGCTGGCGAAACCGATGATCAGGCCCTGGTCTTCCTGCGGCGCCAGTTCCTTCGGCAGCAGGGTGAACAGCAGGACGGCGGCGCCGAATACCGCCACGGCAGCGATGACCATCAGCTTGCGCAGCGACAGCACACGCGCCAGCACACGCCGGTACCCGCTATCGAGCGAGGTCAGCATGCGCTCGCCCCACAGATAGAAACGGCCGTGTTCGGTTTCGTGACGCAGCAGTTTCGAGCACATCATCGGCGACAGGGTCAGCGCGGTGAAGCCCGAGACCAGCACGGCGCCGGCCAGGGTCAGGGTGAATTCAATGAACAGTTTTCCGGTGCGTCCGGTCGAGAATGCGAAGGGCAGATACACCGCGGCCAGGGTCAGGGTCATGGCGATGATGGCGAAGCCGATTTCCTTGCTGCCCTTGAACGCCGCCTGCAAGGGCGACATGCCTTCTTCGATGTGCCGGTAGATGTTCTCGAGCATCACGATGGCGTCGTCCACCACCAGGCCGATGGCCAGCACCATCGCCAGCAGGCTGAGGATGTTGATGGTGAAGCCGAGCATGTACATGATGGCGAACGCACCGATCAGCGACACCGGAATGGTCACGATCGGGATCAGCACCGCGCGCCAGTTGCGCAGGAACAGGAAGATCACCAGCACCACCAGCAGCATGGCCTCGAACACGGTGGCGTACACTTCGCTGATCGATTTTTCGATGAAGATGGTGGAATCGTAGGCGACCTCGACCTTCATGCCGGCCGGCAGCGCGCGGGTGATCTGCGGCAGCATGGTCTTGATGGCTGTGGAGATTTCCAGCGGATTGGCCACCGCCTGCTTGACGATGCCGAGCGGAATCGCGTTCTTGCCGTTGAAGCGGGCGCGGAAGCGCGCCGAATCGGCGCCGAGTTCGACCCGGGCGACATCGCCCAGACGCACCAGATAGCCGTTGCGGTTGCCGAGCACGATCTGCGCGAACTGCTCCGGGGTTTTCAGATCGGTTTCCGACAGCACGGTGAACTCGCGCTGCAGGCCTTCGACGCGGCCGGCCGGAATTTCCACATTCTGCGCGCGCAGCGCCGACTCGACATCGGACGGCGCCATGCCGTAACCGGCCAGGCGTTCGGGATTCAGCCAGACCCGCATGGCGTAGCGGCTGCCGTACACCTGCGCCTGCGCCACGCCGGGAATGGTCTGCACCCGGTCCTTGACGATGCGGTTGGCGTAATCGGCGATTTCCACCAGCGAGTGGCGGTCGGACGAGAACGCCAGATAGATGATCGGCTGGGCATCAGCTTCCTGCTTCTGCACGATCGAATCGCTGGCTTCTTCCGGCAAGGCGCCGCGGGCCTGCGCCACGCGGTCACGCACGTCGGAGGCGGCGGCATCGGCGTCGCGGTCGAGCTTGAAGCGCACGGTGACCTGCGAGGATTCGGCGCGCGACACCGACTGGATGTAGTCGATGCCTTCGATGCCGGACAGCGTGTCTTCGATCGGTTTGGTGATCTGCGATTCGATGACCTGCGCGTTGGCGCCCGGATAGCCGGTGGCTACGGTCACCACCGGCACGTCCACGTTCGGCAGTTGGCGCACGGCCAGGCGGTCGTAGCAGATCACGCCGATCAGCAGAATGACCAGATTGACCACGATGGCCAGCACCGGCCGGCGGATGGAAAGATCGGAGAGCACCATGGCGGTTATTCCCGGTTATTTGGCGGCGGCGGGTTTGGCGGTCATCACCGGGGCGCCGGGAAACAGTTTCTGCTGTCCGGCGGTGATCACTTCATCGCCGGCAGCAAGGCCTGCGGTGACCGCGACCCAGCCCGGTTCGCGCAGACCCAGCGTGACCGGCACCAGCTCGGCTTTGCCGGCCTTCACCCGATACACCATCTTCTGCTCGCCGCTCGGCCAGATGGCCTGCTCGGGCACCATCAGCACCGGCGCGGCCGCGGCCAAGGCCACCTGCACCTGCGCGAACTGGCCGGGCTTGAGTTTCTTTTCGGCATTGGCCAAGCGCGCACGCACCGCCACACTGCGGCCGGACACCTGCACGCTCGGCGCCACGGCGCTGATGCTGCCGGTGAAGGCTTCACCCGGGAAGGCCTCGGTCTGCACGCTGACGCTTTGGCCGGCATTCAAACGCGCGGCCTGGGTTTCCGGAATCTGGAATTCCACTTCCAGCGGATCCAGACGCACCAATTCCACCAAGGCCTGGCCGGCGTTGACGTATTCACCGACGCTGACCTGACGCAGACCGACCACGCCTTCGAACGGCGCGCGGATTTCGGTTTTGGCCAGACGCGCCTTGGCCGAAGCCAATTTCGCGCTGTTGATTTCGGAGGTGGCCAAGGCCGCATCGGCATCGGATTTGGAAATCAGTTGCTTGGAAGCCAGCTCGATGATGCGCGGCCGGTTGCGTTCGCTGGCGCGTACGGAGGCCATGGCTTCGTTGACTTCGGCGCGGGCGATGTCGCCATCCAGCGCGAACAGCAGCGTGCCGGCGGCCACGGTCTGGCCTTCGGCGACCTGGATGCGCACCAGCTTGCCGGCCACTTCCGGACGCACGGTGACCGATTCCAGCGCACGCAGACTGCCCACCGCCTCGATGCGATCGGACAGCGGCCGGGTTTCGGCTTTGACGGTTTCCACCAGGGTCGGCGGCATGCCGCCACCGGGCGGGCCGCCTTGTGGCGAATCTTTGCCGCAGGCGGACAGCAATACCATCAACAGGATGGCCAGAATGACGCGCATGATGTTCTCCAGAATTCCCCGCCGCAAGACGTCCATTATAGCGCCTATGCGCTATGCCTTATTTAAAAGGATCGGTGGCCCCGGCGCATGGGTCGGAAGTCATGCACCGTGGAACGGCAGGCGTCCGAGGCAGGGCGAAGCCATGCTGCGCTGCAGGGCCTCGAAATAGCGGCCATCGGCATCGAACCCGGGTTCCACGGCATTGCCCAGCCAGCCGAGCAGACGGCAGCCGTTGGCGCGGATGCTGTGCTCGCTCAGTCGCGCATGATTGATGCAGCCCAGGCGCAGACCGACCACCAGCAGCACCGGCAGATCCAAGGCCTGCACCAGATCGGATTGATCCAGAGCATCGCTCAGCGGTGCCAGCCAGCCGCCGACGCCTTCCACCAGCACCGTATCGGCCTGTGCGGCTAGATTTCTGTAGGCGGCAGTAATCACCGGCAAAGCGATGACCACGCCTTCTTCGGCCGCCGCCAGCTGCGGTGCGGTCGGGGTCGGCAAGGCATACGGATTGACCCACGCGTAATCGGCCGTGCTGGCGGCGGCGTCGATCAGCATCAGGGCATCCTCGTTGCGCCAGGCACCATTAACGCGCTCGCAACCGCTGGCGACCGGCTTCATGCCCTGTACGCGCCGGCCGGCAAGGCGCAGGGCCCGCAACAGCGCGGCACTGGCATGGGTTTTGCCGATACCGGTATCGGTGCCGGTCACGAACACACCGGTTTCCGGTGATAGGAAGTTCACATCCAGGGTCTGCATATCGCCTAAAATACCGCAAAAGGAAACCGCCATGTTCACCGCCAGCCCGCTTTCCGGCAGTAAAGCCGAACAATACCAACAACTGATCGCCCAGTGCCAGGCCCTGCTGCACGGCGAGCGCCACCGCGTGGCCAATGCCGCCAACCTGAGTGCGCTGCTGTTCAATCACCTGCCGGACGTGAATTGGCTCGGCTTTTATTTTCTCGAACAGGGCGAACTGATTGTCGGGCCGTTCCAGGGCCTGCCGGCCTGCGTGCGCATCGCGCTCGGCAAGGGCGTGTGCGGCACGGCGGCGCAGAGCCGCGAAACCCAGTTGGTTGCGGATGTGCATGCCTTCCCGGGCCACATTGCCTGTGATTCGGCTTCGCAGTCGGAAATCGTGGTGCCGCTGATCAAAGACGGCGCGCTGATCGGTGTGTTGGATGTCGATAGCCCGGTGCTGAACCGCTTCGATGACACCGACAAAGCCGCGTTCGAAACCATCGCCGCGCTGTTCTGCGCCGGCAGCGACTGAAACGGCTTAACGCACCACCGCATAATCGCGGGCATCTTCGCGCCACTTCGGCGTGGCCAGAATGCGCGGCAGCACATCGGCGGCTGAATCTTCCAGCGACCACATCGCGGTGTGTTCCGGATTCATGAATTTCTCGGCAATCACCTGATCCATGAACAGCTGCAAAGGCGCATAGAAATTGCGGGTGTTGAGCAGCACAATCGGATTGAAATAGATGCCGAGCCGTTTCAGGGTGATGGCCTCGAACAGTTCCTCGAGCGTGCCGCAGCCGCCGGGCAAAGCGATGACCGCGTCGGAGTCGGTCAGCAGCCGGTGTTTACGCTCGCGCATGTCTTCCACCAGCTGCAATTGGGTCAGGCCCGGATGGCCCCATTCCAGATCGGCCATGAATTTCGGCAGAATGCCGATCACTTCACCGCCGTGCTTCAGCGCGCCGTTGGCTACGGCGCCCATCAGGCCGGTGGAACCGCCGCCATACACCAGACTGTGCCCGGCCAAGGCGATTTCTTCGCCCATGGCGAATGCGGCGGCCTGGAATTCGGGATGGACTTGCGCGCTGGACGCGGCATAAACGCAGATACGCATGGACAGGCACTCGCTTAAACGGAAGCCTTATTATGCCTCGGAAGCGCGCGGGCGATAAGCGCCGCCAGCGCCAACAGGCCGGCGGAGACCCACAGACAGGCAGCCAGCCCCTGGGCCTGGAAAATCCAACCGGACAATACCGTGCCGAGTAATCGGCCCATGGCATTGGCCATGTAGTAGAAACCGACATCCAGCGACACGCCATCCTCGCGGGCATAACTGAGAATGAGGTAACTGTGCAGGGCGGAATTCACGGCGAACAGCACGCCGAACACGGCCAAGCCGATCATCAGCACGCCGGTGGCGGAAACACCCTGCGCCAGCGCCAAAGCCATGCCGGCCGGCACCAACACCAAAGGCAAGGCCCAATGCAGCGCGGTCCGGCCGTCCGGGGCGTGTGAGGCCTGACGGCGCCCGGTGATGGCCGGCGCCAGGGCCTGCACGATGCCGTAGCCGATGACCCACAGCGCCAGAATGCCGCCGACCTGCCAGTGATCCCAACCCAGCTGCGTACCCAGAAACACCGGCAGGGCGACCACAAACCAGACATCGCGGGCGCCGAACAGAAACAGGCGCGCGGCCGAGAGGATGTTCACGGCGCGGCTTTTCGACAGCAGCTCGGTGAATTTCGGTTTGGCCTTGGCCTTGCCCAGATCGCCGCGCAGCAGAAACAGGCTGGCGATCCACACCAGCAGCAGCGCGGCTGCCATAGCGCCCACAGCACCTTGGAATCCCAACACGCTGAGCAACAGGCCACCGAGGAAGAACCCGACGCCTTTGAGCGCGTTTTTCGATCCGGTCAGCAGGGCCACCCACCGATAGAGCCGGTTCCGGGCATGATCGGCCACCAGGAATTTCAGGCTGCTCTTCGCGCTCATTTTGTTCAGGTCTTTGGCGATGCCCGAGAAGGCCTGCGCCGCCATCACCCACGGCACGGTCAAGGCTGCGGCCGGTACCAGCAGCATGGCCAAGGCCAACACCTGCAGCAGAAGACCGGCGTTCATGGTGCGGTTCAAGCCCCAGCGCGCGCCCAGCCAGCCGCCGAACAGATTGGTGATGATGCCGAAGATTTCATAGAACAGGAACAGCAAGGCGATCTGCAGCGGGCTGTAGCCCAGATCATGGAAATGCAGCACCACCAGCATGCGCAGCGCGCCGTCGGTCAGCGTGAACGCCCAGTAGTTGCCGGTGACCGTGAGGTACTGCTTGATCTCCGTGCTAAGGGCCGGCTTAGCCATGCGGAGTGGCGTGATCGCTGTGACCGACCTTCAAGGCCAGCTCGAAGCTGCGGTTGGCATAGCCCCACTCGTTGTCGTACCAGGCATACACTTTCACCTGCGTGCCGTTCACCACCATGGTGGAGAGGGCATCGATGATGCTCGAACGCGGATCGGTTCTGTAATCGCTGGACACCAGCGGGCGCTGCTCATAACCAAGAATGCCTTTCAGCGGGCCTTCCGCGGCGGCTTTCAGCAGCGCATTGACTTCCTCGGCCGTGGTCGGCCGCGCCACTTCGAACACGCAATCGGTCAACGAGGCATTGGCCAGCGGCACGCGCACGGCATGACCGTTGAGTTTGCCTTTCAACTCGGGAAAAATGTGGGTGATGGCGGTGGCCGAACCGGTGGTGGTCGGAATCAGGTTCAGACCACTGGCACGCGCGCGGCGCAAATCTTTGTGCGGCGTGTCGAGAATGGATTGGGTGTTGGTCAGATCATGAATGGTGGTGATCGAGCCGTGTTTGATGCCGAGCGCTTCATGGATGACCTTCACCACCGGCGCCAGGCAGTTGGTGGTGCAGGACGCAGCGGTGACGATGCGGTGCAGGGCCGGATTGTAGGCGGCATCGTTGACGCCCATCACCACATTGAGCACGCCCTCTTCCTTCACCGGCGCGGTGACCACCACACGCTTCACGCCCTGATCCAGATAGGCCTGCAGCACGGCTTTGGTTTTCATCTTGCCGGAAGCTTCGAGCACCACATCGCAGTCCGACCAATCGGTGTCGGCGATGGCTTTGTGATGGCTGACCGCAATGCGCTGTCCGTCCAGCAGGATGGCGCCATCAGCGGCCTGCGCTTCGCGGTTCCAGCGCCCGTGCACCGAGTCGAAGTTCAGCAGATGCGCGAGGGTTCCGGCATCGCCGGCCGGATCGTTGATGTGGATTACGCGGACATCGGGGTTGCCGGCGGCAATGCGCATCACCAGGCGTCCGATACGGCCGAAGCCGTTGATTCCAATCTGTAGAGCCATGCTGAAACCCCGAAATAATACGGATTATATGACGGAAATATGACAGCGCCATGACGGCGCGTTCAATAACGGATGCGTACCAAAACCGGCAGATGGTCGGAGGGATAACGCCCCGCCTTGGCGTCGTCCAGCACCGCATGCTGCAACACCTCAACCGGCCCCTGCGGGAGGGTGAACAGATAATCGATGCGGCGGGTCACGGCGCCGCCCGCGGCAAAGCCGCTGAAGGTTCCCGACGGTCCGCTTGGCGGACTGCGGCTGCTGTCGCGGGAATCGGACAGGTGTTGCTTCAGCAGAACCATCGGGGCCGACTCCGGCTCGGCATTGAAATCACCCATCAGCACCAGCGGCTCGCCATCGGGATTGATTTTTTCGATCTGCGACAGCACCAGCTTCGCACTCTCGAGACGCGCCGTTGGCCCGGCATGATCGAAATGGCAGTTGATGACCCACAGCCGGCGCCGGCTCGCTATCGCTTCGAACTGCCCGGTGCTGCAGATCCGGTTCAGCGCGGCATCCCAGCCGCGCGAGGGCTTGTCCGGCGTTTCCGACAGCCAGAAGGTGGCGCTGCGCAGCAGGGTGAAACGGTCCTTGCGGTAGAACACCGGCGTGCCCTCGCCGCCGCCATCGGCATCGCGGCCGACGCCCAGCCATGCGTAGTCCGGCAACGCCGCCGCGAGTTCTCTGACCTGATGCGGCAGCGCTTCCTGGATGCCGAAGATATCCGGCGCGTGTTGACGCAATAACTCCGCCACGGCTGCTTTCCGCTGCGGCCAGGCATTCACGCCGTCGGCCGGCGTGTCGTAGCGGATGTTGTAGCTGATTAGCCGGGCTTCTGCGGCTGCGGCAAGGCCGGGCAGAAGCAGGGCCGCCCACAGCAGCAGGGCGACGCCGGAAGTTCCGGAGGGCGCCGGCTTATTCAACCGTGACGGATTTCGCCAGATTGCGCGGCTTGTCGACATCGGTGCCGCGCGCGATGGCGGTGTGGTAAGCCAGCAGCTGCACCGGAATCGAGTGCACGATCGGGCTGAGCAGACCGACATGGCGAGGGGTGCGGATGACATGCACGCCGTCGGAATCGCTGAAGTGGCTGTCGGCATCGGCGAACACGAACATCTCGCCGCCGCGGGCGCGCACTTCCTGGATGTTGGATTTCACTTTTTCCAGCAGGCTGTCGTTCGGGGCGATCACCACCACCGGCATGTCGGCATCGACCAGCGCCAGCGGGCCGTGCTTGAGCTCGCCGGCCGGATAGGCTTCGGCGTGGATGTAGGAGATTTCCTTGAGCTTGAGCGCGCCTTCCAGCGCGATCGGGTAATGCAGACCGCGGCCGAGGAACAGGGCATGGTGCTTGGGCGCGAACAGACTGGACCAGGCGATGATCTGCGGTTCGAGGTTGAGCGCGGCCTGCACGCTGCCCGGCAGCAGGCGTAGATCGTCGAGCAGTGCCTTCTCACGCGCGGCATCCAGGCGGCCCTGCAGTTTGGCCAGCGTGCCGACCAACGCGAACAGCGCGATCAATTGCGTGGTGAAGGCCTTGGTCGAAGCCACGCCGATTTCGGCGCCGGCGCGGGTGTAGAACACCATGCGGCTGGCGCGCGGAATCGCGCTTTCCTGCACGTTGCAGATCGACAGGGTCTTGTCCTGACCGAGGCTCTTGGCGTACTTCAGGGCTTCCATGGTGTCGAGCGTTTCGCCCGACTGCGAGATGGTGACGATCAATTGCTTCGGATCGGCATAGGCGTCGCGGTAGCGGTATTCGCTGGCGATTTCCACGCTGCAGGGAATGCCGGCGATGGCCTCCATCCAGTAGCGCGCGGTCAGCCCGGCGTAGTAGCTGGTGCCGCAGGCCAGGATCTGCACCGAACGGACATCGGCCAACAGCGTTTCGGCATCTTCGCCGAACAGGGCCGGCGAAAAGCCTTCGTCCATGACCGGCTCGATGGTATCGGCCAGTGCGCGCGGCTGCTCGTGGATTTCCTTCTGCATGAAGTGGCTGTACGGGCCGAGCTCCATCGAAGCCAGCGACACATCCGACTGATGCACCGGCCGGGCAATCGCTTTGCCGTCCGCGTCATAAACCTGCACGCCGGCCAGGGTCACATCGGCCACATCGCCCTCTTCCAGGAAGATGACGTCACGGGTGGCCGACAGCACCGCCGAGACATCGGAGGCGATGAAGTTTTCGCCCGCGCCCAAGCCGACCAGCAGCGGACAGCCCATGCGCGCGGCAATCAGGCGCTTGGGTTCGTTGCGGTGGATGACCGCGATGGCATAGGCGCCTTCCAGATCCTTGACCGCACGCCGGGTGGCGGTGAGCAGATCGCCGCTTTCGGCGTAGTAATGATGCACCAGATGGCCGATGACTTCAGTATCGGTCTGCGATTCGAACACGTAGCCGAGCGCGCGCAGGCGTTCGCGCTGCTGCTCGTGGTTTTCGATGATGCCGTTGTGCACCAGCGCCAGTTCGCCGGAGCTGATGTGCGGATGCGCGTTGAGTTCGGTGACGCCGCCGTGCGTGGCCCAGCGCGTGTGTCCGATGCCGACCTGGCCGGTCAGGGACTCGGCCTGCGCCGCCGCTTCCATTTCGGCCACGCGGCCGGTGCGGCGCACGCGCTTGATGCTGTCGGACATGACCGCAATGCCGGCGGAATCATAGCCGCGGTACTCGAGGCGCTTGAGTCCGTCGACCAGGAAATGCACCACATCCCGTTCCGCTACCGCTCCGACAATGCCGCACATATGACGTCCTTAGGGTGATTTGGGTTTCTTGGCGGGCCGCTGCCAGCCGTTCAGACTGAGTTGTTTCGCGCGCGCCACGGTCAAGGTATCGCCCGGCGCGTCCTTGGTGATGACCGAACCGGCGCCGATGGTGGCGCCCGCGCCGATCGTCACCGGGGCCACCAGCGAGGAATTGGAGCCGATGAAGGCGCCGTCGCCGATTTCAGTCAGCGATTTATTGACGCCGTCGTAATTGCAGGTGATGGTGCCGGCACCGACATTGACCTTGGCACCGATCTCGGCATCACCGAGGTACGTGAGGTGGTTGGCTTTTGAATTGGCGCCGATCCGGGTTTTCTTGCTTTCAACGAAATTGCCCAGATGCACGCCTTCGGCCAGTTCGGTGCCCGGGCGCAGACGCGCGAACGGACCGAGCACGCAATCGGCGCCGGTCTGTACGCCGTCGAAATCGCAATGCGCGTGCACCAGTGTGCCGGCGCCGAGCTCGACATCCTTCAAGCGGCAGAACGGACCGATGCGCACGCCGTCATGCAGCACCACGCGGCCTTCGAACACGACATCGACATCGACTTCGACATCCATGCCGGCGCTGACCGAGCCGCGGATATCGACCCGGGACGGGTCGGCGAAACGCACACCTTCGCGCATCAGGGCTTCAGCCTGCCGGCGCTGGTAGCGGCGCTCCAGCACGGCCAGCTGCAGCGCATCGTTGGCGCCGTCGGCTTCGCCCGCGCTGAGGCAGCCCACGGCCTTGGCCGGCTGGCCTTCGGCCGCGGCCATCGCGAAAATGTCGGTCAGGTAGTATTCGCCCTGCGCGTTGGCATTGCCCAGACCGGCCAGCCAGCGCCGCAGCATGGCGGCATCGGCAGTGACCACGCCGGTATTGATCTGCCGCACCGCTTTCTGCGCGGCATCGGCATCCTTCTGTTCAACAATCGCCTGCACCCGGCCCTCGGCATCGGTCAACACACGGCCGTAGCCGGTGGGATCGTCCAGGGTTTCGGTCAGCACGGCGGTGCCGCCTTCGGCGGCGGCCAGCAACTGGCGAAGCGTGGTTTCGGTGATCAACGGCACATCGGCGTACAGCACCAATACCTGCGCGCCATCCGGAACGCCGGGCATGGCCTGCAGCACGGCATGGCCGGTGCCCAGTTGCTCGGCCTGTTCGGCCCAATGCAGATCGGCCTGCGTGGCGAACGCGGCCCGGACCTGATCGCCGCCATGGCCGTACACGACATGGATGCCTTGGGCGGCCAGCCCGCGGGCGGTGGCGATGGTGTGGGCGAGCATGGGGCGTCCGGCGATGCGCTGCAGCACCTTCGGGCGCCGCGATTTCATGCGCTTGCCTTCGCCGGCGGCCAGAATGATGACATGTAAGGGCTTTTGCATGATGCCTCCCGCAGACCTTTATTATGCCCGAGCCGACGCCGGCTGAATACAGGAATACCGCTTAGAAAAAAACCGGCCGAAGCCGGTTTTGTTCCGATCAGTGCTTGAGGTTCTTGCGCAGGCGTTCGAGCGCCTGCAGCTGGGCCATGGCCTCGGCCAGCTTGGTCTGGGCTTCGGCGATTTCCATGGCTTCGGAGCGGTTGGCGAGCACGCGCTCGGCTTCTTCCTTGGCCAGCTTGGCTTTGGCTTCATCCAGATCGGCGGCGCGCACGGCGGTATCGGCCAGCACCGAGA
>NZ_JAPDUI010000038.1 GCF_025980345.1 Arenimonas sp. GDDSR-1 | reverse complement strand
CGACACCGGCAAGCTGCCGCCGGAGGCGGGCGCGTTGATGGCCTACCGGACGGTAATGAAGCTCAGCCCGGCCCAGGCCCAGGACCTGTACCACACGCTCCTGGCCCTGTACCGGGAGTACGACGCCCTGGCCAAAGCGCCGGGCGACGAGGGCGATTTCTATGCGCTGGTGGCCTCGGCCTACCCCACCACGGCGCAGCAGGCCGCCCCGGGCCCGAAACCCCGGATGAGGGCGCGGCCGACCGCGGAATGAAAAAAGATGTAAAGCGGGCTTGACACGACCCGCATAACTCATGGTAGCGTATGTCAAGCTCACTTGACTAAGCCGCCATGAAACCGACCCTGCTTCCCTGCCAGTCCGCGATGTCGCCGGCCGAAAGCCGCTACACGCGCCGCCTCATGGTGGCCATGGTTCTGTACGTTGCCCTGCTGTTCGGCTCGATCCTGGGCCTCAAATCCTTCGCTGCGGAATGGCCGATCGCCGCCCGCGCGCTGATGGCACTGCTGCCGGTGCTGCCGATTGCCTTGGTGGGCAAAATCTTCATCGACTATCTGGGCGAATGCGACGAGATGATCCGCCGCATCGAACTGGAAGCGGTCAGTCTGAGCAGCCTGATCGTCGGTCTGCTGTTTCTGGCCGCCCTCGGCGGCGGCACCGTAGCGATCTGGGTGTTTCCGCTGCTGTGCGGCATTTACGGCCTGACCAAATGGCTGGCCATCCGCCGTTACCGTTGAGGCCCCCATGCGCACGCCCCTGAAACGCTATTACCTGAAATCCATCCTGCCCGGCCTGCTGTATATCGGGCTGACCATCGGCGCCTACCTGCTGGAGCCCTCGGCGCCCTCGCAGGCGGTCAAGACCGTACTGGCCGTGCTGCCGCTGCCGCCCTTGGTATGGATTTTCTGGCTGTACTTCCGCTACCTCGGCGAATGCGACGAGCTGGAACGCAAAATCGAAATGGATGCCATGGCGGTGTCCTCGATGACCGGGCTGCTGGCCGGCTACACCCTCTTGCTGCTGTACGACTTCCAGGTGCTGGACGTGAACACGCGCGAGATGCTGTCGTTACTGGTGCTGATCATCGGCCTGGCCTACATCATCACCCGCTATATCGGCATCTGGCGCTTCCGGGTATGAAGAGCCGCGTCCGGCAACTGCGCGAACAATTCGGCTGGTCGCAGGCCGAGCTGGCCGAGCGCCTGGAAGTGTCGCGGCAGACCGTGAACGCGATTGAAACCGAGAAGTACGATCCAAGCATCAAACTGGCATTCAAACTGGCGCGCCTGTTCGAACTGCCGATCGAAACGATTTTTCAGGAGGACTGAACATGCAGGACAAACACAAGAAATGGCTGAATGCCGCGGTGCTGCTGCTGGTGGCGGCGTGGGTGGCCAAACCGTACCTGATCAAGGACAGCGCCAAGGCCGACAAGCCCAAGGCCGCCGTGGCCAAGGTCGACAACAGCCGTCTGCTCGGCAGCATCCGCTTCACGCCGTGCACGCTGGCCAAAGGCACCGAATCGCTGATGGCCTACTGCGGCACGCTGCAGGTTCCGGAAAACCACGATGCGCCCGACGGCCGCAAGATCACGCTGGCCATTTCCTGGCTGCCGGCCAGCGGCGACGCCGAGCCGGATCCGATTTTCATGCTCGCCGGCGGCCCCGGCCAGGCCGCACGCGGCAGCTTTCCGATGGTGGCCGGCGCATTCGCCGAGGCGCGCAAAAAGCGCCACATCATCCTGCTCGACCAGCGCGGCACCGGCGATTCCAGTCCGCTCAAATGCGTGAATGAAAAAGGCGAAAGCTCGGTGGTGGATGACGAGGATTACAGCGCCGATGCCGCCGTCAACTTCGCCAAGCGCTGCGCCGCGCAATACGCCGGCAAGGTCGATGTCGCCCAGTTCAGCAGCTCGGACGCCATCCGCGATTTGGATGCCGCCCGCAAGGCCATCGGCGCCGAGAAGATCAACCTGATCGGGATTTCCTACGGCACGCGCATGGCCCAGCTGTATGGCAAGCGCTATCCGCAGCACATTCGCACCATCACCATCGACGGCATCGCGCCGCTGGAAACCGTGCTTGGCCAAGAGCATGCGAAGAATCTGGAAAGCTCGCTCGATCTGCAGTTCGCGCAATGCAGCAAGGACAAAGCCTGCCGTGAAAAACTCGGCGATCCGCGCGCGCAGTTGAACACCCTGCTGGCCACCCTGGCCAAAGGCCCGGTGCCGGTGCACTACCGCGACGCCATCACCGGTGAATGGAAGGACGGCCAGTTCAGCAGCGGCCATCTGGCCATGCTGACCCGTCTGCTGGCCTACCAGCCGCAGGCCGCCAGCCTGCTGCCGCTGCAGTTCGCCGAAGCCAACCAGGGCCGCGTGGATGCGCTGATGGCGCTGAGCGAAATGGTGACCCACGATATTTCCGACCAGATCATGCACGGCATGCAGCTGTCGGTGATGTGCGGTGAAGATGCGCCCGATCTGGTGGTCGATCCGGAAGACGGCAAACGCCTGCTCGGCACCGGACTGGTGGACCTGCTGAAAGCGCAGTGCGCGGTCTGGCCGCACAAAACCCGGCCGGCCGATTTCCGCACGCCGCTACAGGGCGATCTGCCGGTGCTGATCCTGTCCGGCGAGTTCGATCCGGTCACCCCCCCGCGCTATGGCGATCTTGTCGCCAAGCATCTGCCGAATTCCAAACACATCATCGCCAAAGGCCAGGGCCACAACGTGCTGCCGATCGGCTGCATGCCCAAGCTGTTCGCCAAATTCCTGGAAAGCGCCGACGCCAAACACCTGGACGATGCCTGCATCAAAACCCTGACTTACGCACCGATGTTCACCGGCCTGAACGGCTGGGAACCCTGAGGACTCGCCATGATTACCGTCAACGATCTGCATAAACAGTTCAAAACCAAAACCGGCACGGTGCACGCCGTGCAGGGCGTCGGTTTCACCGCCCCGGATGGCCAGATCACCGGCCTGCTCGGCCCGAACGGCGCCGGCAAGACCACCACGCTGCGCATGCTGTACACCCTGATGCAGCCGGACACCGGCAGCATCGAGGTCGACGGCTTCTCGGCCGCCGCCGACAGCGTGGCCGTACGTACGCGTCTGGGCGTGCTGCCGGATGCGCGCGGCGTGTACAAGCGTCTGACCGCGCGCGAGAACATCGCCTACTTCGGGCGCCTGCACGGCATGAGCGAAGCGCTGATCGCCGAACGCACGGAGCGGCTGGTGGCGGCGCTGGGCATGGCCGAATTCATCGACCGCCAGTGCGAAGGCTTCTCGCAGGGCCAGCGCACCAAGACCGCGATCGCGCGGGCACTGGTGCATGATCCGAAAAACGTCATCCTCGACGAACCGACCAACGGCCTGGACGTGATGACCACCCGCGCCCTGCGCGAATTTCTGCTGCAATTGAAGGCCGAGGGCCGCTGCGTGATCTTCTCCAGCCACATCATGCAGGAGGTGGCCGCGCTGTGCGACCGCATCGTGGTGATCGCGCACGGCAAGGTCATGGCCAACGGCACGCCGGACGAGATCCGTGCCCAGACCGGGGAGGCCAACCTGGAAGAAGCCTTTGTCAAAGTGATCGGCAGCGAGGAGGGCCTGCACGCATGAACGCCATGATTGCCGTAATGAAGAAAGAACTGCTGGATCTGTTCCGCGACCGCAAGACCGTGGCCATTTCCCTGCTGATGGGGCCGCTGCTGTTTCCGGCACTGATTCTGGGCCTGGGCAAACTGGCCAGCAACCGGGTCAGCACGCAGCTGGAAAAACCACTGGAACTGCCGGTGATCGGTGCCGAGCACGCGCCGAATCTGGTGCACTGGCTGTCCGGCCGCAATGTCGTGATCAAACCGGCGCCGGCCAACCCCGAAGGCGAAATCGCCGCGCAGAATGTCGACGTGATTCTGGTCATCTCCAAGGAGTACGCCGAAAAATGGCGCGCCAGCGAACCGGCTCCGGTCGCGATCTGGCACGACAGCTCGCGTGACGATGCGCGCATTCCGGTCGAACGGGTTTCCGGCCTGCTGGAAAACTACGGCCGCAGCACCGGCGCCCTGCGTCTGCTGTCGCGCGGGATCAGTCCGAGCGCGACGCAGGCGGTCTTGGTGGAACGCAAGGATCTGGCCACGCCGGAAAGCCGCATCGGCCAGGCACTGGCATTCCTGCCCTATCTGCTGATTCTGAGCGGCTTTCTCGGCGGCGCCTATCTGGTCATCGACGCCACCGCCGGCGAACGCGAACGGCAGTCGCTGGAACCGCTGCTGGCCACGCCGGCCGCCCGCGGGCTGATCATGAGCGGCAAGATTCTGGCGGCCTGCGCCTTCGGCATGCTGACCCTGCTGCTGACCCTGCTGTCGTTCAAGGCCGCATTCCTGCTGGCGCCGAGTCTGGGCATCAAGCTGTCCCTGAGCTGGCTGCAGATCGCGCAGATGCTGCTGGTGCTGGTGCCCATCGTGCTGATCGGCACCGGTCTGCTGACCGTGATCGCCGCCGGTGCCAAATCGGTCAAGGAAGCGCAGAGCTACATGTCGATCCTGATGATGCTGCCGATCCTGCCGACCGTGATCCTGATGGTCAATCCGATGAAGAACGCGCTCTGGCAGTTCGCGGTGCCGTTCCTGGCGCAGAACCAGATGATCCTGAAGGTCGTGCGCAGCGAAACCATCCTTCCGGCCGAGTGGGGCGTGTATCTGGCCTGCGGCTTCGGCCTGGGCGCGGTGCTGTGGTGGATCGCGGCACGACGCTACCACAACGAAAAACTGGCGGTTTCGGCCTGAGTCCGGCGCCATGCGCAGCGTCGACTTCCTGATCTGCGGTGCCCAGAAATGCGGCACCACCGCGCTGGATGTCTACCTGCGCCAGCACCCGCTGCTGTGCTTTCCGGCGAAAAAGGAACTGCACTACTTCGACGACGATGCCGCCTTCGCCGGCGGCGCGCCGGATTACGCCGCCTACCATGCCTGGTTCGCGCCGGAAGCCCGGCACCGGCTGCTCGGCGAAACCACGCCGATCTATCTGTACAAACCGGACGTGATGCCGCGCATCCGCGCCTACAATCCGGCCATGAAGCTGATCGCGGTACTGCGCCATCCGGTCAGCCGCGCCTACTCGCACTGGAACATGTTCCGTGCCCGGGGCGAAAGCACCGTCGGTTTCCGTGAGGCGCTGGAGCGCGAATTGGCGATCATGGCCTCCTCTGCCAACGGCGAGGCCTCCGGTTACACCTGCATCCGGCGCGGCCTGTATGCGCAGCAGCTGACGCGCCTGTGGCAGCATTTTCCGCGCGAGCAGACCCTGATCCTGCGCCACGAGCGCCTGCAGGCCGAACCGGAAGCCGTGCTGGCACGGATCTGTGATTTTCTCGGCGTGCCGCGCCTGCAGGGCATCGCGCCGCGCCGCGTGCATGCCTATCCCTATCCGGAACCGATGGCCGAAACGGACCGTCGATTGCTGTTGGACTGTTTCCGGCAAGACACCGAACACCTGCAGCAGCTGCTGGGCTGGGATTGCAGCGCGTGGCTGTGCTGAGCCGGCCGGTTTTTTTCATGCTGGCCTTGGCTGCCGGCAACGCGCAGGCCGGCGACGGGTTTTATCCCGACTTCCAGAAACTGTCGGCCGCGCTTTACCAACAGCAGCCTGAACCGGCGGCTTGCCGGGCAGGCATCCTGCACGACGCGCAGCGGCAACAGGTGCTGGATACACTGAACGCCATCCGCAAACTGCACGGCCTGACCCCGGTGCAGTATGAGGACGGCGAACAGGATGCCGTGATGCAGACCGCCTTGCTGATGGCGGCCAATGGCCGCATCGATCACGCACCGCCGCCGCAGTGGCGCTGTTGGACCGCGATAGCCGCCAAAACCGCCGGCGCCAGCCTGCTTAGCGGCGGCGTCACCGCCGCCAACATCGCCTTCCATACCCCGGAGCAGGACATCATCGTCTGGCTGACCGATACCGAAGCGCGCTCTGTCGCCGGGATCGGCCACCGGCGCTGGCTGCTCGATCCGTTCCTGAAACGCATTGCTTACGGGCGGGTATCCGGCGCCGTCGATGGCCGCAACCAGAGCGTGGCTTCGGTGCTGAAAATCATGCGGCCGGAAAAAACCGCGGTGCCGGCCATCGGCCCGGAACTGATCGCTTACCCCGTCGGCGACTATCCGGCGCGTTTTTACACCGAAGGCGCGCCGCTTTCGGTGGCGTTGATGATTGATGCCGGAACCAAGTCGGGCAATGCCGCCGTCGATTTTTCGCAGACCCGGATCCAGGTGGTGCCGGCATCGGGAAGACCGCTGCGGGTCAGCGGCGTGATCGCCGACAACCGCTTTTACGGCCTGCCGAACAGTCTGCAATTCCGCACCGGAGCGTTGATTGCCGGTGAGCGCTACGCGGTTACGCTTGAGAACGTCCGCGTGCAGGGCCAACCGAAAACCTACCGCTACTGGTTCCGCATAACGCCCTAGCCGGCAACGACGCGGTTGCGGCCGCCGTTCTTGGCCGCATACAGATGGGCATCGGCTTTGGTCACCAAGCGCTCGTGATGCGCCGTTTCGCCACGCTCGACCAGACCGAGGCTGGCGCTGAGCGTCAAACCGGGGGCGAAATCGCTGCAATCGATGGCCTGCACCGCCTCGCGGATGCGCTCGCACAGCGCCAGGGCCTCCGGCAGCGACTGCTGCGGAAACAGCAATGCGAATTCCTCACCGCCCCAGCGCGCGCACAGATCGCTGCCGCGCCGGCGGCCGTGGCTGGCATCGCCGAGCACGCGGCGCATGGCCTCGGCCACGCGGATCAGGGCCTGGTCGCCGGCGTCGTGCGAGAAGGTGTCGTTGACGCGTTTGAAGTGATCGATGTCGAGCAGGGCGAAACAGAACGGCGTACCGGCCGACACCGCGGCGCTGAATTCCTGCTGCAGCACTTCATCCATGCTGCGCCGGTTCGGCAGACCGGTCAGCGCATCGGTGCGTGCCTGCCGGGCAAAGGCCTCGGACTGCTCGCTGATGCGCAGATTGAGCTGCTCGAGTTCGGCGTTCTTCTCGAACAGGGCGCGCGTGCGTTCCTCGACGATGCCGCTGAGTTCGACTTCACGCGCTTTCAGCTGGCGGATGCGGGCACGGAACAGCCCATAGATCAACAACGCAATCAGGGCCAGCAATGCCGGAATGAACCAGATGTGCTGGTAGAACTTGGGCGCGATCTCGAACGGCAGGCTGGCGCCGTCCTTGCTCCACGGTCCGCCGCGCACCGAAGCGCTGACCCGGAACGTGTAGCGGCCCGGCGGCAGGTTGGTGAACTGCACGTTGCGCAGCTGATCGCGGTCGATCCACTGGTTGTCGAAGCCTTCCAAACGGTAGCGGTAACGGATCTGTTCGGGCGTGCGGAAGCTCAGGCTGACGTAAAACAGTTCCAGTTTTCGGGTGCCCGAAGGCAGCTTCAGCAGGCCGTCGGCTTCGACCGGCTGGTCGTTGACCATCACGCTTTCGATCACCACCGGCGGCGGGGCCACCTGATAGCGCGCCAGCTCGTCGGGCTGGACGATGGCGACGCCCTTGGCGGTGGCGACCCAGATGCTGCCGTCGCGCGCGCGCAGCGCGGCCGGTCCGGCGCTGCCGTTGCATTGCGCACTGCCCATGCCGTCGGCTTCGGCGAAACTGACCGGATTGACGCGGGCGATGCGGCCGCTGGCGGCGGCATCCATTTCGGCGCGGGTCACGTACACCACGCCGCGGTTGGAGGTCAGCCAGAAATTGCCGTAGGTGTCGGTCACGATCTGGAAAATGGTCGCGACCGGCAGCCCCTGGGGCGTACCGACCACATCGATGCGGCCCTGGCGCAGACGAAGCACGCCGCGGTCGGTGGCGATCCACAGGGTGCCGTCGGCATCCTCGGCGAATCCGAACACGTCTTCCGCCGCCTGATATTTGGAGATGTCCAGCCGTCCGGCCTTGCCGTTTTCAATGTAGCCCAGGCCGTTGGCGGTGCCGACCCAGAGCCGGCCGCTGCGGGCGCGGAAAAGGCTGAGGATGAAATCGCGCGGCAGGCCGTCCGCTTCACCGAAGCGTTCAAGGGCGGTGCCGCGCTTGTGGTATACGCCGCGCGAAGTGCCGACCCACAGGCTGCCGTCCACGTCTTCCAGCAGCGCACGGATCTGCGAACCGTAAAGCGGGTTGCCGTTTTCGATGCTTTCACGGACCACGCCGTTTTTCCAGTTGATCAGTCCGGTGGAATACATGCCGACCCAGACGCTGCCGTCCTTGCTCGGCGCCAGACTCAGGATGGCATCGTCTTTCAGGCTGGGATGGTCCTGAACGGCGCTGATGCGTTCATTGGCGTACCGGTTCAGGCCGCGCGAAGTCCCGATCATCAGGCTGCCGTCACTGGTTTCGGCGATGGCGCGCACGTAGTTGTCGGTCAGGCCCTGGTAGTTGTCGAGGGTGACGAACGGGGTATCGGCGAAACGCACCAGGCCGGCGTTGCTGCCGGCCCAGAGATTGCCCTCGCGGTCGCTGTACAGCGCGCTGACGCGGTTATTGGGCAGTCCGTCGGTGGCATCGAGCGCTTCCAGGCCGCGCGCGCCCATGCGCAGGATGCCGCGGTTGACCGTGCCGATCCAGAGATTGGCTTCCTTGTCGATGCTGAGGCTGATCACGGCCTCATCGGGAAATCCGGGCACGGCTTTGAACTCGCCGTTGCGCACGGTATACAGGCCATGATGGGTGCCGATGTACAGGCCGCCCTCCGGCGATTCGAGCATCGCATACACCGCGCCGTGCGGCAGGCCCTGGGCTTCGTTGAAGGTCTGGATGCGGCCGTTCTGGATGCGTGCCATGCCATCGGCGGTGCCGACCCAGACTGCCTTGCTGCCGTCCATGTAAAGCGCATACAGGCGTTCGTTGGGCAACCCGTCTTTGGCGTGATAGGTGCGGATTTTGCCGTCGCGGCCGATGCGCGACAGGCCCTGGCTTTCATGCGCGACCCAGACCGCGCCTTCGCCGTCTTCGATGGCGGCCATGGTTTCATTCTGGGCCAGACCGTCTTCCTTGCCGTAGGTTTTCCAGTGCCCGCGCGCGCGTATCGAAACCCCGCCGCGCGAGGTCGCCACGATCAGCCGGCCGCCGGCGCCGGTGCTGACCGAACGGATGCCGTGATCGCGCAGCTCGGGAACATTCTTCGGCGAGAAGATGCGGAAATCCTGGCCGTTGTAGCGCACCAGACCTTCCCAGGTCGCGAACCAGAGATAGCCCTCCGGGGTCTGGGTTACGGCATTGACCTGATTGTGCGGCAGGCCGTTGCGGGTGGTCCAGGTTTCCCGCGAATAGGCCGACAACGGCTTTTTGTCCAAGGCCTGCGCCGGCCCGGTCAGCAGGGCCGCCAGAATCAGGAGTACTCTCGAAATTCGAAACACCGGTGCCGTCCCCTCGTTCATCCGTGCTTTCTGGCCGCTAGTGTAAGCCATCGACGGCAATTGCGTGCGCTAGAATGAGGGTCCGACCCGCCCGGATTCTGGAAGCCTGGAACGCGCATGAACCCTACCGAGATCGCCATCGCGCCGCGGCCGGCCGTCAACGACGTGCTGGCGCGTGACATCGCCGACGCCCTGTTCGGCATCCGCGGTCCGATCCGCGAACTCGGCAGTTCGCAGGACCGCAACTTCCGGATCGACACGCCGGCCGGTGCGCGCGTGCTGAAAATCGCCAACCGCAGCTGGGGCCGGGCCAGCCTGGAGGCGCAGAATGCCGCCATGCGCCATGTCGCCGAACGCGATCCGGGACTGCATGCCCCGCTGCCGTTCGCCGCGCCCGATGGCGGCATGATTCAGCAATGGCCGGTCGGTGACGACCGCTTGCTGGTGCGCCTGCTGTCGTATGTGGAAGGCAGCCCGCTGACCGGCACCCGTTATCTGGCGCCGGAAGTCATCACCGATCTCGGCAACATCGCCGGCCGCCTGTGCGCGGCCCTTGCCGATTTCGAGCATCCGGGTCTGCAACGCGCAGTACAGTGGGACCTGCGCGAGGCCGAGGCGGTGATTGCCGCGCTGAATGCCGACGTTCGCAGCGCCGACCGCCGCCGGCAGATCATCCGGGCCTGCGCCGAAGCCGCGCGCCGGCTGCAGCCGCTCAAATCCGGGCTTCCGCTGCAGGCCATCCACGGTGATGCCACCGATGACAATGTCGTCGGCCCGCGCGATGCCGCCGGTCGCGTACGTCCCGACGGCGTCATCGACTTCGGCGATCTGACGCGCTCGTGGCGGATCGGCGAACTGGCCATCACCTGCTCGTCGGTGCTGCACCACCGGCCGGAAGCGCCGTTCGAAATCCTGCATGCGGTACGTGCCTTCCATCAGCATGCGCCTTTGAATGAAACCGAAGTGGCGGCGTTCTGGCCGCTGATGGTGCTGCGCGGCGGTGTGCTGGTGGTCAGCGGTGAACACCAGGCCCGGCTCGATCCTGACAATCCTTCCGTGCTGGAACCGATTGAAAACGAATGGCGTCTTTTCGAAGTGGCGGCGTCCGTGCCGTTCGCCTTGGCCGAAGCGGCGTTGCGCGAAGCCCTCGGTTTCGGTCTCGATGCCGATCAGCAGCGCATGTGCAATGCGCTTGCCGGATGCGCGCCGCTGTTTCCGGCCGTCACCCAATTCGACAGCCTCGATTTGTCGGCGAACAGCCCGCTGTTGCACGCCGGCGTCTGGCAGGAGCCGCAGGCGGAAGCCCGGCTGCTGGCCAAAGCCGCGTTCCGTACCGGCGCAGCCGTCACCCGCTACGGCGAATGCCGGTTCACGCGCACGCCGCCGCTGTCGGAACAGTCTCCCGAAAACATCGCGCTCGGCATCAGCCTGCGCGTTCCGGAAGGCAGCGTGGCACAGATGCCGCTCGATGCCCGGGTGGAATCCGCCGATGAGCGACAACTGGTCCTGTCCTGCGCGGCAGGCAGGCTTTATTTGCAGGGCCTTGCACACACGCTTGCGATCGGCGATGCGGTCAAACGCGGGCAGATATTCGGCAGCAGCACCGCAGCGGCCGTGCATGTGCAGCTGTGTCTGAGCGAAACGCTGGAACCGCCGCGCTTCTGCCGGGTCGATACCGGCGCGGCATGGGCGGCGCTATGCCCGGACCCGTCGTATCTTCTGGGCGGCCGATTCGCCGCCGAGTTCCCGGACGGCGATGCGCTGATGGCGCGACGCAAGGCCGCTTTCGCGGAAGTGCAGGTGCACTATTACCGCACGCCGATGCAGATCGAACGCGGCTGGAAACAGTATCTGGTGGATACCTCGGCGCGCGCCTATCTGGACATGGTCAACAACGTCGCGGCCATCGGCCATGGCCACCCGCGGCTGGCCGAGGCCGTGCACCAGCAGCTGCTGGCGCTGAATACCAATTCGCGTTTCCACTATGCCGCCGTCGCGGAATTTTCGGAGCGGCTGGCGGCGCTGGCGCCGCCGGGGCTGGATACCGTATTGCTGGTCAATTCCGGCTCGGAAGCGGTCGACCTGGCGCTGCGCATGGCGCAGACCGTCACCGGACGTATGGATATCGTGGCGGTGCGCGAGGCCTATCACGGCTGGACGCTGCTCTCGGATGCGGTGACCACCTCGGTGGCCGACAATCCGAATGCGCTCGGCACGCGGCCCGACTGGGTGCATCTGGCGGCGGCGCCGAACAGTTACCGCGGCCGTTACCGCGGCTCCGAAGCGGTCACGGGGTATGCCAGTGAATTCCGTGCGCTGATCGACGATCTTGCCGCGCACGGCAAGCCGCCGGCCGCATTCATCGCCGAACCGGCGTTCGGCAATGCCGGCGGCGTGCTGCTGCCGAAAGGCTATCTGGCGGCCGCCTATGCAGCCATCCGCGCACACGGCGGTCTGTGCATCGCCGATGAGGTGCAGGTCGGCTACGGCCGGCTCGGCCACCACTGGTGGGCGCACGAACTGCAGGGCGTGACGCCGGACATGATCACCGTGGCCAAGGCCATGGGCAACGGCTATCCGCTCGGCGCGGTGATTACCACCCGCGCCATTGCCGAGGCGTTCGCGGTGCAAGGTAGCCTGTTCTCTTCGGCCGGCGGCAGCCCGGCCTCCTGCGTGGCCGGCATGACCGTACTGGATGTGCTGCGCGACGAAAACCTGCAGGTCAACGCCGCCGTGGTCGGCGATTATCTGGCGGCCGAATTGCGCGATCTGCAATCGCGCTATCCGTTGATCGGTGCAGTGCACGGCATGGGGCTGTATCAGGGCGTGGAACTGGTGCGCGACCACCACAGTCTGGAACCGGCCACCGCCGAATGCTTCGCCATCTGTGAACGCCTGCGTGAGCTCGGCATCATCATCCAGCCGACCGGCGAGCGCAACAACGTGCTGAAAATCAAGCCGCCGATGTGTCTGAGTCTGGAGGATGCCGAGTATTTCATCTGGCAGTTCGAGCGCGTGCTGTCGGAGGGCTGGTGATGGCCCGCTGTCCGTGGTGCGGCGAGGATCCGCTGTATGTCGCCTATCACGACAGCGAATGGGGCGTGCCGGTGCACGATGACCGCGTGCTGTTCGAGTTCCTGATTCTGGAAGGCGCCCAGGCCGGATTGAGCTGGATCACCATCCTGCGCAAACGCGAAAATTACCGCAAGGCACTGCACGGATTCGATATCGATCGCCTGGCGCGTTTCACCGAAAAGGATGTGGCACGGCTGATGCAGGACGCCGGCCTGGTACGCAACCGGCTCAAACTTGAATCGCTGGCCCGCAATGCCCGCGCCGCGCAGCAGATCATCGCCGAATTCGGTTCGTTGGATGCGTATTTCTGGGGCTTCGTCGGCGGCAAGCCGCTCATCAACCGTCCCGCTTCCATGGCTGATATCCCGGCGCGCAGCGCGGTCTCGGATGCGCTGAGCAAGGATCTGCGCAAACGCGGATTCAATTTCGTCGGCAGCACCATCATTTACGCCTTCATGCAGGCGGTCGGCATGGTCGATGATCATGTTCGCGGCTGCCCGCAAGCGCGCCGTCGACCCTGATGATCCGGCTCAGATCACGGCGATTTCAACATCCTCGAGGCTGACCGTCTGCCCGCTGCGGATCTTGGCGGTTTTGCGCAGCTCCTGGCGGCCATCGACCGAAACGGCGCCGCTGGCTACGATCTGTTTTCCGATGCCGCCGCTGTCGCACAGCCCAACCAGCTTCAGCAGCTGGTTGAGCTCGACGAATTCACCTTCCAGTTCAAACCGGACCTTGGGCATCAGTTGAATGCGAAGGTGCGGCGGATGGTGGTGGTCTCGCCGTTGCCGCGGTACTTCCAGCGCCGAACCGTGCTCTGTACGGTCTTGTCGAAAACATTGCGCGGCGAGGCACTGATGATGCGCACGCCGGTGACATCGCCGGCACCGTTGATGGTGATTTCGGCGACCACTTCGCCCTTGGTACCCGAAGCCAGGGCTTCACGCGGATAGGGCGGCTGCGGCGTGCTGATCGGCACGATGGCGGCCTTGGCGGCGGGCTGCTGGGCCACCGGTTCCGGCGGCGGCGCGGCTTGCACCACCGGCGCCGGGGCCTGCACCACCGGTGCCGGGGCCTGCACCACCGGTGTGGCGGCGGGTTGCCCGGCGGTGGCTTCTTTGGCCTTCCTGGCCGCTTCTTCCTTGGCCTTGGCGGCATCGGCCAGAGCTTTGGCTTCGGCGGCGGCCTTGTCTTCTTCTTCGGTGGCGGCGCTGGCTTCGGCCGCGGCCTGACGGGCCTTCATTTTTTCCAGATCGGTTTTGACCCGCGCCAGCGCCGGGGCATTCGGGTCGGCGAGACGGATCAGGCCTTCCAGACGCAGGGCCTCACGGTCGTCGAATTTGGCAATGGCCTGATCCATGCCGATGACGGCATACGGCACGATGTCGGTAATGGCCGTTTCCACCGATTCATCCGGGGTCTTCAGCTTCTGACGCAGGGCCAGATAGTACTCGAGCGCGCTGTTGCCGCTGGGCTTGACCCAGCGCTGCTCCATCACCGCTTTCCGGGCGCGATCGCGGAGGTCTTTTTCCGGCCACTGCACCAGCCGGTCAATGGAGGTCTGTATTTTCTGCTTATGGACCTTGGCCGCGCTTTCAGCCGCCGCCTGCTCGTCTTTCTTGTCGGAACAGGCCGTCAGACCCAGGCAAAATGCCAGAATCAGTAGTGAATTCAAGCCTGTACGCATAGATGCTTTGTGATATTTCATTCGAATGTTCCCCCGTAGACCTTATAGAACAGTCAATTTTAAAGAGCTTGTCAAGAAATTTAACGGTTTTTTACGCATGGCACTCGACAAAGTGTTAAAAAACTCTTAATAATGAGCAGGTAATACCTGTTTTATTTTTCGCTCGGACACGGGTGAGCGCTTCAAAAAAAACTATATCTATATCGACCAAAGGGTGAATCTCATGATCAATCGTAAAAAACTCAGCGCCGCTGTACACAGCGCCCTGGTTTTGGGCGCCGGCGCCTTGCTGGCTCCGGCCGCACAGGCCCAGGAAGAAGCCAAAACCATCGACACCGTCCAGGTCACCGGCTCCCGCATCAAGCGCGTTGATGCCGAAACCGCCAGCCCGGTGTTCCAACTCGAACGCGAAGCCATCGACAAGACCGGCGCACTGACCATCGGTGATTTCCTGCAGGACATCCCCGCAGTAGCCGGCGCCGCCACCAACCCGGCCGTCAACAACGGCGGCGGTACCGGTGCCGCCACCGTGTCCCTGCGCGGCCTCGGCGATGAACGCACCCTGATCCTGGTCAATGGCCGCCGCATCGTCACCCGCGACGTCAACGCCATTCCGATGTCGATGGTGCAGACCGTGGAAGTGCTGAAAGACGGCGCCTCCGCGATTTACGGTTCCGACGCCGTCGGCGGCGTGGTCAACTTCATCCTGAAATCGAACTTCGACGGCCTTGAAGCGCGTGTCGATTACGGTCTTTCCTCGCGCCATGACGGCCAGCGCCAAGGCGCCAGCGTCACTTGGGGCGCCTCCGGCGATCGCGGCAACATCATCGTCAGCGCCAACTACAACAAGCAGGACGAAGTTCGCGCTTCGGCCCGCGCATTCTCCTACTACGCGTTGTCGCTGGGATCCACCTCCAGCACCGGCGTGGTGCAGGGCGGCTCCAGCCGTGCGCTGACCGGCCGCTACTATCTCGATGCTTCCACCCCGGCAGGTAATTACTACGCAACAACCGGCGGCTGCGGTGTCAACACTTCCAACAACACGGTGAACGTCACACTGATTCCGGGCGCTTCCGGTACGGCCTTGAGTGATTTCCGCTGCTTCAGCTTCGGCCGCGATTCGTTCAACTACCAAGCTGTTGGTAACCTCGAACTGACCCCGCAGGAACGCTCGGGCCTGTTCGTAACCGGTAATTTCGACATCACCGACAACGTCACCGCCTATGTCGATGCCTTCGCCAACAAGACCCGCTCGGCCTCGCAGATCGCGCCGCTGCCGTTCGACGGCCTGTCCGACGGCATTTCCCTGTCGCAATACAGTCAATACAATCCGTTCGGCCAGCAGGTCAACGACATCCGCCTGCGTCTGAGCCGTTTGGGCAACCGCCGCTATGAATACGTGACCGATGTGACGCAGCTCAACGCCGGCCTGAAAGGTGACTTCGCCGACACCTCTTGGTCCTGGGACACGAACATCAGCTACGGAAAGATTAAACAGAATAATGATAATCAGGGCTACATCGATTATGTTGCCTTAGAAAAAGCACTCGGACCATCACAAGGCGGCGTCTGCTACACCGACGGCACCTTCACCACTCCGGTTCCGGGCTGTACCCCGATCGACTTCGTCGGCAACTTTGATCCGAACAGCGCAGCCGGCCAGGCCCAGCTGGCGGCACTCGATGCCATCAGCCTGGATGTGCTGCACAAGCAGGTTGAAACCCAGAAGGGTTTCCAGGCCAACTTCAGCGGCGATCTGTTCGAGCTCGGCGGTCGCACCGTGCAGGCCGCGGTGGGTGTGGAGTACCGCAAGAATGCTCTGGAATTCGATCCGTTTGACGCCGCCATCGTTGATCCAAGCGCTGATTACACCTGCGGCATTTCCTCGGAACTGTGTACCGCGCCGACCAAAGGCAGCTACACCGTGAAGGAAATCTACGGCGAGGCCCTGATTCCGATTACGGATACCTTCAACGCCTCGTTCGGTACCCGCTGGTCGGATTACTCAACCTTCGGCAGCACCATCAACAGCAAACTGGGTCTGGAATGGCGTCCGTCGGAACAGCTGTTGTTCCGCGGCACCTACGCGGAAGTGTTCCGCGCCCCGACCATCACCGACCTTTACGGTGGTTTAGCGGCAGCATCGGATGGCTTCTCGGATCCCTGCAACGGGATCAGTCAGGTCGGCGGCGGCATTTCGACCAATCCGGCCTGTGCCAACGTCACCGCCGACGGCACTTTCCGCCAGTCGGACACGCAGTTGAACGCGATCAAGGGCGGCACCGATACGCTTCAACCGGAAGAGGGCACCGTGACCACCGTTGGTTTCGTGTATGAACCGTCCTGGTTCGACGGTTTCTCGACCACAGTCGACTTCTGGAACGCCAAACTGGATAATGCCATCGGCACCATCGGCACTCAGAATATCCTCAATGCTTGTTTCAGCAGTACCGCCGCCAACCCGTCGCCGGTATGTTCACTGTTCAGCCGTCGTCCGAGCGGTGAAGTCGAAATCCTGTTCGATCGCCGCGTAAACGTCGGTAAGTACGACACCTCCGGCGTTGACATCGGCTTCAAGTACCGCAAGGACACCTCGTTCGGCAAGTTCCGCGCCAGCCTGGACGCGACCTACCTCGACAAGTTCGACGTGGACGTGATTTACAATGGTGATTTAATCGCTCAACAGCAAAACGCCGGTACCTTCCTGTCCTCGGCCAACGGCGGCATGGGCAACTACAGCCAATGGCGCGCCCTGGGTAATCTGGGCTGGAGCAAGGACATCTACGATGTTTCCTGGACCATGCGTTATGTGGACGGCTTCACGGTCGGCAGCACCGAACCGGACGGCACCTGCGCCAACCTCGGCGTTCCTGCCGGCGATCCGCGTTGCCAGTTCTCGATCGGCGCCTACACCTACCACAACCTGCAGTTCGGGGTCAGCATCGACAAGGTCAAGTTCCGTCTGGGCGTCGACAACGTGTTCGACAAACAGCCGCCGCTGATTTACCAGAACAACTCGCTGAACGGCAACACCGACGAACGCACTTTCGACACCGTCGGTCGTTACTACTGGTCGAGCCTGACCGTCAACTTCTGATAAGCCACCATCGGAAACCGAAACCGCAGCCTCCGGGCTGCGGTTTTTTTTCGGGTGTTGCTGATACACACTGGGTACCCACAGGGAGGCTCACCATGCGATTTACAGCCCTTTTGCTCCTGCTCCTG